>CASBRD010000213.1 GCA_949128025.1 Oscillatoriales cyanobacterium PMM_0008 | reverse complement strand
CTCTCCCACTCTCCCACTCTTCTCCCCAGTCCCCAGTCCCCAAATTAAATATGAGCCGACGATTTCGCAGTAAACGCTATCTTGCAACTCGCATTCCCATGCGGAAACTGGTTTCCTTTCAACTGGGAAACGAACGATATGCTATTTCTATCGATCGAGTGCAGCACGTTATCAACGAATTTACACCCCACGGTGTTCTTCACAGCGGTCGCAGTTTGGTAGAATATAAAAATGAAATAATTACTCTCATCGATCCGGCTAAGATTTTTATCAGCAGTCACGATGAGCGAGAACGTCAATACTTAATTATTTGTACGCTCAAAGAAGGACAGCGCATCGGTATTCCCATTCCTGAAATACCAACTGTCTTGGAAGTAGCAGAAGACAAATTTGGTGAGATTCCAGAACTTTATCAGCAGAGCAACTTGTCGTCAGCAATTCAAAATATTATCCAAATTACTAATGATAAAATTGTATTTTATCTCGATTTGGAAGAATTGGTTAATCAGCTAGTCATTATTGATTGATAAATTTCAAATTTATTTTTAATTGACAATCTTGTCTTTTTAAATCTAATATAGAATATCGTGTCCCGTTGCATCGTTAGTACATAAGTGATACCGTCAAATTGTCTGTTGTCATCGTTGGTTAAATTTTTACCGCAGATGTAGGCGCTTCGCCTTCCCGTAGGGTAGACAGATGAACGCAGATAAACGCAGATAAGAATAATCACAGGAATTTTTTAGGTAACCGATGCTACCGAACATGATATAAAATCTGATATCGGTCATTAGAAGGATGGGATTTACAATGAATCAAATAGTGCCGCTGTGTCAGAATTTGTCAGAACAGGTGGATAGTCTGCTGCATTTGCTGCATCAGGAAACGTCTTTGCGATCGCAGTATGATATCACACCAATCCAAGCTTCCCTGCGAAAAGCGATTTCCCCGAAATTTGAAATTGTGTTTGCTGGTGCGTTTAGTGCTGGTAAATCAATGCTGATTAACGCATTGCTGGAACGGGAATTGCTTTACAGCGCAGAAGGACACGCTACTGGTACGGAATGTTATATCGAATATGCGGAACTGGACAAAGAACGAGTAGTGCTGACGTTTCTCAGCGAGGCGGAGATTCGGGAACAGGCACTTGCCATCTGCAAAAGACTGGGGTTAGCAGCACCTCCAAATATCTACGATACTGAGGTGATGAACCTGTTGCGCCAGGGGTGCGAAGCAATCATCCAGCAGGAGGGTGGCGAAAGCAAGTCAGAACGTGAGAAACAGGCGAAGGCGCTGATGTTGTTGCTGCAAGGGTATGTGGCGAATTGCGATCGCATTTACGCCGATGCCAATGCCACTTATTCTATGGAACAGTTCGACTTTGCCAATCTCAAGGAAGCTGCCAGTTATGCGCGTCGGGGTAGTAACAGTGCGGTTTTGAAGCGCATCGAGTATTACTGTTATCATCCCTTATTACAAGATGGCAATATTTTGATTGATATGCCGGGGATTGATGCGCCAGTCAAAAAAGATGCCGAACTGACTTATCGCAAAATTGAAGATCCGGAAACTTCAGCAGTTGTGTGCGTTCTTAAACCAGCCTCTGCGGGTGACATGACGACGGAAGAAACGGAACTGCTGGAGAAGATGCGGGGTAATCCGGGAATTCGCGATCGCGTTTTTTACGCCTTCAACCGCATCGACGAAACTTGGTACAACACTCAGTTGCGGCAAAGGTTAGATGACTTAGTTACCTCCCAGTTTCGGGATACGCCGAAGGTATATAAAACAAGCGGGTTACTGGGATTTTACGGCAGCCAAATTAAAGGGACAAGCGGACGCGATCGCTTTGGTTTAGATTCCATCTTTTCTGAAAGCGTCAAAAATAGTAGTATTCGAGAAGAAACGCCGCAGTTCGTCAATGAATTTAATCGCTACTGCGCTAACTCCGGCAAGCTGTCCCCCAGTAAGTTTCGCGTTTCTGTCAATAGTTATGAAACCCCAAACGAGAACTATGTGCGGATTCTAGCTGAATGGGGAACGCCGCTAATTAAGCAACTGATTGAAGATAGCGGCATTGAGGAATTTCGGAACGCCATTACCCATTACCTGACTCACGAAAAACGTCCCGAACTATTTAAGAATTTGGCTGTTGACTTGCAACCTCTGTGCATTAGCCTGAAAAAACATTACCTGTCCCTATACCGAGAATTGGATAGTCAGCCTCGCGAAATTGAATCGATGAAAGCGCAGGAATTGGGGCTTTTAAACCAACAGCTTCAACAAGTTGGTAATGAATTTCGCGAACATATGGCACAAGAGGTTAATCAGGTAGTCACAGATAGCTGCCAAGGTTTTAAAACAGATTTTCACAAACTCCAATCTCGGATGATTCGCCGTTTGGATGAATTGCTGGATAGCTTTTCTGTACGTGCGGCTTACCAACGCGCAACTCTCAGCCATCCCCGCAATGCTACTGCACCTTTATTAGCAGTTTTGGTGGAGGCACTTTATTATCTGGCGAATCAATTAGAAGATATTTTAGTTGAGTCTTGCCAGGAAGTTGTTGCTAACTTTTTTCAGCGATTGACTGAGCGAATTCGCAAGTCGGAATACTACCGCCATTTGTACCGATTGCTGGGTAATGATGGTGGAATTGAGCAACAGTTGAAAGTGCTGGAGAAACAAGTTAGTCAAGCTTTAGTTAATCAGTCGAAAGTGGAGTGCGATCGCTTCGTGCGCGAAAGTCCCCGTTTCTACGACGAAGGTACTTTCTCCATATATCAATTCCGTCAAACATTGCAGCAAACTTCGCAAAGTTACGACTGCGAAAGCATGGTAGAAGCGGAACCGGCGATTCGGCAATTATTGAAACTAGATTTCGAGCCAAAAGTTTCCGATACAATCCGCCGCACCTTCCGCCAAACTATCAATCAAACTATCAATACTCAGTTATTGCCGATGGCAGAAAACCAAGCTGATGAGATTTTGCAGCAATACAATCAGGCGCGTGCGTATCTGGAGCAAACTTTGGAAAAAGAAGCAGAGGAAAAAATCGATCGCAATCGTCGCTTGATGAGCGAAGTTGAGCAAAAAATTGAAGTTTATAATCAGGCTGCTGCTGGCATAAACGCTTGTTTGCAGGCGATGCAATTGTATGAGCATCAGTTACCTGTAATTGGTGAATCTGATGTTATGTCACTTTCTCCTAATTCAGAAGGTTCTGATTTTCCCGATCTAGCTGGTATAGCAGATGTTGGAGAAATGTAGAAAATTTTAACATTTTGCATAGCTATAGTGTTTCCATTTGAGATGTAAAGAATGGTAGGTTGGGTTAGACGCGGTAATTAACTTAATAATGCTCACAGATACGTCTTTTACCGCGTCGTAACCCAACATTCACTATTAAATATGTGTTCGCGACTCATTTTAAAACGCTATAAAGTAAGCCGCCTAACCAACCGAAAATCAATGATGCTGTTGGTAAATTGATGAGATTTTAATTGTACAGAAAGCCACTGACTTCGCTTCAGGCCCGCCTGCGATTCAAATCGCCGAGCCACTGACTTCGCTTCGGGTGTGGGGGACACCAACGATTGATTTGCCAATAGCATCATCAATGATATTGTTGGCAAATTGATGATAGTTTAATTCTACACAAAGCGACTGACTTCGCTTGTGGCCTGCCTGCGATTCAAATCGCAGAGCCACTGACTTCGCTTCGGGCCTGCCTGCGATTCAAATCGCAGGCTAATAGCTAAAGTCCACTTGAGTGGACTGAATACTAATCTTTTAGTCCATTTTAATGGACTTTCGCTATTAGCCAGGGACTTGAGTCCCTGGCGGGTGTGGGCGACACCACCGATTGATTTGCCAACAGGTGTTAAGGGTGAAGTTCTAAAGTATGGTTCTAAGGGTTGGCAAAAAGGCAAACTTAGGATTACTATAGAATTCTGTCCTGATGAGCCTGAAGTTGAAGAAACACCTGGAAGCAATCAGCCAGAAACCAGTCAACCAGAATCGCCTCTCGACGATTTGCGTCGAATGATAAACGAGGATATTTAGAAGTGCAGTTACACAGCTAGGAGATTGAGGTGCAAGATAACTACTATTTACAAGACTGCGGCGATGATGATGTTTTGTCGTTTGGGGATGTCACATTCAAAGTGAGTAAATTCAAGACAGCGGTGAATCAATCATTTAACTCCAGAATGGGATCTCAACTAAGCAGTGAGTTAAATTCTCAAGAAGTAAGGATAAATCATGCCGTATCTCCTAATAATAACTATGATGAATATGCGAAATGGTTTAAAGATGGCATAGATTGTGAAATTCTAAACCTCGGTTCTAAAAGCTGGAAAAAGGGAAAAGTAAAAATTAAAATTAGCCTTGAATTTTATGCAGAGGAACAAGAAACTGAAGAAACAGGTAGTAGCAATCAGCCAGAAATCATTCCACCAGAATCACCCCTCGACGATCTACGTCAGATGCTCAACCAAGATAATCAGCAATAAAATATATGAGCAAAACCCCCCGAATTCCCATCCCACCAGAAGTGAGAAAATATGTATTTGAGCGAGACAAATATCAGTGCCAAAGTTGCGGTAAAACGAAACTTGAAACCGAACTCACGATCGATCATATCATCCCGCTAGCGCGTGGCGGTTCCAACGATATCAGCAATTTGCATACTCTCTGCCGCACCTGCAACCAAAGGAAAACAGATAGTTTAGATCCTCGTTTCAGGCGTCGCTTCAGCACCTGATTCGGGTGGTAAAAAGCAATGAACAATCAAAATCGGCATCATAAAGTTATATCATGTCCGGTTACATCGGCATTGTCTGTAGGAATCATTGGTTAAATTTAACCGCAGATGAAGACAGATGAACGCAGATGAACGCAGATAAGAGCGGGAATTTTTAGGTAACCGATGCTACCGGACACGATATTACATATTGGAATCTCCAGCCGAGGTCAATTCCTAGAAAGTTCATGGTAAAAGTCACCACTCAGAAAAGGGTAGGTTATTCACCTACCCTATGTTATTAGTCAGTTGTCATTCTCTCTTCCTTCTTCCCTTCTTCCCCTAGCCCGTTCTTCGTTATGTCAACTGCTTCATCCAAACATCGACATCAACTGCTAACTTTTTACCCAAACGCAACAGGGGACGAATTTGAGTTAATTCCCAACGACAGATTCCCTCGTTTTCAGGCTTCCAAGTTACATCAACCAGTATGCACTGGGGCACGATGTACTTGTGGAGGCAGCTGCAAAATACTTCCTGTACTCGATCGAGAGATAAGCCAAGATTTAGCCGATCGCTTACCGAGATCGTGCGTTCTATGCGTTGGATATCCGTTGCCAAAGTAGTTGGGTTACCGTCGTAGAGGAGATGCCAGAGAGCTTTCAAAATCAACCGTTCCAACGTTTGCTTCCCTTCGCGGATATTCAACTGAGAGCGCATATTTTTGGCTTCTGTGGCGATCGCTTCCAATTCGGCCAATTGGCTCAAACCCAGATGGGCAGGCCCATCTGCCAAATCGGTCAATTCATGTTCCAACTCCCGCAGCGCGATCGTCGCACGATTACTCAGCGCAATCTCTGCTGCAACCTGCAACTCTTGAGGTACGGGCAATTCATCCCGGTGGAAGGCCATCAACACGCTGTAATTATCCCGGTAAACCTGGGTATAAAGTTGATCCAGCCGCGTCAGTGTTTCCTTACTCAACAGCTTCATAATCCGCTGTCTTTCTTCAGCAAACAAGTTCTGCAAACTGTAAATCGAAGACGTTCCCGAAGCGTAAGTTTCATCCCCAAACATTCTGCTCATCGCCAATATCGTTTGTGCTGCACTAGCTTGTTCTAGCGCGTCAAACAACTGCTCTTTCATCTGGGTATACGCACAACTACTGGAGAAGGGTTGAATGCAGCAGTGGAAATCCCAACCGCCCAGATGCAGAACCGCAAATACCAAATGCACGCTTTCCCAGGTAATTTCCGATACCATCCGCACTTGCCCCACCGCCAGAGTCAGTGTCCCCATGCGTTGCAACTGGTAGTCGAGGCGATGTGCGGTGTAGCAATAAACGCGAGTTTCCTGGGGATAATTGGCGAACAGGGAAGTGATGGCGTAGTGCGCGGCTACTTGTTTGAAGCTAACTTGAGCAGATACCACCAGCTGTCGATAGACTTCAGCACCATTTTTGAACTCATGGATGTTACTCGGAGCCAGGGTAAGGTGGAGGAGAAACTCTTTTTCCAACTGCATTCCAGCTACTTCTCCTGCCAATTCCAAGGCGCGGGCGGCATAGCGGAGAATCTGCACTCCTTCCGGACGGGATAGTTCTTCAAAAAACCAGCCGCAACTGGTATACATCAGCAGGGCGTGGCGCTGCATTTCCAGCAAGCGTAGGGCGTCTATTTGTTCTACTGGTGTAAGTTGGTGGGCGCGGTGGCGAGTGAGGAATCGTTCTATGTTGGCTGGAGTGCGATCGCGAATTACATCTATGTATTCATCACGCGCCACCCAGGGATCGAGGAAAAACTTCGGCCCAGTCTCTTCATAAACCTCGATTAAGCGATCGCGCAACCAATCCAGTGCATCCCGCAGCGGACGCCGCCATTTCTGATGCCAGCCGCCCCCACCACCGCAACCGCAATCATCCTGCCACCGATTTACCCCGTGAGAGCAACTCCAAGCTGTCACTGGCTTGAGTTCCACTTCCCAAGTAGGGGGATTGAGGCTGAGGTAATGAGCAAAGTTCGTCACCTTCCAGCCGTTACGGGGAAACTGTTCTGTAAAAGCATAGGCGAGGCACTTTTCCGTACCTCCCTTGTGGTGACCGAAAGTTTCTCCATCGGTGGCGACGGCGATCAGCTGGGCCTGTCGGCGATCGCCACCGATGGCTGTGCCAATCCGCCCCGATAAGTTATGGGAACTGTTGAGCAGATCGTCGAAGCCCATATCCCGCGATATCGGACCATCGTAGAAAAAGATATCTATATATTTTTCGGTGCCTGGTAGGAAACAGCGATAGGGACGCCTGGGATCGATCTGAGCGCCACCCACTTCAATCCAGTCACCCCCCCTTTCATCCCCCCCGTCTACGGGGGGGACAGAGGGGGGGTAAGCGGGTATGGGACGACAGCGCTGGGCTTGGGAGGGAGCCAGAACGATGAAGCGAATATCTTCGGCAATCAGGGTTTCTAGGGTTACATAGTCTACAGCGGCTTCTGCTAGCCACATTCCTTCGGGATCGCGACCGAAGCGGGAGCGGAAATCTTCTTTGCCCCAGCGAATTTGGGTGTATTTGTCTCGCTCATTGGCGAGTGGCATGATGATGTGGTTGTACACTTGCGCTACAGCATTTCCGTGACCGTTCAGGCGATCGCAACTCTTGCGGTCTGCCTCTAGAATCCGCTGATAAACCTCGACATCGTAGCGTTCCAGCCACGACATCAGCGTCGGGCCGATATTAAAGCTCATGTACTCGTAGTTATTGACGATCCCCACGAGTTCGCCGCCATCGTTTAACACCCTTGCAAAAGCATTGGGGCGATAGCACTCGTGGTGAATTCGCTCGTTCCAATTATGAAAAGGAGCCGCGCTAGGCTGACGCTCGATCGCATCTAGGTAAGGGTTTTCACGTGGAGGTTGGTAGAAATGGCCGTGGATAGTGACGAAAACGCCTGTAGTCTGCTGTCGATCGCTCTGAGCTTGTTCTGGAGGTGCTAGAGGCGCAAGGCTGACCGATTCTACGTCCTCAACAAAAACTGACATATTTTTTTAGGGGCTAGGGGAAGAGAGGGGAAGAGTGGAAGAGTGGAAGAGTGGAAGAGTGGAAGAGTGGGAGAGTGGGAGAGTGGGGGAGCAGAGGAGCAGAGGAGCAGAGGAGAAATTTTCTTGACAACTGACAACTGACAACTGACAACTGACAACTGACCACTGACCACTGACCACTGACCACTGACCACTGACCACTGACAACTGACTAAATGCTTGCTATCAAGGGT
>CASBRD010000212.1 GCA_949128025.1 Oscillatoriales cyanobacterium PMM_0008 | reverse complement strand
TAACTCAGCGGATAACTCAGCGGATAACTCAGCGGATAACTCAGCGGATAACTCAGCGGATAACTCAGCGGATAACTCAGCGTCAGTAGCTAAAGAATTCAACCGCGACCAAAAACGATCTTCGAGTCTCAAGGATTGAAAAGCTATGTCCTCTGGGGACGGCTCAGGATCGGCATCAGTTTCGGCAACTTCGGTTTGCGGTTCGGAGTTAGGGGGTGCTGCTGTTGCCGCTTCTGGAGTAGAATCCTGTTCGGTTAGGGATGGGGAGACTTCCTCAGTCTTTGACTCGGCAGATTGTACTTCCGATTCGGGGGCGGTCAAATCTGCCGATGCTGAATCAGCTTGAGTTTCGGTGTTGGCAGCTGGGGCAGATGTAGAAGTATTGCCAAATGTCGGCAGATCGAGCCGTTTAGAGGCTGATTTTGTCGGATCTGGTTTGTGAAGTAGGGGGGGCAAAGACTGACCGACAGAGGGTTCTAAGGGTCGGAACGGGACGGTTTTCGGGGTTTCTTCGCGATCGTCTTCTGTTGTTCCTTTTCCAGACTCTGCTGATGCAGGGTCAAAAAAGTCTGTTTCATTTTGCTGTACGCTTTCGGCAAAGGCACTCAGCAAGTCATCCAAATCGGCAGTAATGCTAAAGGATTTGCTTGCTAGAACCAGTGGTGGGTCGTCTGGTGTTTCTGTGGCGTTATAGAGAGTTATTTCTCCCAAAACCAAATGGGTTTTGCTGTTAGGAGGGATTTCGATATCGCAAGCAAAGGTAAAAGGGATCGTTTGTGCTGATAACGGTTGCTGGCGATCGGCTAAAATCTTGGCATTCTGGGGATCGCGCAGGCGAATTCGCAGTTCTCCACTAAAGATGGGTGGGGGGCTAGCAGTTCGATCTTCAGATGTTTCTGGAAGTGCAACTTGTCCCGATAGGTTTATGGGCTGTCCGTGACGGGCGATATAAGTTTGCTGACTTAGGGTTAGCAGTAGGGGGTGAGAGTTGGCGTTTGTTGGTTTTGGCGAGAAAACTGGTGTCCAGGGATTTGATTGTTCCGGTTCGGCAGTTTTCGGTGGAATATCTGGGTTTGACTGGTCTTGTGGAATTGGGGACTCTGTTGGGAGGACTGGTGACTCGCTAATCTCGCCTAATTCGGCCAGGGAGACGCCTGCACTGCCATCTTCACCGGCAGGTTGGGGGGGGATATCTTTAGGCGTTGACAGCACTTGCAGGCGAAGGGTGTGCTTCCAGGAATCGCCCATTAAATCGGTGATTAAGTCTGGACGACAGCGGAATTCCCAGATTCCCGATTTGAGATGGGTAAACGGAATTAGCACCATTAACCCGTCTGAGTTGGTGCGGCGCGATCGCTTTTGCATTCGACGCTTAGGCGGATCTTCGTCGGTGGACTGATGAATAATCCGAATGTCCACTTCGGTATCTATACGGCCCGATCGAGCCAGGATGCGATATCGACCTTGCTGGAGTTCGACATCTGGCGATTCTAGGGGTTGCCAGGTGCGATCGCCTTCTTTTTGGATTAGAAATTCCCAATATTCCATCGGTCACTGGAAAGATAGCACCAACCAACCTTAATCCTAGACTAGGGAGGGAAAGAGGGCAATTGTCTGGAGTGCGATCGTTTTTGGCGCTTTTGAGCCAGTTGATTAGCTCAATGGGGCGAATTTGAGGTCGATCGGTATCTAAAATCACATAGATAAAGCCTTTAGGGGGTATTTTCCGTCAATAAATTGCCCCGTTCAATGGCAATTTGTTCAATTTCATTTATCTGTTCTTCAGATAAATCTTCGTAGACTTGAGCGGCTAATTTAAGCATTTCTTCGGGATTTAATTTTGATGAGGTTTCAACTACTAATTTTACGGATTGTCCCTCAGCGATTTCCGGTTTAGTTAAAGGGCGGAAAACACCTTTCTCATAGATGGCGTCTAGAGTTTGTGTCATACTGTTTGCTTTTTGATTGAATGTGATATAATAATTAAACAGAGAGATAATTAATTATAACCAATTAATATGGATTTAATTTATATTGATTACAATTGTTTTCAAAGGGGGTTTGACGATCCTTTACAGACAAGAATCCAGATGGAAGCTTTGGCCTGTCAGGATGGTAAAAGATTATGGATGATACAGAAATCAGACTTAAGGGGATAGAGGCTTTACAAAAGTCGCTTGGTTCTGCTGCTGCTTTACGATTTCTCACACTTTTGCATCGGGAACCTACGAATTATGTAGAAGTTTCTCGGCGGCTTTATGAAGGGCAAACGATAGATGAGATATTTGCAAGGGCAAAGCAGAATTGGCAGGGGTAAATTAAGGTGGATTTGTTATATATAGATTTTGCATTTCGATCATCACCCGCCTGCGATTCAAATCGCAGGCTAATAGCGAAAGTCCTCTGAAGAGGACTATTTATCAGATCATATTTTGGGTGGATAAACGGTACTTCTTGTTTTTTTCCTCAGTCGGATTTATCCGACTTTCGCTATTAGCCTGGGAATTGATTCCCAGGCGGGTGACGGATGCAGCGTTGATTATCTGGTAGAAATAATCAGCATCCAAACACCATCGGGAATGCCAATTTCCAAACCAATTGCGCTTTCTTGAATTGCCTTACCCATTTGATAAGAACCCAACAAGATATTTAACAGATGTTGGCGGATAACTGGAAAAGGTGCAAAGGAAGTTACCAAGCGAATTTTTTCCAGTTCCCATTTATCTTCATCGTTCACCCAACCGCCTAAACTGTTTATGCTGTTGAAGCCACGACAAGGTTTACTCATTTGCAAAATATGATTTTTGGCACGCTTAAATTTTTTATCGGGGATGTGCCATGTGACGCGGGAATCAAGTACATAGATTTGGCTCAAATTTGGGGTTGGTAATTGTGGCGGTGTTGTGATATCATTTAATTGAAAATGCTGGATTAAAGCATTTAATTCAGGATTGTGGGATAAGATGCGAGGGATAATATCTTTGATGGGTTCGAGATTGTGAGACATGATTTAAGTTTCCTGTTTTGGGTTGGTTAACTTAAATCTATTAGGACATCGCTTGTTATGTAAATAGAGTAAATAGAGCAGGTAGAATCAGATAGAACCAGATAGAAAATTAGCGAAACCCTCTGTAAAATCCGAGCAAGTACCTATATGATTTAATCAGACGACCTCGGAGGGATAGGTTATGACTCTGCCAACATATAAAGAAAAAGAGCAAGAGTTCCTAGAAGCAATGGCTAAAAGCTTTGGGTTTAGGGACAGGTGCAAGCTAGTATTTTTGGAACGCTTTCGCCAAGATAATGATGATTTAGAAAATAAGAATCTCGCAGAAGTTTTGCAGCCGAATTTACTCGAATCTGGAGAATTTGCCCTGCGCGACTTTTTGAAGCAGATATTTAAAAAGCTGGAAGCGGCGGGTTGTGATTTCAATGGCGCTAAAAAAGATAAATGCGAAATTGCTAAACTTTGGTTGCGCGAGGAAATATTTCCCAAATGGGCGAAAAACCCAGGTTCAGTAGCAGATGCGTCTGTGACTGACCAAATGGGGCCAAAACTGGCTGAGGTGTTAGATGCTCAGGGCGAAATCGCTGGAGCGACTACATGGCGAGATGAGCAGCACTACAATAAATTCATTGGTCGCAGTGATGAACGACATAATATGCTGAAATATTTGGAGGAAGATCGTCCTCAAATTTTTAGTATTGTTGGAATGGGTGGCATGGGTAAAACAGCGTTTTGCCACAAAGTTGTAAGCGATACTTACAATGCCAGAATTTTTTCAAGAGTTGCCTGGGTTCGTGCCCGTGTATGTGAGTATAAAGCCGATTTATTTGGTAAACCCGATCCCCGCATGGAGGCAAGCTTAACAACAGAGGATGCTTTAAGAAAAATAGGTGAAGAACTAAGGATACCAAACTGGGTAATCCTGGGACAAGATCAAGAAAAACTTGAACAAGAGATTTGCAAGGTTCTAGAAGCAAGTCGTTGTCTGATTGTCATAGATGGACTAGAAGATGCAGAAAGTCCCGGTAAACTAGCAGAAAAGTTACAGCAAGTATTGGGAAAAAGTAGTGTTATTTTAACAAGTAGGGAACAGGTCGATGCAAATGTTATTCGATACCAGATGACAAAAATGAGTCGTCCAGTCTCACGAGAATTTATCAGAGAAATTGCTGAAGAAAAATACTCTAATCAGAACGGAAATCCTCTCTTAGAATTACCTGATTCAAAGATGGAAAAAATATTAGATGTTACAGAAGGTATGCCATTGGCAATGAAATTATTTGTAAGTCAGGTCGATGTATTAAGTCCAGACGATGCTATTGAAGGTTTGCAGACAGTATCTACAGAACGACAGCTATATGATTATCTTTTTGAAGGCATTCTTAGCATTAAACCATTTAGGCGCAGGGATTACTTTACAACGTTCTCTAAAACCTCAGAAAGCTGAATGGCATATAAAAAAAACACTGAAAATATTTCGGAAACAAGGCGACATTTATCAGCAGGCTAGTGCGTTACTAAATCTAGGCACTTTATACGATCGTTGGGGTAAGAGCGACTTGGCTATCTCACCATATCAGGAATCAGATCGTCTGCTTGACTCTATTGGTGATAAATTTGATCGAGGGCGTGTTTTATATAGTTTGGGAATGGCTTGCCTGGAAGCTAATAAACTTAAAGAAGCTGAGAAAGCTTTTGCTCAGGGCAAAATTCTATCTGAGGAGTCTAATAATGTTCTCTTTATAGCCCTAAACTATTATGGAATAGGATGGTTAGAATACCGCAAAGGTGAAATTGTAAAGGCTCGTCAAACATTAGAAGAAGCTATTACTAGATTCAGGAAAGCAACTGAAGAAATGCTAGGAGTTGTTCAAACTTCATTTGCTGAAGCCGAAGGACACATATCAGGATTAGCTGCATCTGCCTATAGCAAATATCGAGAGCCTAATTATGAGGCAGCATTAAAGTATTTAGAATATGCAGAAGAGTCCTATCGCAATCTTGATTATGCTGATTTCTCAATGGCAAAAGTATTAGCTAATCGGGCGCGTATTTTAGAGTATTCGGGTAATATTTCTGATGCTATAATAACTTTTCTAAAATTACTGGCTGAGGGAAAGCGTCTTAAGTCTCCTGGAATGATGGGTGATGCTGCCGTACATCTAGTTTACATATACTACCAGCAACGGTCATCGATTAAAGAGTGGGCTGTTCTACTTAAGAAACTTGGAATATGTGGGCTTTGGGGTTTTGCCATAGGCTGTTTTAATCGAATAAAAAGCTACTTGGGTCGATCTAAGTATCTAAAAAATCCACCAGCATAATCTAGATTTGAGGGGTTTGTCAGGGAGAGACAACAGAATTGAATTGATCCAAAAAAGGTACGTTGTTGCGCTTTAGCGCCAGATTGAGCGCTGAAGCGCAACAACGTACCTCAAAATCGCTGTTCTATCTCTCCACACCAGGCGGAGTAAACCTAATTTCAATGCGCCGCCGCGTTGGTTCATCCGCATTACCATTGTTAGGAGGAAAGTATTCTTTTGGCAAAACCAATTGTGCAGCGGAATAGGCGCGAAAGTTTAACCCTTTTAAGCGACCTTTCCTTTGAATATCCTCAAGTACTTTCACAACTGCTAATGCTCGCATTAAACCCAAATCTGCATTAGACCCTACTTGAACTTGACTAAAATTTCCAATTTCTAGTATATCATCTAAATTGCTATAACGACTGCTATTTTTCTGCCCGTCTGTATGACCGATCACCTCTACAACATAGCCTTTATATTCCCTCCCATAACGTTCAATTTGATTGGCAAAATCTGTTTCTATTTTACCACGCAGTCCTGAAGGCAAATCTGCCTTACCTTTTTCAAATTTATACTCACCCGAATCTTTAATTACAATAATCGGCGGTGATTTCAGTCGTTCAACCTGTCCTTCTAGATTGGTTACTTGATTTGTCTTTAGCAGCAATTCCTCCTGCAAAAAAGCTACCCGGTTTTCTAAGTTTTTCAGTTGTTCTTCACTTTGACTCAGTTTAGCAATTGTCTGTTCTGAAGTTGATTTTAATATCGATGCTTTAACGATAGATAGGAGGAAAAATAAACTCAAAATCATGAAGGCGTTAGACATTAAATCTGTGAAAGCTGGCCAGATGTTGAGTTCTTCTTCATTTGAATTAATATGCCGTGAACGACGACGCACGATCGGCCCCCCAATTATTTTTATAATTCTCGCCTAAATTTTGTTGAGTTTATCTACTATCTCATCTAATTTTGCTTCATCCACACTATCTTTATTTGACCTCTTTTCCAGTGTTTGTCTCAACCTGTAAACTTCATGTTTTGTGTCATCCAAATGATTAATGCCTTCCTGAATATTGTCTATGACAACTTGAAGTTGAGAGTTGTTAGTATTGGATTGGTTATTGATAGTTTCGGAAATGCGATCGCCCACAGCCTGAATACCCAGATTAACACCCTCTGTATAGTTCCTCAGCGTCTCCACTAAATTCGTCAGTTCCACTTGTAATTTCTCGAAATTATCCCCTCCAGATTGTAACTCCATAATTGACTGGAAACTCGGCAATGCTTGCTGGAGTTGTGTAAGAATCTCATCAAGAGACTTCTGATGGTTTTGATGCAAATCTAAAAATTGCCCTGATGTCTGATTAATACTGCTGACTTCTTCTTGCGAACTCAAAAACTGCTGACTGGAACGTCGCAGTTCGCTGACTGCTTTTTTTATAGATTGAACCGATTCAGCTAAAATGGAAGCAGAATGAGAAAATTCAGCTTGCGTCCTGGCCATATCTGCTGTCGCCTCGGATAACCTTTGGGGAAATTGGCTATGCTCAAATATTTGGCCCACTTGTTCAAAGCGATCGGCAGTTATCATCATCGCCGCCACAGCATTTGCCAAGTCATTAGCAGATGTTTTAAACTGATTAGCACCGCTAGCTATTGTACCAGAAGATTCCGCAAATCTGGTGTATACCTCTTCTGCTAGTTGAGTAGCTTTAATATTAGCATCGAAAATTTCTTGCAGTTTATCTTTCAGAGAACCTTCCACCGCTTCTCTTACAGTTACCCCAAATCTAGTTAAGAAATTTTCAAATGAATCTGCCATACCCTTAACTATTTTGTCCAGGCGAGTTTGACCCTCTAGGCTTGGATGATAAACATTGTCTAGATAATCTTCTAGAGAATTAATCAGTTGATACTTGACAAGATTAGCATTGAATAGCAAGTTAACTACTGTTAACAAAGCGCTAAAAAGTATTCCAGTTAAGCTAGTGGTGAAGGCAATTCCCATACCTTGCAGAGGTTCTTGTAATTCCCGCACCAAATCGCTAACATTGCTAGCATTGGTTTGACCGATCGTTTGACTCAGTGCAGACAAATTGATGATAATACCTAGAAAAGTGCCCAGCAATCCAAACGATAAAAGTAAGTTAGGGAGAACGCGGCAAAAGTAATCAATTTGTTCGCAAGAGATACCCCAAACTGTCTCTTGGCTATAAACTTGATCTATTAATGCTCCAGTATTAACCTGCTCTAAATTACTACTGGCTTCTTTAAACCTTGACTTCAGGTTTTTAACGATATTAGGTTCCGTTATACTACTGTTACCAGCGAGCAACATTTTAACTTTTACCACTTGCTCCGCCAGATGGCTATGGACAGCGAAGCGTAAGAAAATAGCAGCTATAGATGGCAAAATTACAAGTACGAAAGTGAGAAAAACTAAGTAAGGCGGTACTAGCGGCATGGCAAAAACCTTGAATTTCTGATGATAAACTGTTCTCGTGTTTTAAGAGGTTCTTCCGAGCTACCCTCGACTAGGAGATAGAGTCTTCTAGTTGACGTGACCAGGTTTAACCTGGTCACACTAAAATTTAGTTATTATCCACAGAATCCTGTAGATTTTGCACTTGTTCAATTGTCAGTCCTGTCAAACTTACCACTTCGTCTACAGGCATATTTCTTTGCAGCAAAGTACGAGCAAATTGCTCTGTGGCTTCCTGTCTGCCTTCCTGTCTGCCTTCCAGACGACCCCGCTGAAATCCAGTTCGCAAAATTTCTTGATAAATCACTGATTCTTTCATAACTTCCTCCCTCAGAATTGTCTTAATCACCTCTTCCTTCAATACTAACCCAGCTAAGATTGCGGTAGTCCCAACTAGGTTACTCTGCACCCTTTTCTCTGGTATTTCCTGAATCAATTGTGCGGCTTGATTGAGTATCTGTTGAGGATTTTCTGTATTGCTTAATACTGCAAATGGTAATAATCCCACAGAATTAGGATTGAGAAATTCACTTGGCTGTCTTTCCCAAAGGCGAATAACATCAAATGAATGTGTTGTCCTCTCTAATGAAAAAGTGTTTTGCCGTACTAATTCGGAATTCGTTTTTCTCAAATATATGACTATCTGGCGCATTTGTCTTTGGGGAAAACGACGATAAACGCGCAAGCGATAGTCATTCATGCGAAAGGGAATTTCTGGGTCTGGGTCGGTTTGAAACTCTAGGTGGAGTACCAAATTATTATCAACATCCTGTAGAATTAAGGAATCTGCTCTAATTGGTTCTAAGGATAATTCGGTTGGACTAAGTTGAGTTAATTTGACTGGTGAACCTAATAGCCAAGTGGCGATATCGGCGGTGAATTGTTCAGTTAAAAACTTGCAAACATTGTCGTACATACACCCTTACTCTGCTGAAATTTTGTTTTTCGTGACCAGGCTCTGCCTGGTCACGAGGGATTAGGAGTATTTTTTGATTATTTCTTGACGTTTGATTTCGTACCCTTTTTGAGTAATCAAACCATCTCTCAACTCCTGTTCTAAGCGATCGAGTTCCCTTTGTAGTCTGGGGTCGCTAGAATCTACCACAGGCTCAAGAAATTCGCCGTCAATAACTTCTGACTCCTGGGTCGGTTTTCTCGGCGGGGAATTTGGTACTGAGATGGATTTAACTCGCGCTTCTATTTTTTTGCGGAAGCGATCGATGATTCCTTCTTTGGCTACTGTGCTGGTAGTTCCCGAAACTCCTGCTACAGTTGCTTTGTAGGGATAATTGGGGTCGTCTTCTGGTAGTTTATCGACTAGCGCGACAAATTGCCGCAGTTTGGGTAAATAGTGTTTTTCCCACAGGTTTGGTTGTCTTTCTATATTTGCGATCGCACCATTCAAAAGTTGCGTCAAAGCTCCCGTCATATCGCTTCGGTTCGCCAGTTCCTCCAAAGCTTGATTCCACACAGGACTGAGCGCAGCAGTATTGTTAACATCGCGCAATCCATCGTGATATTGAAACTCTAACTGCTGAGTTTCTGGGTTCGACTTGATTAACTCAAACGCCAAACAAGGATAGAAAACATCCTCCAAATCCTCGATCGTTCTGGCATCAGGAGGAATAATATCGGTAAATACAGTGCGATAATCATTATGGAGGAAACCACCCATATTATTTTCGCGAATGTAAGGGTTTCGCATTGCTTCCAAACCGCTAATCAGTCGGAGAGGAAAACCGGCATATTCGGTCACGATTAAAATTTCGTCTTCAGCTTGAGTTGGTTTAAGGGCATTTTCCGAAATTCCCGAATCGCTGGTTAGAATGGTTTTAAACTGCTGAACTTCCGATTCGTCAGTATCTTTAAATCCCACTAAGTCACTTCTTTTAGCTGGGGTTTGGTGAAAGTAAGGAGCGCTCAAATTTAAGTGCAGCAACGGTTCGGCTTCCTTTTTAACTTGTGCTAAACGAGTACGCCGTTCGGCAGCATTGTAATTTTGAATGAAACGCTTAATGACTGACTTGACAATTTGATTGCTGCGAGATCCAAACAAGCTATCTACTTTCAGGTCTATTTCTTTTTGCAGTTGTTCTCGATCGGTCCGATCGATCAAATAAGCGATCGACTCTTCAACCCCCGCTGCTTCTGTTATTTCTTTGCTCAGTAGCACTAATTGGGCGCGAAAATCATTGCTAGGCAACAAAATTTTGTAACAATTTTCAATATCTTCATTGTCAAAAATTGCCTCGCCGCTCATTTCATCAAAATTCATCTGTCTGAGATCGCTTTCTTCTTTTTCGTAGTCATTTTTCAAGTTATCGACTAACCGACTGAAACCAGCCATTTTAGTCGTGCGATCGCGCAGGTGCTTTTGCAATTTATCGACTATTTGGAGTGCTTCCTGAGTGACTGCAAAATCAAAATTACGTTTGATTAAATCGCAAACTTCCCGCACTACCCTTTTGGCTTCTGTTTGCACTTCTCCATTCTTACCGAACGGCTTAAATTTCTGCTCGATATCTTCAATAATCTGTTCTGCATCCCGCCATTTCTTCTCCAAATCTTCTAATTTGCGTACCCCACCAAATTCAGTAATCTCCTCCTCTAGCTGTCGCTGATATTTATCCAAATCTGTTTGCAAAGCATCTAACCAGTCGCGAGCGCTTTTTATCGAAAAATTGGCAGTTCCCGGTGTCATTAAACTCGCCAAAAATTGATCGATGTTTTCCTTGAGTTGTTTCAAAATTTCCGGGCTTACCTGTAGCAGTCTGGTCAGCCAAATTCCTCTCATACTTTCATTTTCACCGGGCTGGGTTTTTCTAAATTGCTCTCGAAACTCGCGCGGCAAAGTTTGTCTTAACCCATTGCGATCGTCCTTATTTTTGCACTCGTTAATTACTTTTTCTAACTTAGTATTTCTCCAACTGTTCAGTGTACCGACAAAAGTCTTATTCGCTTCTTGAACCGCTGACGCTAATTTGTTACTAAAACCATCCCTTTGCGCCAAATCGCTATGCCAATTATATTGAACTATAAATTGTTCAAATAACCGCTGAGGATCTGCGCTTTGTCCCGAACCATTTAACCAGAATGTCACCAATTTAACGCTAATTCTAGTCAAAGCGATTTGAACAATGATATCGCGGGGAAAATAAATTGCCGCCAATCCAAATGTTAAATACCGCTGAACGTTCGGACGGGGATGCTCGTCCCACTGAATCATATGTGAGGTAAAATTATCCCTCATTCCCTTCACCACGGGTGCTAATTCGCCGGAAAAATCTAGCGCAATTTTATGCGCGATGACGTTGCACAATTTCGCCTGTTTGAGAATTTTATAATCGCTGCTAGTTTGATTGGAAACTAAATATGCGTAGTCAAAAGGCGGTCGTGTCTCTTGCACAATTTCTAGGGTTTGCATATCATAACAAACTTCAAATTTTGTGCTGGGCGTGGTATAATGATTCAGTTCTTTGAGAGCGGCGTAAGTATTGGCGATCATATTAGGAGTATTGCCATATAACTCTGGACTAATCACCAAATAACCAACAATTTTGGCTTCGCGATCGCCATAAGCACGCCTGAGACTATAAGCGACATCCAAAAACATCCCGCTACCCGTACCACCGCAGAGAGAACCTACCACAAAAATATTCAATCCCTCTTCAACTGTTAGTCCCAATTTCAGTAAGGTTGCTTCGTGTCCCCGCGTGCGATTTTCTGCTGTTTGAATGGCACTTTGAATCTTGCGATAATTGTGGAAAAAAGCCAATCTTCCTACAGGTCGAATTCCTTTTGCGCCTTCTTCCACTGCTTTGATATTCCGCAATAATTGCGGCGGAAACCATCTGGCGATATGGTCGTATGGGCCTTGGCGATCGTAATTCGATCGGCGTTCCATGCCTTGTACGAAATTAGTAACTTCCGATGATGTCATGGTAGCGCCTATTTTCTCGGATTCCCGGAAACTGAGGTCAACACCGTGATAGGTACTTCCTGTCCGCAATCCACATACTTGGGTAGCAGCTTTGTCTGTATCGATATGAACAAAACTTACAATTGGCAGTTTTGTTAAATCGCCATAGCGATCGACTATTAATCGCCGAATTCGCATCAACACATCTCTACCCGTACCGCCTAATCCTATACAAATAGTGCGGTTGATTCCCCGAAAATTCCGTTCAGTTGATTGAGTCATTAGCTTCTTCTTCAATCCTACTTAAAAAACGCATTCTTCTTTCCTCCTGATTTTCAGAAACCGGGTTTCTCTAAGAAACCCGGTTTCTTTATCAAAGTAGTTGCTGGAATTCCGAGATAGAATTAATGGTAAGCGCCTGTCGGTGAAGTTGCTTCAATACCGACACATCATTAATGTTGTTCAGCGCCTCATTCAGTTCTGGCGATACCTCTTGAAACCGCATTTCCAAAACTTCAATTACATCCCCTCGAACAGCTTGCAAAACTCCCTGCTGAATTCCCTGCTGGATTCCCTGCTGGATTCCTTCTTCTATTGCTTCTTCTTCAATCCTACTTAAAAAACGCATTCTTCTTTCCTCCTGATACCGATTTACTTCTTGTTTAAATTGCTGCTGTAGTTCCCTCGGTAAAGCCATCATTCGATCGATCGCTCGAAATAGCTGCACTATATCATCTCTAGTGTAACCTTTTTCAAAAAGTCCCCGCACCAAAGTCCACTTCCAAAGTTTCCGTTCTTCCAGATTACCGCTCGTGGCTTTTGTCTTCAAATGTGCCATGATCATAATGGCAAAAGGATTAGCGCTTTGTTCCAAATCCTCCCACTGACTTTCGTAATCTAAGACTTTCACTATGGGAAACTGCATCCGCAACTGAAAGCCATCCAAACTATACTCATATAAAGCTGGTCGCCAAGAATTTGTTTCATCTCCTAAAACTGCTAAACTAATCACTGGTCTTTCGTATTTATCGAAAGCTCGATAATTATATTGATACATTCGTTTCGCAAAGTCTGACTCGGTTTGGCTTTGAACTTCTATATGAATTAATACCCAAGTTTCCTCCCCATTCAGCCGCCAAACTTGAAACAGTTTATCTGCTAGACGCTTACCAGATTCGGCTTCTCCTACTATTTGTTGCAGTTCTTGTTCTAAAACGTGGAAACCGCGACTCCAATCTATTAAAGGATGAAGTTGCTCAAAACAAAGCAATATAAATTGCTCGAAATATAGCTCGATCGCTTGTTTCCAACTATTATCATAATCTGCTGGCGGTGTTGTCATTGCATTTCCTTTAATGCTATTTTTTTACTTTGATAACTATCTCGTAATCGCGTTTTCTAGAATCTGGACAATTCAACCTAATCCGGTATCCAGTGATCAGAGTCCGCACGGTGATGTCTCGACCGTTGTAATGAATTGGTGCGTCACCAGTTGGCACTAAGTAAAGTTTATCACCTTTCCGCTCTAAATATGCTCTCACTTCTGGCCCTGGAGTGTCAATTGAATCATCACAAGTCGAATCAAACTCGCCTATAGCAATTCTTTTTTTGTGTCCTAAATAACAAATTTGGTCTTCTTCTTTGGCTGTGGCGGTAAAATCTACTATTAGCTGCCACTTCTTTTGTAGGCGATAAAATTTTAGGGCGGTTGCCAACAAAGCGATAAATATTATGGTAGAAATTAATGTGGGTAGCCACAACTGCTTAATTAAATAAGGAGTAACTAAACAAGTTTCTCTACCGCCTGGTGCTGGCGTGCATAACTCTTGAACATTGGGGTCAATATCAACAACAGTGAGATTATATTCTTTATTTTCATTAGTTTTGATTGGCAAGTTACGATCGCGCATTGGCAAAGCTTGAATCCACTGGCGTCGCGCTTGACTTTCTGGGGAAGTTTCGACTCGAAATGGACTCTCAGCAGGGGTTTCAATCCAATCTTGTCCCGAAGATTTAAACAGAGGCGCATCGGTAATCCAAACTACTGATTGAGGTTTAATTGGCTGATTTTCTTGCCGGCGATATTGATTGACTTGGGCAAGATTTTGATATATAGTTAATTCAGCTTTTTGAATGTCTGTTTGCCGCAAGTTCGGATCGCGCTCTAGGGGTACAACCTGTAAGATTCGATCGACATCTTCTTTTTTGCCGTTAAATGCGATCGCTTGCAGTGGGAAACTGACTTCGGTAGCAAAAGGAACAACGTAGACAGAATCTCCGGGACGCAGGCTATCCTGCACAATCTGACGCAGACGATTGCGACCTTCATCATTGAGACCGACACTTTCTGTAAGATCGATCGCCAATACCACATCTCGTCCCCCGTGCAGACGAGCGACCCATTCCAGACCTGATTTTTGCAAAGAAGTGAGCGGCTGACCTGGGGTAATTTTTGTTGGTGCGGTCACGGTGAAAAAAGTTATACTAGAAGCGGATCTCAGAATATTGTATCTATTTCTGAGGAAATATGCGATCGCAAAATAGGGAAGGCGGGAAAAAAGTCGTAGTAGCACAGCTAATTAAAATCTTGGTATGACCGACATACTGATGATGCCGTGCTACTACAAAATGTTCGTTTTGAACGGCATAATAATTCTGAAATATCCATAGTTCATCGTTAATTGTTCATGGAAATACCGCTACAAGCTATCGCTGCAATCGATAAGTTTTTTTTGATATGTGGATGTATAAAACAGCAGTTTAAATTATTTATTTTAGGACCCGGAGTGTTTTATCATGGCCAAACGATCGCTCCAGGCATCAACGTCTGGAATTCAACAGGTGAAACGAGCGTTTGCTCTCAATGGGTGGACTCAGGAACAACTGGCAGGAGAAGTAAACTTAAAGACCAGACAACCAATTTGGCGGTTTTTCACAGGCCAACCCGTCGATCGCCAAGTTTTTGTGGAGATTTGTTTGATATTAGACTTAGATTGGCGGGAGATTGCGATCGATCCTCCAGCCGAATTCGCCGACCTCGCCGACCTCGCCAAGGCTCCTGTTTTTGATATTGATGCCTTGGTGCAACAAGTGAAATTGCAACGCAAAGAAAAAATTCAAGACCAGTGCGGCATCTTGGATATATGGGACATTGGCCGTCTCGTCAGCATTGATGACATCTATGTGGATGTCAATATTTTGGAAGAAATTGCCAGCCAAAAGTCGTTTGATATCAATAACCTGCCCAACTTGGGGCCTGGTGAATTCGATCGCATCGGCTTGGGAGAGGTTGAGCAGAAACAAATACCGGGGATGCAGGCTGTCGAAAAACACTCCAAGCTGAGAGTGTTGGGTAAACCGGGGGTCGGCAAAACCACCTTTTTGCAACATCTCGCCATTCAGTGCAGCCGGGGCAAGTTTGCAGCCAATCGAGTGGCGATATTCATCACGTTGAGAGATTTTGCCGAAGAATCTAGGCATAGCGGCAACTTTAGCCTGTTAAATTACCTTCGTCAGGCGTTTCTCACCTCTGGCATTTCCCACCCATCCGCGATCGAAACCTTGCTGCAAGCTGGCAGAGTCCTGCTGTTGCTCGATGGGATGGATGAAGTACTCAGCCAAGACAGCACCGCAGTTTTAAGAGAAATTCGCAAGTTTTCGGACAAATATCACAAAAATCAGTTTGTGGCGTCCTGTCGCACCGCAGCCTACAAGCTTCGGCTCAAAGGCTTTACCGATGTGGAAATTGCCCCCTTTACCCAATTTCAAATCGTTACCTTCGCCAAAAAATGGTTTGCGACATTCACCAAAACCAACGGTCAAGCTGGTGAACCACAGTCCGTTCAGTTTATCAAAAAGTTGGACTTACCGGAAAACTGGCAGTATCGCCAACTAATTGTCACGCCCCTGTTTTTGCATCTTGCTTGTTGGGTGTTTCACAGTCAAGATAAATTTCCCACCAAGCCAACTGAGTTTTATAAACAAGGGCTGGATTTACTTTTGGGCAAATGGGACGAAGCCAAAGGCATCAAAAGCGATTACATTTACCGAGATTTTTTATTACCTCAAAAGCTCAGGTTATTAAGTCAACTGGCGGCAGTCACCTTTGAGCAAGGGCAGTATTTCTTCGAGCAACGCATTATTGAGCAATATATTGGGGATTATCTGCGTAATCTGCCCGGAATGACCCAGGAACCAGAGGAACTGCAACTCGAAAGTGAAGCAATCCTAAAAGCGATCGAAATCCAACATGGGCTACTCACCGAACGGGCGCGGGGAATCTTTTCCTTCTCCTATCTGGCGTTTCACGAATACTTCACCGCACGTCAAATTGTTGCCAGCCATAATCTTCAGGGATTAGACCAAGCCTTGTCCGGACTCGTCAGTCACATCACAGACCCTCACTGGCGGCAAGTATTTCTACTGACAGTTGCCATGCTGCGAAGTGCAGACTCCCTAGTGCAGTTGATGAAGCAACAAATTGATGGGTTAGTCGCTCAAGACCCTTATCTGCAAGAATTTTTGATCTGGGCCAGCCAAAAAACTCAGACGATCGCAACCCAACCAAAAGTTGCCACATCACGAGCTTTTTACCTTGCCCTTGCGAAATCACCTCGTACAGCTGCTCAGTTTACTTTAGCCAGCACTCTCGACCAGGGGATGTTTTTAGATGCCGCGTTGGATAACTTGCTCCTGGAGTTGGCGATCGATCGCTCTCCAGAGTTTGCCCATACCAATGCTTGTAGCTCGGCTCTCAACAACATTCTGGTGATGGTTCTCGATGTTGGATTCTATCAGTCCTTGCAACAACTCAGGGATCTACTCCCACCTCCTTCTCAAAACCGAGAACGGTTTCAGGGCTGGTGGCAAGCAAAGTATTCCGCCTGGACTGAAAAGTTAAGGATGACGATCGCCAACTATCGAAATATTAACAGATCTTGGCAGTTTAGCCCCGACCAAAAACAAGTGCTACAACGCTACTACGATGCCAATCAACTGCTACTCGATTGCCTGAATAGCAATTGCGAAGTCACAGCGGCGATCCGGCAGGAAATTGAAGCCACCTTATTGCTACCTCAGAGGGAGCTTGAAGAGAGGGAATGGCAGTAGGGCTGAGGTTGCTTCGTTACTATAAAGAAATTGCAACGCGAACAATGTATATCGTAGTTAATCAAATCATACACTAAATCAAACATGAGCCTGTCATAGTAAATAAAAATTCAGTGTTGCATTTGAGGAATCTGTGGGAGCTAAACTTCCGTTGGGCTGTTTCATCGACCTCAATCAAGATTCTTAAGGAGTGTTTTGATGAGTATTATTAGAAAATTGATTGTGAATGCAGATGCCAAGTCTCGCTATCTTAGCCCTGAAGAGATGGGGCAGATCGAGAAATTTGTCGGGGGCAGTGAGCGTCGTCTGCGCCTTGTCCAAGCGTTAACAGCAAGCCGGGAGCGCATTGTTCAGCTAGCTGCAAAGCAGTTGTTCCCACTAGACCCTAGCATTGTTTCTCCGGGTGGGAACGCCTACGGTAAGACGATCGCAGCGACTTGCCTGCGGGATATGGATTACTACCTGCGTTCGATCGTTTACAGTGTTGCAGCTGGACAAACTACCAACTTTCAAGAAATTGAGTTGATTGGGGTTCGCCAAATGTATAACTCTCTCGGTACCTCGATTGATGCTGTTACCGAAAGCGTCCGTGCCATGAAAAATGTTACTACTTCCATGCTGTCTGGAGAAGACGCTAGCGAAGTAGGCGCTTACTTTGACTACCTCATCGGTGCGCTTCAGTAGACTTTTAAATCAATTAAGGATTGAAAATGAACGATCTATCCTTCAGTTCAATGACACTATCGAGACACTTAGTTCGCGATTGTAGCCAACAATTTATATCCAGAACCCTCATTCAATCAAGTATGGATAGAGATCTTTGTCCTTGCTGTTCAACAGTTTTACTCCGCCACATCCGTTCGGAAGGCATTTACTGGCGTTGTAGTTACTGTTATCAAAAAATGCCAATTTAGCGGTTCTTCCCTTGTCAATTATGCCGTAGGGAACTGGGGAGTAGGGGAGTGGGGGAGTGGGAGAGCGGGAGAGTGAGTCCCCAGTCCTCAGTCCCCAGTTCCCAGTCCCCAGTTCCCAGTCCCCAGTTTCCACTTGACGTTCTAATTGAGGTGTTTGATATGGGTATAATTAAAAGTCATTTTGCCAAAGTTGGGATACTCCAAGATGTAAAAATATTGGTTGTAGACAACGATGTCGATAACAGATATTTGTATAGCGTTTCACTTCAAGAATTGGCTGCAAATGTGACGACAACTGGCTCAATTAAAAAAGCATTAGACCTTCTGGATTGGCTTGTCCCCGATATTTTGGTATCTGAAATCAAATTTCCGGGTGAGAGTGTCGATCCATTGATGCAGCGATTGAAGTGCATGGCACTAGCCAATAGGAGTCTATTCCAATTCTGGTTACTTCAACCTGTCCCACAACGAGTCTTGCCCAATATCTGAAGGTAGGAGTTGAGGCGTATTTACTAAAACCAATTTACCCTGACGATTTAGTTTTTAATATCTGGAGGCTGGTACTGCTGACCAAAATCACGCATCCACCAAGCATTCAAGACTGGATCTACAAACAGAAGATAGGCCAAAAATATTGTGCTGATGCCTTAGTGGAATAAAGACAAAAACTCGAAGGATGGAATGCCGAACCATCCTTTACAAACCCAACCCAAATGTATCGTGTATAAAATGTCCGATCGCAAAGTAAAAGATCTGGAACGGATCGATCAACTCAAAGATGATTTTTTGAGTACCGTTTCACAGGAATTGAGATCGCCCATTACCAATATCAAAATCGCAATTCAGCTGCTAAAAGTTCTATTGCAACAAGAGGAGAGTAGAGCAATAGCGGATTCAGTATTATCCAGCTTATCTCAACCCTGTGAGCAATCTGGCGATCCTCTATTTAACGGAGTGCGCGGCACTCAATCTCTTACTGCCATACAGAAGCAAGGGATTTTCAGGACAAGAGCAGCTCACTACATCCAAATTATGGAGAATGAGTTCGATCGAGAGATTAACTTGCTCAATAACTTTCTGGATCTACAGCAACTTGATGCCGGAAACTATGGGTTGAATCAAGGAGTTATTTGCTTACAGGATTCGATACTACAGGTAGTAGAACCGTTTTTAGACCGGATGGCGAATCAACAACAAATTTTGCATCTAGAAATTGCTGACGATTTGCCTATCCTTACAATTGACTCTCCCAGCCTAGAGCGAATTCTAACCGAACTTTTGACCAATGCGTGTAAGTTCACTCCGCTAGGAGGAGAAATCACAGTCACCGTATTTTCTTATGAGCTAACATCTGTCAAGTTTGCAGAAAAACTTCTGTTGAAAGTGACGAATTCAAGCGTGGAGATTCCCGCCAACGAACTATCTCGAATTTTCGATCGATTCTATCGCATTGCCAATGGCGATCGCTGGAAGCACAACGGCACTGGGTTAGGGCTGGTGCTGCTTAGAAAGCTCACAGAGTATTTAGGAGGTTCTATATTGGTGAAAAGCGGCTGTGGGCAAACAAGTTTCATCGTTGAGTTGCCCATCAATCTCCAACTCTGCGATATCAATCATTAGTCATTAAAAAAGGTACGTTGTTGCGCTTTAGCGCTATATCTGGCGCGGCATCGCATCTAAGTTGTATAAATGGGGTGGGCAAGATGCCCGCTCCACAAGAGTTTCAGAAATTGCGCTCCTACAAACTAGATGCGCCAGATAAGAGCGCTAAAGCGCAACAACGTACCTAGAAAATTCGTTAAGTATGGTGACAATTGCTATCAATCTGGCGTCGCAACTCGTCTGTCTTGGCAAGTAAATCTATTTGAGATAGCGCCTGCTGTTCTTTTGTTGCCATCCACTTCAACTTCACAGTTTGATTTTCTGCTTCTTCATCGCCCAAAATCAAGCAAGCAACAGCGCCACTTTTATCAGCGCGAGCAAATTGTTTTTTAAACGCACTTCCGCTCAAATCTAAATCCAAGCTAAATCCAGCGCGACGCAATTTTTGAGTCAACAATAGCGCTTGCGCCTCTGCCTTTTCTCCTCGCGAAACTACATAAAAATCCAGCCCAAACTTGGGAGGAGATTGCAGTTTTTGCAGCAGAATAATTAATCTTTCCAGACCGATCGCCCAACCTACAGATGGAGTATCTGGCCCACCCAATTCTGCCAGCAATCCATCGTAGCGACCCCCACCGCAAACAGTTGCTTGGGAACCCAACTCGCCATCATCAGAAATAACTTCAAAAGCAGTGTGGGTATAGTAATCCAAACCGCGTACCAAACGAGGATTGACCTGATAGGAAATCCCTAAATCGCTCAAGAATTGCTGTACTTGTTCAAAGTGCCGCTTTGAATCGGGGCCGAGATATTGCAAAATACTGGGGCTATTCTCGGCAATTTCCTGAGTGCGCTTATCTTTGCTATCCAAAATTCGTAGCGGATTGCGACTGAGACGATCTTGAGAATCGGGGTCTAATTCTGCTTTATACGGAGTCAAATAATCTACCAGTGCTTGCCGATAAGTCAATCGATCGTCTCTGTTTCCCAAAGAATTGATATCCAGGTGCAGGTTTTTCAGTCCCAGAGTTTGTAGGATATCGGTTGCGATCGCAATTACCTCCGCATCTGCCCTTGGTTCTGGACTGCCCAACACCTCCACCCCAATTTGGTGAAATTGCCGCTGTCTGCCCGCACCCGGACGTTCGTAGCGAAACATCGGCCCCGTATACCAAAGCCGCTGCACCCCACCTTGGGCATAAAGACCGTGTTCGATCGCAGCCCGCACTACCCCTGCCGTTCCTTCAGGCCGCAAGGTCACAGAACGCTCTCCCTTGTCAAGGAAAGTGTACATTTCTTTACCTACAACATCAGTAGCTTCACCGATGCCTCGCTCAAACAGCCCCGTTTCCTCAAAAATAGGAGTGCGAATTTCCTGATAAGCCGCTCTACCGAGAATATCCCGCGCCACAGATTCTACCCGCTGCCAATACACAACTTCTTCTGGCAGAATATCCCGCGTTCCCCGTAAAGCTTGAATCGTACCCATAGTTTGGTGATTGGTGATTGGTGATTGGTGATTGGCGATTGGTGCTTACTGGTTATATCATGTCCGGTAGCATCGGTTGTCTAAAAAAATCCCGCTCTTATCTGCGTTCATCTGCGTTCATCTGTCTTCATCTGCGGTTAAATTTAACCAATGATTCCTATGACAATGCCGATGTAACCGGACATGATATTACTGGGTAATGCGTTCTAATGACCACTGACCACCGACCACTGACCATTACGTTGTGGCGTACCGCTGCCGATAATACTGCAAAATCCGGTCTACCCGTTGGCGAGATAACTCATCAGCCGCTTCGGAATACTCGATCCACAGACTTTCCACTTGAGAGCGATCGTAATCGAATTCCTGGGACTGCTGAGGTATCAGACTTGTTTCCACACCTTCCACCTGACGCAAATGAGCTGCTAACTCGCGATAAACGGCTAAAGGCAGTCCGGGCAATTCAACTTGATATCTCTGATTTTCGCCAAGCATTTCGATCGTTTGTTCATCTTTAACATATATATAGCAATCCTAAATAAATAATGAAAGCCCTTTTCTGTATATGATTGAGGCACTTAGTAGGTAATGGGTACGTTGTTGCGCTTAAGCGCTTAAGCGCAACAACGTACCCATTACCCATTCCAAACAAGAGCGAATGCAAGTAACTAGCAACTTGAGTTAATTACACAGTCGCTGCGGGAGTAGCTGGTTGCGCCCCCGGTTGTGCAGGTGCGATCGGTTTTTCTCCAACTACTTTGGAAACTTCAACGCCGTTTTGTTCCAGAATAACGATCGGCTCAGACCCTTCGCTCAGTTCAATTCGTTTGACCAGCACCTGCCCGTTTGACAACCGCTGCCCAGCTCTAACGTACCGAGTTGTCGCTTCATTCGGTGCTTTAACGATCGCCTGAGCCTCATTATTGACTACAATCACACCCGAAACTTCAACCCCTTTTGCCAAAGTAGGGTCTGGAGGCGGCGGTAAAACCGGAATTTCGGGAGGTTGAGGCGGCGCAATTATAGCTGGCGTTGTAGGTGTCGCATTTGGAGTCGCTGTCGGGGGGGCCGCAGCCACTGTGGTTGCTGGCCTTTGCGTCCGTTGTGGTGTTCTGGCGACTCTGGTGGGAGTCGATGGCGTCCGTTGCGGTTGCCGTGCGATCGTTGTTACTGGCCTTTGCGTCCGTTGTGGCGCTCTGGCGACTCTGGTGGGAGTCGATGGCGTCCGTTGCGGTTGCCGTGCGATCGTTGTTACTGGCCTTTGCGTCCGTTGTGGCGCTC
>CASBRD010000211.1 GCA_949128025.1 Oscillatoriales cyanobacterium PMM_0008 | reverse complement strand
GAGTGGGGGAGTGGGGGAGAATGACTAATGACCAATGACCAATGACTAATGACTAATGACCAATGACCAATGACCAATTTTCTTTTGACTTTTGACTTTTGACTTTTGACTTCCCCTAAACCCTGCTAAATGTCAAAATCTTACTACCAGCTTGCAACCGCGCCACCAAATCATTTGACAAAAATGATAAATTGTGGTAATGGGGTGTCTACCAAGACCTTTTCACTGGCTTTCCCAGAGGACATCTGTCTTATTTATGGCAAAACGCTACGTCCGAGTTCAAACTGCAAAGGGACAGATTTACTACGGTTTATTGGAATTAAACCGCAGCGTTACCCTGCTTGATGCGCCACCCTGGTTGCAAGGACAACCTACTGCCGCAGAGTTAAAACCAGATCATTATCAACTTTTGGCTCCTTGCGCTCCCTCTAAAGTGGTCGCAGTGGGGAAAAATTATGCAGACCACGCAAATGAGATGGGAACAGATGTCCCCACAGAACCGCTGTTATTTCTCAAGCCATCTACAGCGGTAATTCCGATCGATAGTCCGATCTGGTATCCCGCTGAGTCGCAGCGGGTAGATTATGAAGGTGAGTTGGCTTTGGTGATTGGAGAGCGTTGCATTGATTGTACGCCGCAGCAAGCTCAAACAAAAATTTGGGGTTACACGATCGCTAATGATGTTACGGCACGAGATTTACAAAAGCGAGACAGTCAATGGACAAGGGCCAAGGGTTTCGATACGTTCTGTCCTCTGGGGCCGTGGATTGTCCGCGAATTGAGTCCGGGTGCTAGGTTGCAGACCTTTTTAAATGATGATCGAGAGCCAGTGCAATCTGCCCAGATCGATGAGATGGTGTTTGGGCCCGATCGCTTGGTGTCTTATATCAGTCAGGTGATGACGCTGCTACCTGGAGATGTTGTGTTGACTGGCACCCCAGCTGGGGTTGGGCCAATACAGGTAGGCGATCGCATCCGCATTGAAATTGAGGGCATCGGTTATCTCGAAAATACAGTCGTGGCACGGCCCTTAATAAACCGCACCAGTCCCCCTCACACTACCCTTAATTCCTAGCGCACTTGCATATAAACAGCTTCAGAAATCGTGGGAATCTCTGCATAACGGCCTAGCAGCGTCTGCACCACTGAATAAATAACTGCCGCCACCACCCCCAGAAAGATTGTATTTGTCAGAATTTCCCTCACAAATCCTCCCACGATCGGAGCCAGAATAAAACTCAGAATTAAACCGCACAGAGACAGAAGGATGTCAATTAAAATCGCCTGCATAGTGTTGAAGCGAATAAAGTGACTGATGTTCTCATTTCTTACTACCAGAAAAAACAATAGAAAAAAGAGAATCAGGGAGCCAAAAGGTAGAGAGTAGGAAAGCAAGTATATTTGCAGTAAAGGTTGTAGCGGCAACAGGATTATTTGTAAATCAGGAAACTGTTTAAAAAAAGGTCCGCTAAACCTAATTATCACCTCCATAAGTGGCATTAGATAAGCTAGGCAAGCAAAAATCCTGTCTGGAACAGTCGTAGATCCCCGCAAAGTCATCAATCCATTCTCCTATTAGTTATAGTTTCTAATAAGCCCAGCATAGCGCAGTTGCCGAAGCTCGGCTGACCCCCTACAGCTTTAAGTCCACCCAAAGTTTAGGCTGGGAAGTTATATCAAATCCGTTTGTATTGGATTATTATTCATTCTTCCCCCCTCGCCGCGACCCTGGGGCCTAAACAAATCCGATGTAACCGGAAAGGATATTATGTGAACTACCCACCGAATCGTCGGAGTACCGACTCGCTTCGTGGGCTTCTGTAATCATAGGCGAGTGCCCCAACTTGGACTTTCGTCCTCGCTTTGGTCTTACCTCCCCTCCTACAGCAGAGACGCCTGAACCTTCCGCATGCGAGCATTCTGATTCCCTCTACCCTAATATTTGTTGCTGCGTTTCCATCGCGATCGTGATGAGTTCCGCAGTGAGGACAAATCCATTCCCTCACGTCTAGCGACATCTCACTAACCTGATAGAAACAATTAGAGCAAAGCAAGGTTTTCGGGAGATCGTGTAAGATCGTACAGACCTTAACGAATGGGTATACAAACCCTAGCTGCTACAGGAGAGTCGCTGAAAATCAGCTAACTCTCCCTGCTAATCTTGATTAAGCGAGGTTGTCAGCACCCCCGGAATCGACCCCGCATTGAATTCCTTATTTTGGTTTCGTAGAGATTTGCCCCGTGACTCATACTAACTTAGACTTCTTAGCCCAGACCGATCCAGTAGTTGCAGAATTTATGCAGCAGGAACTACAGCGCCAACGCGATCATCTGGAGCTGATTGCTAGCGAAAACTTTACCTCGGCAGCTGTTTTGGCAGCACAGGGTTCTGTTTTAACTAACAAGTACGCAGAAGGGTTACCAGGAAAGCGCTACTACGGCGGCTGCGAGTTTATCGATAAAATCGAGCAGTTAGCGATCGATCGCATAAAACAACTGTTTGGCGCTGCCCATGCCAACGTACAACCCCATTCTGGCGCACAAGCAAATTTTGCCGTCTTCCTAGCCTTGCTGCAACCGGGCGACACGATTATGGGAATGGACTTGTCCCACGGAGGGCACCTCACCCACGGTTCGCCAGTCAACGTATCCGGGAAGTGGTTTAAAGTTTGTCAGTACGGCGTTAGTCGGGAAACAGAACAATTAGACTATGACCAAGTTCGGGAACAAGCGTTGCAACATCGTCCCAAACTGATTATCTGCGGCTATTCCGCTTATCCCCGCGTCATCGAGTTCGATAAGTTCCGTAGCATCGCAGATGAAGTCGGTGCCTACCTGCTAGCCGACATCGCCCACATTGCCGGTTTGGTTGCTACAGGACATCACCCCAACCCCCTCCCCCACTGTCATGTCGTCACCACGACAACTCACAAAACCTTGCGCGGCCCTAGGGGTGGTTTAATTATGACCAACGACCCGGAACTGGGCAAGCAGTTCGATAAAGCAGTTTTCCCCGGCACCCAAGGCGGGCCGCTGGAACACGTTATTGCCGCCAAAGCAGTTGCTTTTGGAGAAGCCCTCAAGCCGGAGTTCAAAGCCTATTCGGCACAAGTAATCCAAAATGCCCGCGCTTTGGCTACCCAACTCCAGCAACGCGGCTTCAAAATTGTTTCTGGTGGGACAGATAATCACCTGCTGCTGGTTGACCTGCGCTGCATCGGTATGACCGGCAAACGGGCCGACCAACTTGTGAGTCAAGTTAACATTACGGCTAACAAAAATACGGTTCCCTTCGATACAGAGTCGCCTTTCGTCACCAGCGGCTTGCGGCTGGGTTCGCCAGCAATGACCACACGCGGTATGGGAGAAGCTGAGTTTACCGAGATTGGGGATATAATTGCCGATCGACTTCTGAATCCGGAAGACGAGGCAGTTGGCCAAGAATGTCGGGGTCGGGTGCGATCGTTATGCGATCGCTTCCCCCTCTATCCTCACCTCAACATACCAGTACCCGCTCTCGTTTAGCGCCTATGAAAATCTTTCTCGCCCTAACTTGCGGATTGTTGGCAGGAACAGTGAAGTCTGGAAATGTAGTAGACTCTGCCTGACACCCTTTTGTCGCACTTCCTACTGATTTTCAGATGCCTTACCCCTACCATCTGATTGCCTTCGCAGTCTCTGCCGTTGTTGTCCTCTGGAGTACCCCAGCTGTCAACAAATTTGGCCTCAAAAGCGGACTTTTCGACATACCGGACAAACGAAAAGTCCATCAGCACCCGATGGTGCGCTTGGGAGGCGTGTCTATCTTTGCCGGAACTCTCATCGCACTTTTAGTCGTTTGGTGGTCTGGAGGCTTTCTAGACGCCCGTGGCCAGATTCTTCCCCCAGACGAAGAGTATGAAATCTGGGGAGTCACACTTGGAGGTCTGGCCTTTTTCCTCATTGGCTTAGCAGATGACTTGTTTGGCTTATCGCCCTTCACGCGGTTGCTGATGCAGACAATTGTCGCCAGCATGGCTTGGAAGGCTGGTGTCCAAATTGAATTTCTCTCTATGCCCTTTCAGGAAGCACTGCCTTTGCCAGTTTGGATCGGTCTGCCGATCACGGTACTCTGGCTGGTAGGTATGGTTAATGCCACCAACTGGATAGATGGTCTAGATGGGTTAGCCGCTGGGGTGTCTGGTATTGGTGCCTTCGTGATGCTAATTGTTTGTTTGTTTATGGGTCAACCAGCAGCAGCGTTGATTGCGGCAGCTTTGGCTGGTGCGCTGTTGGGATTTCTGCGCTACAATTTCAACCCAGCCCAAATCTTTATGGGGGATGGAGGTGCGTACTTTGTGGGCTTTACCTTGGCTGGCGTCGGCGTGATCGGTTTGGTGAAAACTACAGCTTTCACTTCTTTCGTTCTGCCTTATGTGATTTTAGCAGTGCCACTTTTGGATATGTCAGCTGTGATTCTCGATCGCCTCCGTCACGGTAAGTCACCTTTTCTTGCCGATAAACGACATCTGCATCACCGACTGCTGAAAGCTGGTCTATCCCACCGTTTGACGGTATTGTTTATTTATTGTTTGACTTTGTGGGCAGGTAGTTTGGCTTTGGCTTTTGCTGGCATACCTTATGGGCTATTCTATGCTTTAGGTGCAAGTTTGCTGCTGGGTTACACCACCTGGAAAGTCTGGAAATACATCGAAACGATGAAGGAAGAAGGATGAAAATTATCTCCTGTTCCTAAAAAGTTGGTCAAAGTTATCCAACATTAGGTAATTCCCTCGCTGAGTCCTGTCCCTAGCCATTGTTTCTTTTGACTTTTCTAGTCCCTCAAAAAAATGACCGCTGAAATTATTTGTGTGGGAACAGAGTTACTGCTGGGTGATATCCTCAATAGCAATGCCCAGTACTTAGCTCAGCAATTGGCTCAGTTGGGAATTCCTCATTACTACCAAACGGTTGTAGGCGATAACCCAGGGCGTCTCCAAGAAGTACTGGCTATTGCTTGCGAGAGGTCCTCCATTCTCATCTTTACAGGCGGTCTTGGCCCGACTCCCGATGACCTGACTACGGAAACGATCGCGGAATTTTTCGGCGTCCCTTTGGTGGAACGACCGGAAATTGTGGAAGATATCGTCCAAAAATATGCTCGACGCGGACGTCAAATGACTCCCAGCAACCGCAAACAAGCTTTAATCCCCAAAGGCGCAGAAATTTTAGCCAACCAATGGGGAACTGCACCCGGTATGATATGGCAACCTCGCACTAATCTAACCATCCTCACCTTTCCTGGCGTCCCCTTTGAAATGCAGGGAATGTGGCAGGAAATCGCTGTCCCTTATCTAAAAAGCCAAGGCTGGGGCAAGGAAATCATCTACAGCCGGATGTTAAGATTTTGGGGCATTGCTGAAGCTGCATTGGCTGAAAAAGTTGCTCCTTTTTTCAATTTGCCAAATCCTACCGTTGCGCCTTATGCGAGTCGGGGTGAAGTGAAACTTAGGGTTTCGGCTAAAGCTGTATCTGCTACATTAGCTAACGAAATAATTTCGCCAGTCGAACAACAATTGCGCCAAATTGCCGGAATGGACTACTACGGTGCTGATGGCGACAGCCTAGCTTCAGTGGTGGGTCAGCTGCTGTCAGAATTCGGTGAAACCCTCTCGGTGGCAGAATCCTGCACTGGCGGCAGTCTGGGAAGTATGCTGACTTCTGTCCCCGGAAGTTCTCATTACTTCCTGGGAGGGATTATTTCTTATGATAATCGGGTAAAAATATCCCTATTGGGCGTTAATCCAGACGATTTAGATCGGGTGGGCGCTGTGAGCGAAACGGTGGCAAAGCAAATGGCTGTCGGTGTGCGATCGCTCCTCTCGACAACCTGGGGACTGAGTATTACGGGAATTGCTGGCCCTGGCGGCGGGACGGAAACTAAGCCGGTGGGTCTGGTCTACATCGGTCTGGCTGGGCCTAACAACCTGGTAACAAGTTTTGAGCATCGCTTTAATTCCCTACAAGACCGCTCTTTGATTCGCCACATCAGCACTTGTACCGCTCTCGACCACCTGCGGCGGCATCTGTTGTCCAGATAGAGTGCTGAGTGGGGAGTGGGGAGTGCAAGGTCAGCCTTACAAACACAGTTGCTTCCTTGCTTTAAGCTATGAATACTGTCCTAAACTTATTTGACTGTGGCTTTAGTTAAAAATTTATTAACAATCCTTAACCTTGCCGAATTATTTGTTATTATCAAGTAAAGGACTCAATCCCCAGGAGTACTTATCCGGAAAAGTTTTTGTATATTACAATACAAAAACAGGGATTTTTGAGTAACCAAAACCGCAGACCTAATACTGGGTATTTCGCCCCTGGGCGCAAGACTTAGACCGTATGGAAGGAGTTGTCTGTTAAATGGACTTTATCGAAGATATACTGGAAACGCTAAAGGAATGGGCACGTAGAATCCTCGATGTCCTACTCGGTCCAGATGTTCAACCGGAACCGGAACGGATTCCCATTCCCGTTAACGAACCAGGTCGTCGCCGCTAGTCTGTATGGATTGAATTACGCCATTGCACAAGCTGAGTATTTTGGTACTGCATGGCCCAAATCTTAACCTTCTGGGACAACGAGAACCGGGGGTTTATGGCCGCGTAACCTTAGATGAAATAAACCGCCTGCTAGAAAAAGAAGGGCAGGCGCTAGAGGCTGATGTGACGGCTCTACAGTCGAATCACGAAGGCGTCTTAGTGGATGCTATTCATGAAGCTTTAGGGCGTCATCAAGGAATTTTGATTAACGCTGGCGCGTATACGCATACCAGCGTAGCGATTCGCGATGCTCTAGCAGGTGTTGCCATTCCCACAGTAGAAGTTCACCTGAGCAACATCTACCGCCGTGAAGAATTTCGGCATCATTCCTGGATTGCAGCAGTTGCGATCGGGCAAATCAGTGGTTTTGGGGCCGAAAGTTATCGTTTGGGACTGCAAGCCCTAGTTTACCACCTCAGACAATCCCAGACATCGGGTTAGAATGGCGTTTCTGCCACAGAAACGTTATTAACATATAAAAAAATTAATGCGGTACTCTCTATTAAGCAGGTTTCGCGGTGCTATGCTAGGCGCTGCTATAGGAGAAATTTGGGGCGCTTACGGTGAGTCGTGGCAACTGGGGGTAAAACAACCTTCTTTCTTGCCGTCCAGCTGGGGGCGTTTGGTGGTTCGCGGCACCGAAGGCTTGATTCGGCAAGGAAAGTTGGATTTAGCAGATTGGGGCGAGCCTCCTGAAGAGAAGCGACCGTCTACGGAAAATGGCAAGTTTTACGAAGAAGCCAGTTTTTCAGGATATGCTTCGCCAAATACAGACGAAACATACACCAAATATGACCACAAAAGCGCGGATGGTTCGGGGATCGTTGCGACTGTGCCGGTAGCTTTATTTTTTCACGAAGATGAAGCTAAACTGCGACAAAATTTACAGCAGGTGGCAGATGTGTGGCAGGATGACTCTGTATTAAAGGATGGCACTTTAGCGATCGGGTATGCGATCGCACTTGCCCTCAAGGAAAGACTCGACCCCGCCACCCTGATTCCTGAAACCCTGATCTATCTTGATGTTGAGACGCCACTGGTGCAGCAACTCAGACAAGTCCAAACGTTGTTAGAAGAGGGTGCTGGGTTAGAAACTACTTTGTGGACTCTAATGCCGCGTCAGTCAGCACCGCGTCCCAATGCTGCGATCGCCTTGGCTTTTTACTGTTTCTTGAGTACGCTGGAAGACTTGCGCCTCTCTGTTGTCCGTGCCGCTCGTTGTCCCCAACCGCAAATTACCATAGCTCTAACAGGTGCTTTATCAGGAGCCTACAACAGCATAGCAGGCATACCAGTAGGATGGCGTCTGGCGCTGGGCAAACAAAAGGACGATAATTCCCCTCTGGCGACACTCTGGGGACTACATTCCGAAACCGAGCTATTGAGACTGGCAGCTCGTCTTCTGGCAGCTTGGTCTGGTGTTTGCGATGCAGAAAAGTTCCTCATTGACACCAGCCTTGTTTCAGCTGTTGCAGCTCCTAAAGTTATCAAGCCACGCTAAGAATGAAAAAAGAAGAACCTCAACTTTCACCCACCGGCGCTATCCAAAACCTACCGCAGATGGCAGATGGCACCTGGTTTGAATATCCCATCAAAGTGCAACCCCACCACACCGACTATTCAGGCAACGTCTGGCATGGTTCCTATATTACCTGGATGGAAGAGGCGCGGGTGGAATGCTTGCGATCGATCGGCGTTGAGTTTGCCGACCTGGTAGCCTTGGGTTGCGATTTGCCAGTGGTAGAGCTTTCCGTGCGCTATCATCGAGCTTTGCGGATGGGAATGACCGCAGTAGTCAAAGCGCGGATGGCAGATATGGACGGCGTGCGACTGAATTGGGATAACCAAATTCAGTCTGTAGATGGCGAAGAACTATATGTGACCGCAAAGGTAACGTTGGTAGCAGTCGATCGCGAAAAGGGCAAGATTATGCGGCAATTGCCGCCTGCTGTAAAGGATGCGTTAACTCGCCTTTCTGTTTAATAACTTAAGTTGCTAGTTACTTGCATTCTGGGTACGTTGTTGCGCTTTAGCGCTCTTATCCCAACTTGGATAAGAGCGCTAAAGCGCAACAACGTACCTAATACCAGCCTCAATCATATAACTAGCAACTTGCGTTAATAGTACGGTGGGCAATGCCTACCTACTTCTTGCCTATCCGAAAAGATTTTTTACCGCAGATGAAAACAGATAAACGCAGATAAACGCAGATGAAAGACGGCTATTGAATGATTTTTCGGATCGGATCTCAGCGCTTGCTTAGTTACCAGTAACCTTTTGCCAAACAGCTTGGGGAATCTGAATTATTTGCTGCCCAAGTTCTTGAGGGCCAATTCCAAAGGCTAGCTGCAAAATCAGTACAATTATGGCAATTGAAATAGCTGTGCTTAGAGTTGCTTTCACTACCTTGAATAACCAGGTGAATACTAACCCAGCTACAACTAAGGCAACAACCGAAATAATCAATTCTAGTGACATAGTTTTATTTGATGATATCGAAATAATAGGATTGCCTCTCTTTACCAGTTTACTCGCTGCCAAATTTTCGGTAGTCCGGGAAAGTTTGGGCTGATGTTGGACTCAACATATTTTTGGTTTTGGAGCAGGTAAATTTGCAACCCTTGTCCATCATATCGCCATAATTCGGGAACGCCTAAAGCTTGGTAGCTGTTGAATCGCAGGCGGGAATCGCTGGTGTTATCAATTTCCAATGCTAAATCCGGCGGCGGATCTACTGTTAAGTCTATCTCCGTTTTGCCTCTCATAACTGGTTCATTAATGTGCTACCATTTTTTGATTAATTAGGATTTTTAGCTCTTGAGTCGAACAAGCCGCAATTAATCCGCTGATGGCAGCACAAATTACTGAGGTAGCGATCGCTCTGACAATACAATTCATTTTATCGAACTGAAATCATGCGCTCTTCCATCATCGTACTCGCTTCCAGCACTTCCTGTCTTGCCCACTTATCGGCTGCGATAATATCTTCTAACGAAGGATTTGTGCGATGATCGGATTGGTGGCGATCGCACACACGCTCAATCAATCTCGGAATATCCAAAAAGCCGATCTTCTCTTCCAAAAATAGCGCGACAGCCTGTTCGTTAGCCGCATTCAACACCGCAGGCATGGAACCGCCAGCACGACCCACCGCATAAGCTAACTCCATACAAGGATATTTTTGATGATCCGGTTCCCGGAAAGTTAAACTGCCAGCTTTCACCAAATCCAAACGTTCCCAATCTGTGTAAATTCGCTCTGGCCAAGACAAAGCATAAAGCAATGGCAAGCGCATATCAGGCCAACCTAACTGCGCTAAAACAGAAGTATCTTGTAACTCAATTAAAGAGTGAATAATACTTTGGGGATGGATAACAATATCGATATTGTCGTAATCCAAACCGAAGAGGTAATGAGCCTCAATAACTTCCAATCCCTTATTCATTAAAGTAGCAGAATCGACAGTGATTTTGCGACCCATCGACCAGTTAGGATGCTTCAGCGCATCTGCAACTTTAACTTCTGCCAACTTCTCAACCGGCCAATCTCGGAAAGCACCGCCAGAAGCTGTCAGCAGAATTCGCCGCAACCCACCTGGGGGAACACCTTGCAAACACTGGAAAATCGCCGAATGTTCAGAATCTGCTGGCAATAGCTTGACGCCGTGCTTCTCCACCAAAGGTATCACGATCGGCCCCCCAGCAATCAGGGTTTCCTTATTTGCCAAGGCGATATCTTTGCCAGCTTCGATCGCAGCAATAGTAGGTAGCAACCCCGCACAGCCTACAATGCCAGTAACCACAGATTCTGCATCCCCGTAACGTGCCACTTCAATGACTCCAGCTTCTCCAGCCAGTAGAATAGGTTGGGGGTCGAGGTCAGCAAGCGCCTCTTTAAGTTCGGGTAACTTATCTTCTTCGCAAATAGCCGCAATTTCCGGTCTAAATTGCCGAATCTGCTGCGCCAGCATCGCCACATTGCGCCCTGCTGCCAACCCCACAAGCCGAAACCGATCGGGATATTGAGCGACGATATCCAGCGTCTGAGTGCCAATAGAGCCGGTGGAACCAAGAAGTGTAATCGCTTTCACAATTTTTTAAGAATTAACCGCAATTTTACTATACGCTTCCTGGAACCTAAATTAGCGGTCATCGGTGTAGGGTATCTAAAAGCTACTGGAGTAAAGCTTTTAGCACAAAGGCGATCGCCTGCCTGTTAAGCCGGATACTGATTGCTTTAACTTATGTCAAAATTTAGTTAAATTTCCGCTTGTTCGATTTATCCTTATATGGTATGGGGATCTGCGATCGGACCGATCGCTTCCACCCGCATAGAAGTCACTTGCTATCTGCCTTGTGACTTAAGCGACAACATTTTAATTACAAATTAAAAAAGGAAACCTACGGTCATGGCACAAGAATCCGCTGCCAGCTTCTTTAAAGCTATCCAGCAAGATCAAGCCTTAAAGGCAAAACTCAAAGCAACAACCGATGCAGAAACTTTTGTTAAAATTGCTGAAGAACGTGGCTATCAGTTCACAACTGAAGAACTGCAAAAGCAGATCGAACAAATGTCTCCAGAGGAAGTAGCAGCTTTTATCAATCCAGGTGTCGGCCCAAGGCGGCACCTCGTCGCAAGGTAATTTGTGGTTAAGTAGCGTAGGGTGCGTTGCAACGCACCCTACAAAATGCTAACTTTTCCAACTGGTCAAACCTTGTAAAGAAGTTTGCAAATCGTGAGTTAAATCAGCAACAGCTTTACGACGACTGGAGTGATACTCATCCCATCGAGATGAAACCGATAGAGGTTCTCCCACCGTTATTTTTACCCTTTGCTTACCGAGTTTGGGACGCCCGAAGGGGTTGCCTCCTTTGATTCGAGTTAACATATCCCATAGCAATAAAGTTGTTTCGGCAAACCTCTCTACGGTTGGTTTTTCCAAAACGTATCTGCCTGTCACCGCCACAAAACTTTCTACCAATCTCATGTGCCACATTCGCAGGTTAGCTTCTTCGGCAATGCGATCGGCTAAACCCCGTTCTAGCGGCGATAATGCTTCCAGATGCTTGATATCTTCCCGATAAATCCAATCCCAACCTGCTTGTTCCAAACGCCGACAGCGATCGATCAAATTTCCTTTAGGCTGAAGATTAAAAGACTTTTCCGCCACTTGCAATACTACGTCTAGCAGTGCCTTGAGTCGAAATGCCAATGCTTCGTTTGCATCCATCGTTGCTAATTCTGGCGGTTTTGGCAGAGTTTGATGATAAAAGCGGGTATAAAAGTCTTCTATCAAAAGTAATATATGTTCGCCCAATCGATGAAGCCTTCGATAAAGCAAAGATGAAGGATGAAGAATAGAAGATAAATCTTTATCGATCGCTTCAGATTCATCTGTCATTCCTACAGGCAAACCGCTATCGATTTCCAATTGAGTGAGAAGCTTTTCTAAAGACTGCCAGGGAGCTTCGATATACTTGTACTGAATACCGATCGGCACTATAAAAACTTGTTGCGATCGGGAAGCTTTAAGCAAGTCTTCCACACACCAAAATCCCATTTGGGCAATCCCCGGTTCTAGCGGGCTGATAATTTCATTGTGACCGTTTGTGGCTCCTTCTGGAGATGCCATCATGGGGAATTGTGCATTGGCAAATAAATTGCGGGCAGAACGCAAACCCATTCTGTCTACTTTACCTCGATGGATGGGAGTACCGCCTAAGTTGGCATAAAGCCAGCTTACAGATGAGCCAGCCCACAAAGGTATGCCGCGATCGTAAATAAAATGGGCATGAATTGGATAATTCAACGAAACGCGCTGCTGTTTGGCTACTTGCGGCACCAACTTCCAAAGCAGATACGTCAGGCTAAGCGGGTCATCGGTACTGGGATGACGAAATGCCATTAAGAAGCGGATTTTACCTGCCTGAAACTGACGGTACATATCGACTAAAACTTCGACATTTTCGGCCTCAATATTGGCGATCGAAGTCCGATATTGCAGCCAAAAGGGTAGTAGCAATTGCGTACCCCGCAGAACTAGGGGGTTGAGCGCTGGGGGAATAAATTCTAACGGCGGTTGAACGTGATTCATAGGGGGAAGGGGCTAGGGACTAGGGGAAGAGGGAAGAAGATTGTCT
>CASBRD010000210.1 GCA_949128025.1 Oscillatoriales cyanobacterium PMM_0008 | reverse complement strand
TTGGTCATTGGTCATTCTCCCCCACTCCCCCACTCCCTAGCCCTTGATTAACAGCGGTAAGAGTAAAGTCACAAAGTAGTAAACGAGGGGTGCGGTAAAAACGTAGCTGTCGGCGCGGTCTAAAATGCCACCGTGACCTGGTATAAGTTGCCCGGAGTCTTTGACACCAGCATCTCGCTTCATCATCGATTCCGTGAGGTCGCCTAGAAGACTGGCGATGCCAATTAGCAGACCCAAGGCAACGCCGGTGAGAGGCCAACCAGGCCAATTTAGATACCAAGCCCCAGCGACACCTACGGCTACGCTGGCAGTGACTCCAAAAGCTGCTCCTTCTACTGTTTTTTTGGGGCTGATGTCGGAAAGACGAGTTTTCCCGAAAAATTTTCCAATAATGTAAGCTCCAATATCAGCTGCCCAGATGCAGACGAAAGCCAGCAGCGTGGTTGTAAGACCTTGGGGGAGAGCTTGCAGATTTGTCCAAGTTTCAGGCCAGTAGCCTCCTAAAGGTAAGTTACTGGTTTGGGTACTTTCTAGCGATCGCAATCTTACCCAATAGCTAGGCAAATAGCCGCCATAAAACAGCCCCAAAATTGAGGTAGAAATATCTGCTATTGAGGCCAATTTCGGCTGAAACAGGAGATAGAAACAAATAAACGTCCCCGCGACTGGAAATACTGCGTCAGCTAGATCGGAGGAAACGGTAGCTACCACTAACAAAACCTGGCTAACAACTAGAGTTGTTTTCCCAGCAGGTTCAATTCCCTTGGCTCGCGCCAGCTGAAAATATTCCAACTGACCAAGATAGATAATAATGCCAAAACAGAGGGTGAAGTACCACCCTCCCAAGAGAGTCATCCCCAAAGCAAGGATAATTGCAACAATTCCGCTAAGTATACGAGGCCAAGGCATGAGGCAATTTTGGATTTTAGATTTTAGATTGAATTGAAAATCTAAGATCTAACTATATATTTGATTCAGTTTAGCTTTTCGCCACTGAGAATAAAAACGGGGCTGACAGCGGCAAAGGTTTGATGAGTGCCTCGCGTTTCCAGGCGGTTGACGGCGGACTGTACGACTTCAATATTCCGAACTTGCAACTGGGAAAAGCTTTCGGAGATGGCGTAAAGACTCTCTAGATTGCTAGCGGTGGCCACTATTCTGCCAGAGGGTTGCAAGTAGTGCCAGACTTCTTTAAGAATTTCTTTGATGGGGCGTCCCCCTTCGATGCAAACGCGATCGGGTGTCTGGGATAAATCTTTGAGACATTCCGGGGCGCTACCTTCGATGATTTCCACATTGCGGACATCAAAGCGATCGCAATTACGGCGAATCAGACTTGCCACTTCCTCATCCCGTTCCACCGCGATGATCTTGCCTTTGGGACAAAGCAATCCGGCTTCCACGGGGATTGTGCCCGTGCCTGCTCCAATATCCCACAACACAGTGTCTGGCAACAATCGCAAATGGGAAATCAACAGCAGTCGGACTTCGCGCTTGCTGAGGGGAATACCGGGCAATCGATCGAACAACTCGTCGGGGATACCGGGGGTAATATAAGGCCAGAGTTGGGAGGGCATAGAAATCCTTGAGAGGAGCGTACTGGGCATAATGCCCGACACAACCCCACTTTAGCAATGTCTGGTCAAATCCCCCTCTTTCCCTTGGACAATCTCAACTTTGCTGTACATTACATCCGATCGCAGGACGTACTTTCGGCCACTGATAACTGAAGCGCCTTCGTGTCGCAGATAATGGACGAAGCAGAGAGCCATGCCTGTTTTGGGAACCACAGTTACATCAAAGTATGGATAGCGAAGATCGAAGCGAGTTTCGCCTCCCAAAAAGCCTTCGTTGAGGTATATCATAAACGTCAAAAAGCTTTCTTCACCGTTGGGTCGTCGATAAGAGCCATCGTAATGAGGCGCAAACTGCTGACCGGGATCGTATCGATAGAAGCGCAGGCGTTCGTTGATGCCGATCGCACGCCTCCCCTCTAAGCTAGCAGGAACGTGAAGAGCAATGCGATCCCACAGGAAAGTCGATCGTTCTATGTCATCTAATATGACGCGATCGTTATTTCGGATGTCTGGACGCATCTCGAATCCCCGACTGGTGGTGATGGTAGCATCTGTGTAGCCGATACTTTCGCTCAATGCGATGTACTCAGCACATTCTTGGGCAGAAAAAATTTCTATAACGGTAAAAATATCGGGTGTAATTTCAACTTTTTTGCGGCTGAGCGATTGATGGTTTTCCATTATAAGCTTGCTGCTATATTAAGGACTATTGTATTGGAGCGGAGATTTTGCTGTGGATGCCGGAAAGCTGAATTTTGCTAAAAAGCCAACCAATTTGTTGCACTCAAAACTCAAAACTTTGGGAAGTTTATTGACAATATTTAGCAAATTCAAGAGCTTCTGCTGCTGTAGAGATTCTACCTTCGATGCGTGCTAACTGAATAGCTGTCAGGAGTTGACCGATTTGTGGGCTAGACGGTATGTTAAGGGCTTGCATCAAGTCTTTGCCATTTACGAGAGGTGTAGGGTGGGCAACTTGGTCTGAGGGGGTGAGATACCGATCGCACAAAGTTGCAATTCCATCCACTTTAGTTCCACCAGCAACCGCTACCAATACTAATGCGGGAAAGACTACTCCGACTTCCCGAAACATGAAGTACTGTTCTCGCACAGACATGGAAGTCGATCGCAGTTGAGGTAAAAATTTGAGAATAATATTAACAGCGCGAATTTCCGAAACGCTGTACTTCATCTCTTTGAGAAAATCTTCAACTGAGGAGTTTTCTACCCGAATGTCAGCGCGAGTGTAGTTCAAGCTGACATTTAACTCATCAATTCCCGAAAGCCAAGTTTCTGGAATTAGCAAACTGGCAAGTTTAGCGATCGCAATCCAAGTCCGTTTTGAGTCTGCCGCTAACCCCGGAACCGCAGAAGACAATTCTACCCCAAGTTGCGACCAAGTTTGGGCTAGCATTGCGCCAGTGCGATCGATTTCCGCCACTAACGCCAAATTTGCTGCTGTTACATCGTCGTGCAAAATCCACCGCAGTATCCCATCTGACCAAGCTGCATTTAGCCAGGGAGTGCCTTGAGGACTGCTGAGGAGATAGCCTATTTCTACTCGCACTCGTTCTGCGGCGATTTGAGCGAGTAAAGGTGCTAATTGACGAATTGCCGATCGCGTTTCCGGTTCGATCGCAAAACCCAATTGGCCTGCTTGACGATAAGCTCGTAATAGGCGCAAGGGGTCGTCTTCGAGATTTTCAGGCGATACCATGCGGATGATGCCCTGCTGTAGGTCAGAAGTGCCTTGTAGGGGATCTATGAATTCGCCTGTACGGGGATTGTAGGCGATCGCATTCATCGTAAAATCCCGTCGATGCAAGTCTGTTTCCAAGCTATCGCCTTCCTGTTCGGCAAAATCAGCAGTTGCATCTTTGAATACCACTCTGGCAATCTTTCGTTGAGGATCGAGTACAACAAACCCAGCTTTGTAGTGATATGCGATCGTACTAGCTGTCTCTACTGCACCAATTGGCACCACAAAATCCAAATCCAGATACTCCCGCCGTCTTAAGAGTAGAGCATCTCGCACCGCACCACCTACCATATAAGCAGGCACAGGCAGCAATTCCAAGTCAAACGGCCAACTTTGGGGAGATAGGATAGAATCTTTCTTATTTTCTTCCTTCGCGTCCTTTGTGTCTTCGTGGTTCATTCAATTTTTTTACACAAGTTGCAACAAAAATCAACCAAGCGACCAACAAATTGCTATCTTGCCTAAGCTAGATTAGCAGAAAATCCTCTGGAGAAAAAGCTATGTGTATTTGCATTAACTGCCATTATGTAGACCGCTGCACCACCTACAATGCGGTAGAAACTCAGCATCAGGTGCCTCACCTGACGGAAACGCCGGATTTTGAAGCTAACGAACCGAGCATTAACGTCAACATTCGTACCCGTGAAGATTATATTGAGATGGAGTGGGATGTTGTCGGCTGTAATAGCTTTAAGCAAGAGACGGGCAAGTGGGCGAGATTGCGCCCTGGTGAGTTGGTGCCAACTTGAGAAAGGTGCCGACAAAATTGAGGGGCACGTTCTGAACGTGCCCCCATTAATGATTAAGCGGAAATTGTAGAAGACTTAACTGTAGATGCACCTTGTAATGGCAATTGCGATCGCAACCACTACTTTACGCACAAAATAGTGCTTGAGAACTAGCAAACTTGACTGAGTTTACGACGACGAGATACTACCAGAGAAGCTCCTACAAGTCCCAAGCCAACAAGGGTTGCAGGTTCGGGTATTTTCGTCCGCACAACAGGATCGGAACCCAGTCGCGCCATCACCTTATAGTCTGGCCCGTTAAAGCCGGTTTCTGTTCTTAATCGGATACCAGCCGCCGAAGTAACCCCCAGTTGGGTGAAGTTAATTCCCCATGACCCTACGTTTTGAGCGCCGACAATTTCCGTGGTATCAATTTTATAGCCAGCGTCAGTCTGAGCTGCGCGATTTAGCTTCACGTGATTACCGATGAGGTTACCTTTTTCATCGATCGCTTGAATGGCTAGGTCGCTGTTCTTACCCCGTTCCCAGATAAAGATATTGTCCAACCCGGTATTATCTTTTTGAAGTAAGTAAGTAAAGAAAAGATTTACTTCCGAAGAACCAGTATCTTCAGTGTCGATAATATTGTTCATGTTGGTGTTGCCCAAGTACGTGGCAATCTCAGCAGACGTTGGATCTTTGATTCCAGACACTTCCAGACCGTTCGGCTTACTGGCATTATCGCCTCTGTCTGTGCTGGCTGCACCAGTATTGTTGTTGAAGCCACCGGCATTTGGATTGCCAGTTTCTCCTGGCTTACCAGTCAGATTGATCGAGTCATTGAAGATAATATTTCCTTTTGCCTCATTAATCAGGTTAAATTTGTTAACAGTGACGCCATTCTGAGTGATAGACTGTAGCCAGATATCTGCTTTCGGGTCGATCTTTTGGCTAACGCTGGTTGTAAAACTAGCGGCTTGAGCGGAAGTCGAAATCGCTAAAACTGTTCCACAAGCTAAGCCAAGAAAAGTCGCTGTACGCTTAAATTGCATTGTATTACTCCTGAGAACCTTACTAATCAAAACAATTGTGTGAATGTATTTATGCCACGTTATTTTTTAACCTCGACACCTGATGCAGGTGGTCGAATAGTTAAACACTAACTCTACTTCTAAGACCAGAGTCGGGAAGTTAGGTCGCTGATGTCAAGTCATCTTCTGCTGACCACACTTTTATCCTAAGCCTTATAAAAGCAATAGTCTAGTGGTGATAGGCAAACTTTACTGAACTTTTAAATTTGCTGGCCTTGTGATATCAAAAGTGTAAACTAGGCTTTGAACTTGTCACCCCAGAGTAGGTTACTTAAGCATAAGATGCTCAAAGTAGATATCCATACCTAAAAGAATTAAGTGATAATTAGGAGATAAAAATCATTATTTGATGGGTAAACTGATGCCAAACTTGTTAGATCCGGGGAAATACGGCCTTGCTCTACATACTACTACCCCAGAATTAGGTATAGCCCTCAGTAATTTTACAGATGACTCCCGCTGCCACACTTGGGACTTGGGGCACGATCTATCCACCCACTTACACCAGTACTTAGCCGAGTTTATCAAGCCTCAGACTTGGGCCGACTTGGCCTTTATTGCCGTAGCCAAAGGCCCTGGCAGCTTCACAGGCACTCGCATCGGTGTCGTTACTGCCCGTACCCTCGCCCAACAGCTGGATATTCCCTTGTTTGCTATATCCACATTAGCAGCGGTTTGTCAAGAGGAGTTGGCAAAAAATTCTGGAGATGCGATCGCAATTCAATTACCTGCCCATCGCGGTGAAGTATTTGTCGCTATCTATGAAGTATCGCCAACTGGTTTCGGTTTAACCCAGCTATTGCCAGACACGGTGATGAAACCACAAAAATGGCAACAAACTCTGGAAAATTGGCCTAATTCATATCAATTGATGTCAGCATCAGATAAATTGGGTGCGTCGGTTTCCAGCGTGTTAGAACTGGCCTATTTGGATTGGCAAAATGGATCGCGCCCCCATTGGTCGGAAGCGCTACCTTTTTACGGTCAGCACCCAATAGAGGACAAAAATGTTGCAGCCCTTTAGTAGCGGTGGAGCAAAAGAAACCGGGTTTCTTTGTCTTGAACAAACCTTCAATCTAAAATCCCGATCAAACCACAGTGAAATTGGCTGCTGTCAGGGCAGCATTATGAAAAATGGTAATCGTGTTCTCTGCGCTAACGGTTACTACAGAGAAAAAGCCGCCTCCATCGCTTGTCCCGCTGCTAGTAATTGCCCCGAAAACACCGGCACCGCTAGTAAAACCAAGTCCAGCGGCTACTTGTACGATGTCATCAGCTACCCTAAAATCGCCAAAGCGATCTCTGCCAGCATCAAAGATAAATCTATCCCGGCCATCACCGCCAAAAAGGTCGTCATCGCCGAGGCCACCTGTGAGTATATCGTCGCCAGAACCTCCTGTTAGCTGATCGTTGTTTCGATCGCCAAAAAGAATATCATTGCCATCTTCCCCAGATAGGATGTCATTATTAGCACCACCCCTGAGTAAATCGTTTCCCGCATTTCCCAGTAGGTAGTCGTTGCCAGCATTACCGTTGATGACATCAGATACAACCGTGCCAAAAATTGTATCATCACCGGAAGTTGATATAGGCAGCGTTGAACCTTGAGGTTGAAAGTTAGGAATTCGGTAACCAATATCTGCTAAAAGTGCCAAATCGATCCGTGTCGGTGAAATCCGAGTATTGGGGTAAGTTGGGTCCATAAGCACTGGCTGACCATCACTTAAAACGCCATTTCTTACATGACCTAAGTCCTCCTCCAGAGGAATGGGTTGGCCTCCATTCACAGCCCTGGCATTAGGGCCATTAAACGAAGCTCCGGCACCTAATGTTTGAAAAATGGTTGACGGGCCAATTCCCAAAATATGTCCGATTTCGTGCAAAGCAACGCTGAAAAAATCAGTACTTCCGCTGGGAATATCGTTAGATGTATTGGGTGTGGGGTCGAAGAACCAATTTGTTGTTGAATTAAATGAGAGAGTACCAACAAAAGGTTGAAATTTAGATCCATTCAGCCTGTTATTGTAGATACTTCCATCTGTATCAGTCCCCTCGACTGCTGATGCTGCTAGAGCGTCAGTAGCATCACCAAATGGAGTAGGAGCAGCCCCAAGATAAATTCGCAAATCGTCAATATCAGAAGTTAAAGTAACTTCCTGAAATCCTCCCGTTTGAGGGTTTGCTATACTAAACTGAGTCCCTGCTGGGACATTTTTAAACTCATTTTGGATGTAGGATTGCCAGACTCCAGCTGCTGCTTCTAAAACAGATCTTCGTGTCGGGTCAGTAAAGAATCTGTTGGTATCAAAACTGTAGTCAAACTGGATATTGAAACTATTAATTGGTACACCAGGCCGGTCTTCGTCCTGACCGTAGAGAATAAAGTGTTCAAATGCAGAAATTTCTCCTCTACCTACAGCCCCTACGATATCTGGATTTTGGCTCAGATAAAGGCTGGTATTGAACAGGGGACTGGGGTCGCGACCTTCTCTGGCTCCATACTCAAGGAAATGATCGTAGCTACTGCGAAATGTGCCATTGGTTACAGCTGGTACAATATCTGGATATCGGCTGAGGTAATAACTGCTGTTAAAGAGAGGTATGGGGTCGCGTCCTTCTCTGGCACCAAACTGTATAAAATGATCGTAGGCGCTGCGAAATGTGCCATTGGTTACAGCGCCTGCTACATCGGGATACTGGTTTAGGTAATAGTTGCTATTGAATACCTGACTGCTAGCACGGTTTTCTCTAGCACCATACTGTATGAAATGGTCATAACCACTGCGGATTTCTCCTTTGAGAATTGCGCCGTAAACATCGAGGTTGTTAAGACGATAGAAGTTTTCGTCGAAAAAGGTGTTGATAGGAAGGGTCATAAAGAGGGGCTAGGGGCTAAGGAAGTCAAAAGTCAAAAGTCAAAAGTCAAAAGAAAGGGGCTAGGGGCTAGGGAAGACGGGGAGCAATTATCAATTATTATTCATCTTTTGAAGATGATATTCTACTGCCGGAGTAAGAGCGGCGAGTAGTAACAAAAGCGGTGTTAACCAATCTCCCCAACGGACATATAAAGTCTGACTCTGCCGACGATAAATTGTTGCCGCGTGTAGCTCATAAGTGTTAATTCTGGATAACCACTGGGTTTGGCCGTGAGGATCGATAATCCCAGAATAGCCTGTATTTGTAGCTCTTACGGCCCAGCGTCCGGTTTCGATCGCTCTCATGATATCCTGGGCGTGATGCTGGGCAGCCATAGATGGCTTGTAATGGGCGTCATTAGAGGCGCTGAGGATAAATTCGCCGCCCTTTGCGGCTTGACGCCGGAAAAGCTTAGAAAAGGCAGAATCGTAGCATATACCGACAATAGCGCGACCAAAGGGCGTTTCAAACACTTGAGTTGGTTTACCCCGAACTAAATGGGCGTCCAAAGGGGAAAGCTTGTCAATCAGGCTTCCCAAATATTGCTCAAAGGGAATGTACTCGCCTAAAGGCACTAACTTTACTTTATCGTAGCGGCTGAAAATCTTGCCGGTGCCGGTGACGGTAAACAAGCTATTTGTAAGATTGCGACCTTGCTTTCCAAAACCTCCGACCCAGGCGACTACGCCTTTTTCCAGAACTGCTGAGTAGAAGGAACGCGGAATCTGATTTGGATCGGTCCACACAAAAGGCAAAGCGGTTTCTGGTATTAAAACTGCATCAACTCCTTGGTCAGCTAAGGTGCGATAACCTTTGGTGTAGCCTTCAATGGCGCGATACCACCCGGCTGAATTGAATTTGATTTTGTTGGGAATATTGCCCTGAATTATGCCGACTTTTAATGCTGTTTCTGGTGGCTGATTTAGAGGACGGTTATACAGTGCAAAACCTACAAGGTGCAAACCTACTAAGATGCTAGCTGGGATAAGCAACTTGCTCAAAAGTCGGTTATGAAAAATTATTTGTTCTTTACCAATGACTAATGACCAATGACTAATGACCAATTCAGCAATTATGCCATTTACAGCTACAATTGCAGCTGTGACGGTGCTGGGGCCGGAAATTTGACCGAGGTGTAAAATGGCTAGATTGTGAGGACTTTGAGTGTAGGAGAGGGAAGTCCACCACAGGGAACCGGAACTCCACAAACCTTCTAAACCGCACCACAAAGCTGTGCCAATCAGGACGCGAACTAAACTATTTGGGATTTGGGATTTTGGATTTTGGATTAAATCAAAAGTTGCTTTCGTGCCTATTCCCCAAAGGGTGACTAATGCAGATCCCCAAAGGGTGATGAATGTCCAGCAGAAGATGGTAATTAATAAACTCGGCCACCAGGGAACTCCCAACCAGTCCATCGGGTGAATTCCGGTAATCCAAAACCCTGCTACGCCATGATAACCAATTCCCCATAATAAAGGATGAAGTATTAAGGAGAAAGGAGGAAAGATTTTTTTTGATTTTTGATTTGTAACTACTGCAATCCATAAGGGAATTAAGGCAATCCATGCGAGGGGCCAAAGATTTAATGGTGCGGTTGTGATTCCCATTAAGATGCCGCTAAGCAGGGAGAAACTTAAGCGTAAATTGATTTTAATATTCATTCATTTAACAATTACTTTTAGCATTATATTCTTTACTAAAAACCAGTGTTCTTTGATTTTAGTTATTTTTTTTAATAATGGACTGTTCCCTGGGTATTTTGCTCTGATTTGTTGCCATTGTTCATTGAAATAGCAATGAACAATTAACGATGAACGATGAACTTATATCATGTCCGGTCAATTAGCCCTAGTTAAATATTTGGTATGTTATTGCGCTTTAGCGCTCTTTAAGATAGCGCTAAAGCGCAACAACATACCTGAAAAGTTTTATCATGGGCGATCGACCGGACATGATATTAGTTATTCTTCTTCTTCTCCTACTTCGCCTCCTTCTTCGCCGTTGGTGGGGGGGACTAGGGCGACGGCTGCGATCGCATCATCTTCATCCAAACGTTGCACGCGCACTCCCGTTGCCATGCGCGATTGCGGAGAAATCGCATTCACAGCCTGACGGATGATAATGCCTCGGCTGGTGACGATCATAAATTCATCATCTTGATTGACAATGTGCAGTGCAGCGAGTCGATCGGCGGTTTTGCGGAACTTGGTAGCGAGTAAACCCATACCCGCCCGATTTTGGAGGCGGAACTGAGTCACTGGCACCCGCTTGCCGTATCCTCCTGTGGTAATCACCAGCGCCCAAGGGCCATTTATTTCCGGTTTGAGATTGGTGATTTCAGATTCAACTTTGTCTTCTTCAATTTGCAATTCCAAATCTTCAATCTGCAATTCCTCACCGGAATCTGGAGCAGAATCTGGATTGTCTTCTATGTTGGCAATCACCGATCCCGGCAAAACGTCCATGCTAATGAGTTGATCGCCTTCCCTGAGAGACATCGATCTGACCCCCCGCGTGGCTCTACCCAAAGAACGCAATTGATCGTGGTTGGATCTAAAGTGAATTGCCATACCCAGACGCGACCCAATGATGATGCTATCTTCTGCACGAGCGCGTCGCACCCATCGCAGCTGATCTCCTTCTTCGAGGGAAATGGCGATTAATCCATTGGCTCTAATATTGCTAAAAGCTGCCAGTTCTGTCTTTTTGATATAACCGCCGCTGGTTAGCATTACTAGGTATTCATCGCTGGTAAATTCTGCGACTGGTACGATCGAGGTGATTTTCTCATCTCGCGGAATTGGCAACATTTGGACGATCGGTACGCCGCGTGCGGTGCGAGATGATGTGGGAATTTGATAGGCTCTCAGGCAGTAGACGACGCCGCGATCGCTAAAAAACAGCACGCTGTCGTGATCGCAACAAGTTAAAAAGTGTTTTACGCCGTCATCTTCTTTCATGCGGTTAGCCGATTTGCCGCGAGTTCCCCGACTTTGCGCTTCAAAGGTGTTGATCGGCATCCGCTTAATGTAACCTTGTTCGGTTAGCAAAATCAGCGCTTTTTCGTTGGCGATCAAATCGGTGTCTTCGATTTCACCTTCTGCGTGTTCGATCGCCGTCCGCCTGGGGGTGGCAAAGGTGGTTTTTAGCGCGATCGCTTCGGTTTCAATGATTTCCAGAATCCGCTCGCGCCGTGCCAAAATGTCTTTTAAATCGACAATTTGCACTTGTAATGCGTCGTGTTCGTGCCGGATTTTCTCAGCTTCTAAAGCTGTCAACCGCCGCAGCTGCATTTGCAGAATTGCATCTGCTTGCGCCTCGGAAAGCCCATAGGTTTCGATCATTTCCAGACGGGCTGTGGGGGCGTCAGCCGCGTGGCGGATCAGTTCGATGATGCGATCGAGGTTTGATAGGGCAATCAGTAACCCTTGCAGCAGGTGGTCTCTCTCTTCTGCTTTCCGCAGTTCGTGCTGAGTGCGACGGGTGACGCATTCTATGCGGAAATCGAGGAAGACGCTGAGGAATTTCTTGAGACTCAGCAATTGGGGCTCGCTATTGACTAGGGCGAGCATATTTGCCCCAAAGTTTGCCTGCAAGGGCGTTTGTTTGTAGAGGTTGTTGAGAACGACGCGGGGATAGGCATCTCGCTTGAGTTCGATGACGATTCGCATTCCGTCGCGATCGCTTTCATCCCGGATATCGGCAATTCCTTCTAACCGCTTGTCGTTGACCATTTCGGCGATTTTTTCAATCAAAGCCGCCTTATTGGTTTGGTAAGGCAACTCGGTAATAATAATCGCTTCCCGATCTGGACGACCTCGATGCTCGATCGTTTCAATTCTGGCTACACCCCTCATGGTGATCGAACCGCGTCCGGTGGTGTAGGCTTCTTTGATTCCAGATGTTCCCAATATTTGCCCGCCTGTGGGAAAGTCCGGGCCTGGTATATACCGCATCAATTGGATATCGGTAAGTTCTGGGTCGTGGATCAGCGCTACCAAGCCGTCAATCAGTTCGCCGAGATTGTGGGGCGGGATGTTGGTTGCCATGCCTACGGCGATACCGGATGAGCCGTTGAGCAATAGCTGGGGAACTCTTGCTGGTAATACTAGGGGTTCTTGCTGGGAACCGTCGAAGTTATCGCCAAAATCAACAGTTTCTGCCTCGATATCCCGCAGCATCGCTTCGCTGGTGAGGGATTGCAGGCGGCATTCGGTGTAACGCATTGCCGCTGGTGGGTCGTTGTCAACGGAACCGAAGTTACCGTGGCCGTTGATCAGGGGCGATCGCATGGAAAAATCCTGCGCCATCCGCACCAAGGCGTCGTACACTGCGGTGTCACCGTGGGGGTGATATTTTCCCAACACTTCCCCTACTACACGGGCGCATTTCCTAAAAGGGCGATCGGGCATCAGTCCCAATTCGTGCATCGCATAAAGAATCCGACGATGCACAGGTTTCAGACCATCCCTGGCATCTGGGAGTGCCCGACCTACGATTACGCTCATCGCGTATTCCAGGTAAGACCGGGACATTTCGTCCCCTAAATCCGTCGGGATAATCCGCTCCTGGGAAGTGGTCATACAGTGAAAAACTCCAAAAATGAGAGATTTAAGTCGCTATAATGCAAATAACTGAGAAATTAGCGACCCTGACTTTAAACTATTGTCAAATATCATTAAAATTGTATCACATTTTGTCGTTCTTGGCTTGTGGAAAACAGGAGTCTCAGTCGGTCTGCAATCTAGCACCTTTAATGATGACGGTGATCGGCTAGCAATTAGATTTGCTATTTATAATCAAAAGTCTCAATCAAGTAGGTTGGGTTGATGAAAGAAACCCAACCTACTTGATTGGGATTATGATATAGTGTTTCCATTTGAGATGTAAACAATGGTAGGTTGGGTTAGACGCGGTAATTAACTTAATAATGCTCACAGATACGTCTTTGACCGCGTCGTAACCCAACATTCACTATTAA
>CASBRD010000209.1 GCA_949128025.1 Oscillatoriales cyanobacterium PMM_0008 | reverse complement strand
CTCCCCGTCCACGGGGAGGGAGCAAGATTTTCCACCCCCGTGGACGGCGATACAACAAAAAAAGCCCCCCTGTGGACGGGGGGGTTTGGGGGGGTTTCCACCGTCAATGTCCGCACCCTCGAAAAATGGCTGGGCTATCTACTAACAAATCGCATTGAAAAACAATGGAAATCTCTCACTGGCACAGGCATCAAAACCTATGGAGATGAATTCCAAATAGGCGGTATCCAACTAGGCAATATATGGATAGGCGTCCAACCACCATTAGGAATATCAGGCGACCCCATGAGGTTAATGTTTGAACGCGATTTAACCCCGCATCCCCAATATGCCGCTTTCTACAAATGGCTGCAAAATGAATTTAAAGCTGATGCCATTGTTCATTTTGGAATGCACGGCACAGTTGAATGGTTGCCCGGTTCACCATTAGGTAATACGGGCTATTCTTGGTCAGATATTCTGATGGGAGATATGCCACATCTATATATATATGCAGCCAACAATCCCTCCGAATCCATGTTAGCCAAACGTCGCGGTTACGGCGTTTTGATTTCCCACAATGTACCGCCTTATGGTCGTGCTGGATTGTACAAAGAATTGGTATACCTACGCGATTTAATCTCAGAATATCGGGAAGATACAGAGAAAAATTACGTTCTCAAAGAAGCTATCTGCAAAAAGATAGTAGACACTGGTTTAGATGCAGATTGTCCATTTGAAGATGCTCAAAAATTGGGAATTGCCTTCAGTCCTGAGAATGCCCGGTTATTTAGTGCTGATGCCTTTAATCGGTATTTGGTCAATTTGTACGAATATATGCAAGTTCTGGAAAATCGCCTCTTCTCATCTGGTTTGCACGTATTGGGAGAACCGCCGAATGATGAGGAAATGGCATCTTATCTAAATGCTTATTTTGGCGAAAACAAACAAACCCGGTTTCTGGATACCCAAGAGTCTATCCAAATCCGCGATTTGTTGATGCAAACGACAGATGAATTAACCAACTTATTGCGGGGATTAAATGGCGAATATATTCCCCCTGCACCGGGTGGTGATTTGTTACGCGATGGTGCGGGTGTTTTGCCTACAGGTCGCAATATTCATGCTTTAGATCCCTATCGGATGCCTTCACCTGCTGCTTATGAACGAGGTCGAGAAATTGCCAAGAAAATTATCGCCCAACACCTTAAAGAAAATGGGCAATATCCCGAAACAGTAGCGGTAATGTTGTGGGGTTTGGATGCGATCAAAACTAAGGGTGAATCTCTCGGTATTCTCTTAGAATTGGTAGGTGCGGAACCAGTAAAAGAAGGTACGGGTCGCATTGTTCGCTATGAATTAAAGCCATTAGCAGAAGTTGGACATCCGCGCATTGATGTACTGGCAAATCTTTCGGGCATTTTCCGCGATAGCTTTGTCAATATTATTGAATTGTTGGATGATTTGTTTCAACGCGCTGCTGATGCGGATGAACCAGAAGATTGGAATTTTATCCGCAAACACTCTTTAGCACTAAAAGCTCAAGGTGTAGAAAATGCAACTGCACGATTATTCTCTAACCCCGCTGGCGATTTTGGTTCGTTAGTAAATGACCAAGTTGTTGCTTCTAATTGGGAATCAGGTGATGAATTAGCGAATACTTGGCAAGGTCGAAATGCGTTTAGTTACGGCAGAAAAGATAAGGGAGAAGCGCGAACGGAAATCCTCAAGCAATTGTTGCAAACTACTGAAAGAGTTGTTCAACAAATCGATTCTGTGGAATATGGTTTGACTGACATTCAGGAATATTACGCCAATACTGGTGGTTTGAAAAAGGCAGCAGAGAAACAACAAGGTAAAAAAGTTAATGCCAGTTTTGTGGAAAGTTTCTCTAAAGATACAACGCCTCGCAATTTAGAAGATTTGCTGCGAATGGAGTATCGCACTAAGTTGCTAAATCCCAAATGGGCTGATGCAATGGCGGATCAAGGTAGTGGTGGCGCTTATGAAATTTCGCAACGGATGACAGCGTTAATTGGTTGGGGTGGTACTGCCGATTTTACTGATGATTGGGTTTACGATCAAGCTGCTGATACTTATGCTTTGGATGAGGAAATGGCGAAGAAATTAAGAGAGGCAAATCCAGAAGCGTTTCGTAATATTGTGGGAAGGATGTTAGAGGCGAATGGGCGCGGTTTCTGGCAACCGAGTGAGGAGAGGTTGCAGAAGTTAAGAGAGTTGTATGATATAACTGATGAAGAACTTGAAGGGGTGACGGTTTGATCGGGAGGTAAATTAGTTGATTAAGAATCTTTTCCCCCTGGTAGCTATTCTTTTCCGTAACCTTATGCTAGATTCAGCCAATTTAAACTAAGGGATAGAGAGATGAACCCTGCTGAGATCATCACGCTTATCAAGACTGGTAAAGCTGCTTACAAAATAGGCAAGTATGGCTTGTTTGATAATATAATTCACGGCGGCAAGGATCGTGTAGGTGAAGTACAAATGCGGGATAGCAGCTACCGTCTTTGGGAAGTAAAGGTTCGTGAAACAGGCAAACGGGGGCGCTACCTTAAAATTAGCTCAAAACTAAGCGATGAAGAGATCCTCGCATCAGCGGAAGGTTACAAACCTGGTAAGTATATGTCTATCACACAGGATGAGTGGACAGTATTTGCTCTTTGCACTGAAAATGACGATCCTCAGCTTATTTCCTGCGCTCAGAATATTCTCGATCGCCTGGTAAGATAAACTTAGATTCTCAACCAGTTTACAGCAAGACTCACATCCAAGGGCGATTTGCGCGATCGCTGTCCTGTTGGATAACGCCTTCAATTCGGTAATCCCGTTGCCACTGCCAGGAAAGCTATAATTTCGCTAAAGTGCAGATGTTCAATGTCTGTCCACTCCATTCTGACAGAGGTAAATATGGTTACGACTCTCAGTAAGCCGTCCTCACTCATTCATGAAATTCAGATTGAAAAGGTGGGAGATTGGACGCTATTCAAATTCAGTGAATCTCTTCAACTCCGAATGGAAAGCCTGCTAGAACAAAAGAAGGCGGATCAACTCACTCCTGATGAAGTTACAGAACTAGACGCGATCGGAGAGTTGGATCGGATTTTTACTCATATCAACGCTATGCTTGCTGCCCAAAATGCCAATCAGTGATGTAGCAAAGCTTGCCATACGCCAACGAGCCAACTATTTGTGTGAGTACTGTCATTCTCCAGAACGCCTGAGCGCAAATCGTTTCACAGTCGATCACATTATCCCAAAACGCTATCCAGAGGATGACTCTATCCGAGCAACCAGACGATTTTGGATTCAAACAGGGTTGCATCCTCCAGCAACCGATCCATCCTAGATTAAGACTGCGCCCACGATCGCCTCTCGAATCATTCAGTCTTAGCGATGTCTACGACGGGCTACGCCTACCCATTTCTTCTCTTTACTGACTGTCTCTCTTAAAGTGCGATCGCCATTCAGAT
>CASBRD010000208.1 GCA_949128025.1 Oscillatoriales cyanobacterium PMM_0008 | reverse complement strand
GGCTAGGGGCTAGGGGCTAGGGGAAGAAGGGTTTAGAATCAAGGGCTTCGCCGTGATAGCTCAGCCGAACGGTTTCAGCAATTCAGAATGTCCTAACCGACGAAAGCGGTTGCTATAGACTAAAATCTGTTCTTTTATAGGGCGAAAGTAGGGGCGGGTTTTGCCATTATTCTTGTCTGGAAGCCATAAATTATCTGCCTGACCCGCCTGGTGGAGGGGCGGGTTTTTGGCAAAAATTCCTGTATAACCAATATTTTGGATAAACCCGCCCTACAGCCTGTATCTCACCCACTGCGTCAGCAGTTTTGGTCTAAGGTTAGTGGATCTGTATCTGTAGGGTGCGATCGCGACCACCCTGCTTTTAGCTTTTGGCTTCGTATGAGCTACCGACTGGGTAGTAACGATGCTTGTTAAGATTGTTCCCATCCACTTGGGAATAGATCAAGCTCAAGCTTTCCAACTTTTGTAGATGCTCGCGCGTGTTTGTACGCGAAAGTTGCGCGATCGCCATTATTTCGCGTGTGGTCAGTCCTGGTTGTTGTACTATGGCTCTGAGAATTTTTTCGCGGGTGTTCATAACTGAACTCAGCAAGTCGTTTGATTGACTGACGATCGCAAACTAAATGTTTCCTTACAATAGGCCACACACCTCCTCCGGATCGCAGGGACTGGGGACTAGAAAAGTCAAAAGTCACTCATTCAAAAGTCAAAAGTCAAAAAGGGGAGTGGGGGAGTGGGGGAGAATGACCAATGACCAATGACTCGATCGCATCATAGGTAACAAAATGTTAAGCTTGTAACAGTTAGACAGAGATTTTGATGAGTTGGAGGCGAAAAGCCCCCAACCTGAGTCGTCTGGCCTTGATTTGAGTGCCTCAATACTCAAATTAAGGCAAAAAACGGCTTAAATTTAAGGAGAGTTCCGATAAATGGCTATCAAAGACCAGCCTCAAACCCCTCGTTTTCGCCAGATTGGCAATATTCTGTTATTGCTGTCGGGCTTGTTCCTGCTGGCGAACTTGTTTTTGCCCGGTTTATTTGGCCCCAAGACTCCTAGAGTACCTTACAGCTTGTTTATCCACCAGGTGGAAGGGCAAGAAGTGGAGCGGGCTTTGCTCGGTCAAAACGAGATTCGTTACCAGCTCAAAGGCCAGGATAGTCAGCTAGGGCAAGTGCTTTCTACCACACCAATTTTCGATCTTGAGTTGCCCAAACTTCTAGAGGAAAAAGGAGTTGAGTTTGCCGCTCCACCTCCACCCAAGAATGGCTGGTTTACCAGTCTGCTAGGTTGGGTGATACCGCCGCTGATCTTTATTGCCATCTGGCAGTTTTTCGTCAATCGCGGTGGCGGTGGCCCTCAAGGAGCGCTCTCAATTGGTAAGAGCAAAGCTAAGGTTTATGTAGAAGGCGAGTCAGCCAAAATCACTTTTGCTGATGTAGCTGGGGTGGAAGAAGCCAAGACTGAATTAGTGGAAATTGTGGATTTCCTCAAAACTCCAGGCCGTTTCACCCAACTTGGGGCGCGTATCCCCAAGGGAGTGCTGCTAATAGGGCCACCGGGTACTGGGAAGACTCTGCTAGCTAAAGCGGTAGCTGGAGAAGCTGGTGTGCCTTTCTTTAGCATCTCCGGATCTGAGTTTGTGGAACTGTTTGTCGGTGTCGGTTCGGCAAGGGTGCGCGATTTGTTTGAGCAGGCAAAGAAACAAGCTCCCTGTATTATCTTTATTGACGAGCTGGATGCGATCGGCAAGTCTCGTAGCAGCGGTGGTTTCTACGGTGGTAACGACGAACGCGAACAAACTCTCAACCAGTTGCTGACTGAGATGGATGGTTTTGCAGCCGGAAATACCACGGTGATTGTACTTGCTGCAACTAACCGCCCCGAAAGTTTAGACCCAGCACTGTTACGTCCTGGGCGTTTTGACCGACAAGTGTTGGTAGACCGTCCAGATTTAGCGGGTCGCGAAGCTATTCTCAAGATTCACGCCCAAAAAGTCAAGCTGGGGCCGGATGTGAACTTAAAAGCGATCGCTACTCGTACTCCTGGCTTTGCCGGTGCAGATTTGGCAAACTTAATCAATGAAGGCGCTTTGCTGGCAGCTCGCAACCGACGGGACGCTGTGGCCCAAGCAGACTTGGCAGAAGCGATCGAGCGAGTAGTGGCCGGTTTGGAAAAGAAAAGCCGCGTCCTCAACGAGAAAGAGAAAAAGATTGTCGCCTACCACGAAGTCGGTCACGCCCTGGTTGGCTACTTGATGCCCGGTAGCGGTAAAGTCGAGAAGATTTCCATCATACCTCGCGGTATGGCAGCTTTAGGTTATACGTTGAAACTGCCAACCGAAGACCGTTTCTTAATGGATGAAGCCGAAATTCGGGGTGAGATTGCCACCCTATTGGGCGGACGTTCGTCAGAAGAAATTGTGTTTGGCAGCATCACCACTGGTGCATCCAACGACTTACAGCGGGCAACCGATTTGGCGGAACGGATGGTCATGACCTACGGGATGAGCAAGATTTTGGGGCCTTTGGCTTACGAGAAAGGTCAGCAGTCGTTCCTGGGTGATGGTAATATGCCTAACTCGCGCCGTATGGTGAGCGATGAAACGGCTCAAGCGATCGATCGCGAAGTGAAGGAAATTGTAGACACTGCCCATCAGCAAGCCTTGGATATCCTTAAACTTAACCGAGACTTGCTCGAAACGATCTCCATCAAACTCTTGGAAACAGAGGTGATCGAGGGTGAGAAATTGCACAATCTCCTCGGCCAAGTTAAACCTCTGGATAAAGTAGCGGCTGAGGTTTAAGATATAGCCGTTTTCATACCAAATCCGCAACGATTACCCCCTTTATGTCTATAGGCTGTAGAGACGTTTCATGAAACGTCTCTACAATGTTTAGGCGAAAAATTCTCATGGGGTAATGAACCCGGATTTGGTATCAGTTGCAGGAAGTACACCCGGAGAAACCCGGTTTCTTTAAGAAACCGGGTTTCTCTGTACCTCACTCTTGGAGAAAAACGCTCTAATTATTGTGACGCGCAGAAAATAAGCCCATAGTGATTGCTGTTGCAATACTTCTTTAGACAGAAGTGCGATCGACTTTTAAAGTGTAAACTAATATAAATTAATTAGGTAACATTCAAAATAAAACCCAATCCCACATCACTACTTTAAGTGAAATCTACAATAAAAAAGCACCATAGATAGTTTATACAATAAAGTTAACCCGCCATGCCGCACGTTTTATTAATCGATGATGAAGAGGCATTACGCGCCAGCCTCACCTACTCTCTAGTGAAAGAAGGCTACCAGGTAACAACCGCGCCAGATGGAATGACGGCACTTAAATTGTTTCACAAACAAGTGCCAGACGTGATTATTTTAGACTTGATGCTACCGGGAGTAGATGGTATGGAGATCTGCTGGCGTTTGAGGGCATATTCTGATGTACCCATAGTCATGCTGACAGCGAAAGATCAGGACATCGACAAAATTTGGGGGTTAGAAGCGGGTGCAGATGACTATGTAACCAAACCATTCAACACTCGCGAACTCTTGGCACGGATAAAAGCTGTCCTACGCCGTCGCGCTGGCGATAAAACCCCGGTGCAGGAAGATTGAATCCGGGCAGATTGTTAGCTTGCTCAAAATTAAAAACTTTTAAAAAATGAGTTTGTCCCCAATTCGGATTAGATGGAATTCCATCCACACAAAACTCTTAGCCAGCTACCTGGCACTCACAGCATTGGGGACATCCGTCCTAGCAGGCTACATATTGATGTCTTTTCATGCCTATTTTATGAGAAGCAGGCAGGCTGATTTAGATGCCTGGACTACTGCCCTAAGCGAAACTGTAGCTGATGCCCTAGAGGAGAATAAATTGGAGCGGGTGAACGTGACAGTGCAACGCTACGGGGCACCTGAAACAATCACTTTGCGTGTTTTTGCACCAGATGGCCGCCTGCTGTCAACTTCTGCGCCCGACATAGATTCCCGTCAGCAATGTATTTGTGACCCTGGAGGCACTGACTAATGGAGCTGCTGAGGAACCGGAATTGCGCGATCGCTTCATCCAGACTGCACAGGACGAGACAAAGCGGTTGTCGCGCCTAATTCACGACCTGCTAGACTTGGGACGACTAGAAGCCGGTATAACAGCCCTAGAACAGCAAACTGTGAAATTGAAATCCCTCATCAATCGTGCCGTACAAGCGATGGAAACCCGGATGAAATCTAGCAGTGTTGGTATCCATATAGATGTTGCTGACATTGAGTTACAGGGCGATCCAGAACGGCTGCTGCAAGCTTTTTTAAATGTACTGGACAACGCGATTAAATTTTCAGCGCCAAATTCTAAAGTCTTTATTTCTGCCTATAAAGAAGGTAGTCAGGCTGTGGTAAAATTTAGCGATCGAGGGCTGGGTATCACCGACAGCGATATGCCTCATATTTTTGAACAGTTTTATACAGCCGATCGATCGCGCAAAGGTAGTGGGACTGGCTTGGGTTTGGCGATCGCACGGCGAATTGTGGAAGCGCATGGCGGGAGTATTACCGCTACCAGTAATGGTACAGGCAAGGGGGCAACATTAACTATTTGCCTTCCGCTGGAATCGCGCTCTCTTGTTTAAATACATCATCCAATAGGGAAGAGGGAGATTCGTTTAACCAACCTTTGCGGACAAATTCAGCATAGGTATCGTCTTCAATGGCTACAAGATCTTTTTGCAGTTGATTAACGCTAAACTCATGTAGCTGAGGATGTCTAGCGTACATCTGGTCGATTTCTTTCTGAACGCTATCTAGTTCTTCTTGAAGGCGATCTGTCAGTTGCTGATAATATTCGGGTTCGATTTCTGGACTAATAGCTGCTTGGGATAGGTGGTTTAAAATTCTCTTGATAGTAACGCGACGGGCGATCGCTTCCAGGTATTCCTGACGCTGCGTGCGATCGCTTAATAGCCCCAACTTTTCCAGCAAAGTTTTAGTTGTTACACCTTGTACCAACAGGGTAAATAACACTACTCCAAATACAATCGCGATCGTTGCTTCCCGATTAGGCAATCCAGTTGGTATACTTAATGCCAAGGCAATAGATACAGAACCCCGCAAACCTCCCCACCACAGCACTGTTCGCTCTGGTAAAGAAATTTCGGATTTAGCTAACCAATTGCACAATCCTCCTAGTCCGTAAATTGCTAATGCTCGCGTCAGGATTACAGCTGCGATCGCTATAGCAATTGAGCCTAAATTCTCTCCCAAACCGGCAAAGCTGATCTGGTCGCCAATTAAGAGAAAAACAATTGAATTGAGGAAAAAAGCGACAAACTCCCAAAATTCAGTCACAACAACCCGCGTGCGCGGATTCATGCCAATGCGTGAGCCGAAATTCCCCAATATCAAACCAGTAATAACAACTGCAATCACTCCAGATCCACCCAAGTCCTCGGCAACCAAATAGGCCCCATAGGCCGAAATTAAGGTGATTGATTGCTCAACAAATGGTAGATCGAATCGTTGGGTAAGGTAGGATATGCCGAAACCGATGAAGATTCCCACACCAATCCCAATCCCCACAAAAGTCAAGAATTCAACTATTAGAGACTGGATGGTAAATTCACTGGTTCCAAAAGAAAATCCTACTAAAAACGTAAAGGCGACTACAGCAATGCCGTCATTAAATAAACTCTCTCCCTCCATTAGCATAGAGAGGCGTTTTTCAACTCCTAATTCTCGGAATAGCGCAATCACAGAAACCGGATCTGTTGCGGACACGCTAGCGCCTACCAACAAAGCTGTAGCCAGTGAAATTCCAGCTAATTGCCACAGCGCTAAAGCCGTACCAGCAACGGAAATAACCACCCCAAAAACAGCGTAAATACTAATCGGCACCAAATCCCGTTTCAGTGAAGCCCATTGCATATTCCATGCCGCTTCAAATAGTAGGGGAGGTAAAAAAATCAACAAGATTAATGGGGGGGAAAGGTTAACTAGCCGGACATCGATAAAGGCTAAACCCAGCCCCGCAATTACCAACAGTAAAGTGTAGGGAATTTGGCGAAACCAACTAACGCTTTGAGATAGCGTCGCCACACTCAAGGAAACTAAAAGCACCAGTATGAATTGCTTGAGATTTTCCTCAATGCCAATTCCGGTAGCGATCGTCGCTAGGAACATAGTATAAGTTGTGAATCATCTAACGTTACCAGTTTATATCCTAACCCACATCCAAGCCCGCAACGCGATCGGTCCCTTAACGATTTCCAAGATTAAATGTAACCGAGAAGGCAAACGAATACTTAATTGCACCTATGTTTCTGTAAATTTTGCATCTTTATTTTTAGCCGTAAACTCTCCGCACTGTTGAATCAATTCCGCGACTAATCCCGTCCATCCAGTTTGATGACTCGCACCAAGTCCGCTACCGTTATCGCCGTTAAAGTATTCGTAGAAAAGAATATAATCGCGCCAATGAGGGTCATTTTGTAATTTTTCAATCCGACCGTAAACGGGCCGATCGCCAGAGGAATCTTTAAGAAAAATTCTTGTTAGTCTGCGAGATAATTCATCTGCAATTTCCCCAAGCGTCATTTCTTGACCAGAACCTGTCGGACACTCCATTTTAAAATCATCTCCCAGGTAAGAATGAAACTTGTACAGCGATTCAATAATCAGATAATTGACCGGAAACCAAACTGGGCCGCGCCAATTGGAATTTCCACCAAAAAGAGTGCTGCTAGATTCTGCTGGTTCGTAATCTACCCGAAACTCACATCCATCTACATTAAAGATATAAGGATGTTTGGCATGATATTTAGAAAGGGCGCGGATGCCATAATCTCCAAAGAATTCTGTTTCATCAAGCAATTTTTGGAGAATGCGCTTTAATTTACTTCGATAGACAATTGCCAACAGTCTTCTGGCACCAATACCAGGTGTTTCCATGCAAGCGACATTCTGTTTCAAATCGGGACGATTTCTAATAAACCATTCCAACCTTTTTTTAAAGCCTGTCAGCTGCTTTATAGTTTCCGGTTCGAGTGTTTCAACAGCAAAAAGCGGAATCAGTCCTACCATTGAACGCACTTTCAAAGTTAAATGACGATCTGCGGATAAATACAGAACATCATAGTAAAAACCATCTTCTTCATCCCACAGTGATGACTCTATGTCTCCGATGTGATTCATGGCGTCAGAGATATAGAGGAAATGCTCGAAAAATTTGCTCGCGATATCTTCGTAAGTCGAATTTGTTTTGGCTAGTTCGAGTGCGATCGCCAACATATTCAAACAATACATTCCCATCCAGCTTGTCCCATCCGACTGGTCTATATGTCCGCCAGTAGGAAGTTCAGAACTTCTATCAAAAACACCAATATTATCTAATCCTAAAAATCCCCCCTGAAAGACATTTTTGCCGTCTAAATCCTTCCGATTCACCCACCAAGTAAAATTGAGCAGCAACTTTTGAAATACTCGTTCCAAAAAATGTTTATCTGTCCGTCCATACATTTTTTCTTCCATCTTATAAATACGCCATGCAGCCCAAGCGTGAACAGGCGGATTTACATCGCTAAATTTCCACTCATACGCCGGAATTTGACCGTTAGGGTGCATATACCACTCACGAGTTAATAGTTCCAGTTGCTTCTTAGCAAAATCAGGATCTATCATCGCCAAAGGAATGACGTGAAAAGCCAAATCCCAAGCTGCAAACCAAGGATATTCCCATTTATCTGGCATCGAGAGAATATCATCGTTATAGAGATGAAACCACTCGCAATTTCTCCCCTTTTTCCGGTCTTCTGGTGGCGCTGGAGCAGCCATATCGCCATTTAACCACTCTTCTACAACATAGTGATAATATTGCTTACTCCACAACATTCCCGCAAAAGCTTGTCGCTGCACATTTCGCTCGTCTTCTGTCAGAGATGATGGACTAATGCGTTGATAAAATTCATCCGCTTCTTGCTGGCGATTTTGAAAAATAGTGTCAAATTCTGTGCCAAAAGGTTGCGCTAAATTGGCAGATTCAGTCAGTCGCAGTTGGATTATTTTAGTTTCACTTGCACCGATGTTTAGTAAATAATCTGCTGCTACTTTTGTACCAAATTTATGGGGATTAATCGCCAATTTATGACCGTAGACAATATAATCGTTAATTCCATCTTTGACATAATTAGAAGGATTACTGACATCAAATAATCTGCAATTGTTGGTTTCGTTTTCTGTAAATAAAAATTCCGTTGAATCGTTACAATAAAGCCATCTTTCTCCCAGTTCTGGATGCGATGCTTCTATGACGCTGAATTGAGTGTCTGCTTTGCTGACTTTCATGAATGGCTTATTTTTATTTCCATTCCAAGCCCAAGTGTTACGAAACCAAAGAGTTGGTAAAAGATGCAATATCTTAGCTTCTTGGCCTCGATTTGCAACACTAATTTTAATTAAAATATCGTCTGGAGAGTTCTTTGCATACTCTACGAAAACATCAAAGTAACGGTCATCATCAAAAACACCTGTGTCGAGCAGTTCAAATTCTGGGTCTTTCCGACTGAGACGACGATTTTCTTCTACCAATTGGTCATAAGGAAAAGCTTGGTGCGGATATTTATAAAGACATTTCATATAGGAATGAGTGGGGGTGCTGTCTATATAAAAGTAATATTCCTTGACATCTTCTCCGTGATTGCCTTCATTTCCCGTTAAGCCAAAAAGTCTTTCTTTTAAGATGGGATCTTCGCCATTCCATAGGGAAATAGCAAAACACAAGCGCTGATGGTTATCGGAAATTCCGGCAATTCCATCTTCTCCCCAGCGATAGGCGCGAGAGCGAGCTTGATCGTGGGTAAAATAGTCCCAAGCTGAGCCATCATGACTGTAATCTTCGCGGACGGTTCCCCACTGGCGATCGCTCAAATATGGCCCCCAACGCCGCCAGTGAGCTTTCCGTTCCCGTGCTTCTGCTAACCTTTTCTCTTCCTGTGTCATGGTTTTCAGTGCAAAACTTAAGATAAATATCGAATAATTCGACAGGGATTGCCTACAGCAACAACATTTGCAGGTATATCTTTTACAACTACACTGCCAGCGCCTATAGTTGTGTTATCACCGATAGTTACCCCTGGACAAATAATAGCACCACCTCCAATCCAGACGTTGTTACCAATCTTTACAGGTGCGGCTAATTCTTCACCAGTCAGACGACTTGCGGGGGAAGTAGGGTGATATGCTGCGTAAATCTGAACGTAAGGCCCACACAGGACGTTTTCACCAATCTCAACCTTGTTGCAATCGAGAATCACACATCCAAAGTTCATGTAAAATTTGTCACCGATATAAATATTGCTCCCGTAGTCGCAGTGGAAAGGCGGGTCAATTTCAACATTAGGGCCTACTTTGGCAAATAATTCGGTTAAAATTTGGGTGCGTCTTTCTGTTTCTGACTCAGTAGTACTGTTGTATACTCTGGTCAGACCGCGTGCTAGTTTGCGATCGGCAACTAATTCGGAGTCAGCAGCGACATATAACTCGCCTGCCAGCATTTTCTCTTTTTCGGTTTTTTCCACAGTCTTAAATGATGGATTGTAAGTTCAGAAACCCGGTTTCTTGGAGAAACCTCAGCCGAGAAACCCGGTTTTTCTAAAAAACCGGGTTTCTTTGTAATGTACTACTTTTATACCATTTCCGGCAAGTTAAACTCCAGGTTGTGCTGTTGCGCGATCGCAATCAATTCTCCCATTTTAGATTTTGAGAATGAAAACTTATGAATCACCCTCCCGATCCGATGATTATCATTTTGATCGTAGTTAACGCCATTATTTTTTGGTTCCTATTTTCGAGAAGCTGGCTAAGCCTTGCCAAACTCTACAAAACCAACCAACCACCCCCACACAACATTCGCCGTATGAGACATGGTTCTGTGGGTTGGATTCGGTATAAAGGAACGCTAAATGTAGGCATAACTCCCGAAGGAATCTATCTGAGTGTCATTCCTGTATTTAATATTGGATCGTCACCTCTGCTGATTCCTTGGGGTGAAATTGACAGAATTGAAAAAGTTAACAGCCTCTTTGTCCAAAGTTATCGGTTACACCTAAAAAATAACAAAACAACCATAGTTTTAAAAAAAGAAGATTTGGAAGCAGCTAAACTTTTTTTCACGGGAAGAGGGATTGATTTATTGTAGTAAATCTAATATGATTAATTTGGTTAATAAACCAAATTGAGAGAAAAAAATAATCGCACAACAGGGAAACGCCGCGTGCCGTAGGCATATCGCATCTCTCTATCTATCAAAATGTGATTGACAAACTCGCAGATATAAAATAATTGTACAATGGATAAAGTCGAGCGATATCGTCAATTAATTCAAGCGATATTGACTGAATATGTAGCGACTCCGATCTCTAATGGTGAGATTGAATCACAAACGGTTTTTGATACGCAACAGGATCGTTATCAGGTGATGAATGTCGGTTGGGATAAGCATCGTCGGGTGCATGGTTGCGTGCTGCATTTGGATATTAAAAATGGGAAGATTTGGGTACAGCACAATACAACAGAGATGCGAATTGCTCATGAGTTGACAGCAATGGGGGTGCCGAAGGAAGATATCGTGCTAGGTTTTCAAGCGCCTTACGTGAGGGAATACACGGGTTTTGGGGTGGCGTAGTGCCGGTATATCAAGTATGCGCGATCGCACTTTTACCTCATCCAAAAAAAGCATATCGCCTTTCCATCCAGCCCGCCCGGAAATTGATTTCCGGGCTAATAGCGAAAGTCGGTTAAAACCGACTGCAACACCAAGAAATTATCAATAATTCTTCAGTCCATTTCAATGGACTTTCGCTATTAGCCTGCGATTTGAATCGCAGGCGGGCTGACTCGATAGCGTTTTTTGCAAAAATTTCGTCCGTGATGGCAAGACGCTTTTCCGCCGCGCCAAGTTGCTCGTACCACAACTCTAAGTTTTTTTCTAAGTCAGCTAATCTACGGCTTGGGGGCATAGGTTGACCTATAAATAGGATTTTTCCCTATATTGCCTCATTTTGGAGAGAAACGGCAAGTAGTCTTAAGCGCCTCACCACCGAAACTTTGATAAAATCAAAATAAATCAACCGTAGCGTTTATGACAACCCTACTCAGCCAAACCAAATCACCCCCAGGAATGGTCATTTCTTGGGAGACTCTACCCGATGATTTTCAGTTAGAGGATGAACCAGTGGAAAATACAGGACAGCCACTTTTAGCAGGTGCTTTACGGGAAAGTTTAGAAATCAGTGGTTTTATTCAACCACAAATGTTAATCGCCTCCAACTTTGCTCTGTGTGCCACAATAAACGGGCAATTTATCGCCAAAGCACCAGATTGGGTATATGTAGCATCAGTGAAAGAGATTTTAGCAGACCGCCAAAGCTATACACCCAATTTAGAAGGGGAATTCCCAGCTATTGTCATAGAATTTTTATCAGATAAAGATGGGAGCGAATATTCTTTTAAACGCACCTATCCCCCCGGAAAATGGTTTTTTTACGAACAGATATTGCAAATTCCCATTTACGTCATATTTGACCCAGATGGCGGGTTATTAGAATATTATCAACTGGAAAATGGGCGCTATGAATTAAAGCAACCTGATGAAAATGGTCGTCATTGGATTGAAACAATGGGATTATTTTTAGGAACTTGGCAAGGAACAAAAGAAGGAAGAACTGGGTATTGGTTAAGGTGGTGGGATAAAGATGGTAATTTGTTACCTTGGGCGATAGAAAAAATTGAACAGGAACGCCAGGAAAAAGAAAGGCTGATCGCTTATTTGAGATCTCAGGGTATCGATCCCAATAATTTGCCTAATCTTTAACGCAAATTGCTTGTTTCACCGATTTTACCAACTTCCTACCATTCAGAAGCGATCGCATTTCCCTTCCCCCTCGCCCAAAAATCAACGATAATGTTGACAAATCCCTCTGTGATGTCGTCCACACCCGCCCAGAAATCAATTTCCTGGCTAATATAGCTAGGGACTAGGGGCTAGGGGCTAGGGACTAGGGTCAGAAGTGTTTAGAATCAAGGGTTTCGGGAATTGTTCTGTCCTAACCGCCTTGGCGGTTGCTATAATAGCAAAAGTTGGTAACTAAAGTGGGGGCGGGTTTTGTTGTGAGGCGATCTGTAAGAAATAAAGGATATATGCTAAACCAGCCCCTACAAGTGAGCTAATGAAATTAACGAACGGCTTTCAGTCGGAAAGAAACCTTAACTTCTGTAGCGATAGAATCTAACTTTAGATCGGCGCGACCGTCGTCAGTATAACCACCAGGACGCATAAATTGCAGGCGTCGTTCTGGTTGAGCGCAGGCTAAAATTAAACCTGCGGTCATCGATTTGGTGCCGCCAGTGTAGTCTGCTATGATATCAGCTACTTCTATTCCTTCGTTGGCTGCTTCTTCGTATATGCTATTAATCAGCATAAAGGTAGCATTTGGATCGTCTACATCTTTTTCTGGAAGTGTTTTGAGCGTGATTTTGAGTGTTTTAGCTGCGTCGTCAGGGTCAATGTAATTGAAATCAAAAACTGTTAGATTTTGGCTGTCTGGATGTGCGGTTAATTTCTGCACGATTTGTCTGGCAGTTTGTTCTGATTCCTTGCCACTACAAATTATCCAACAGTTTTTTAAGTTGCCGAGTCCTTTTAACCAGTGATGTTCGATCGCAGCTTCTGCTGCTGATTTTACGCCGGGTGGAGTTTTGCTGGCGATCGCAATTAACCCCCCACTGTCGCTTTCAGAGGTTTTGGTTTGACGGTGGTGGGTGCATATCGTTTCGCCAGCCAATCATTTAAATCTGTTACTGCAATAACTAGCAATAGAATTAACAAAATTAAGCTAAAAACTCCGACCCGAAATGCTTCTTTGCTAATATTCAATTGTACTTGCATCCAACTGCCAAAGCTGTTGAGTACCAAATCTGAAAACGCACTGGAAGCTAGGGTTAAACCGAAAGTGCTGAAAACCAAAAACAGTAATAGGTTTTTAGTTGGGTCAGCTAAAGCAGTAGTGACAAAATTTCGCTTCATCTCAATCCTCAATCTTAAGTTAATCCTAGATTACTACCCAAAGTAATAATCAGAGGTGTAGGGGCGGGTTTAGCAGATAAATTAAGTATTTCACAGATATCCCTAATACAAAACCCGCCCTTACAATGCTTGATTTTTCGTGATTTTGTATAAATTGGAAGCATATTTTTACCAAAAACGCTGAAACCATGACACAGACCCTGGTTTCTCTATTTCTCGATCGCCAAAACTTCCAAACAGCTTGGGAAAAAGTGGCCGAAAACAACGGTTGTGCGGGTGTTGACGGCGAAACGATCGCCCATTTTGCCCTCCATGCCGACGCCTATTTAGCCCAGCTACGGGAAGCCGTTGCCAGCGGAGAGTACCTTCCGCTACCTCTGCTGCAATTTTTCATTCCCAAACAAAACGGCGGCTGGCGGCAGCTAGCCGTGCCTACCGTGCGGGACAGAATCGTTCAGCAAGCATTGTTGCAAGTGCTACATCCCTTGCTAGAGAAGCATTTCGAGCCATCTAGCTTTGCCTATAGGCCGGGACGCAGCCACCTGATGGCAGTGCGGCAAGTGGCTTATTGGCGGGATAGGGACTATGACTGGGTGTTGGATGCCGATATCGTTAAATATTTCGATCGCATTCAACACCATCGACTATTAGCAGAAATTGCTGAAAGAGTCAATCATCCCTTGGTATTGTCTTTGGTGCAAGCTTGGCTATCGGCGGGAATCCTCACCAAAGAAGGGTTAATTCTGCCAGAACAAGGACTTCCCCAAGGTGCGGTAATTTCACCCATTCTTGCCAATGTTTATCTCGATGATTTTGATGAAATTATCTCCAAAACCGAACTGAAACTTGTCCGCTATGCCGATGATTTTGTGCTGATGTCGCGCACCAAAAATCGGATAATTCAAGCGCGAGAAGATGTGGCAATGTTGTTGGAAAGTATGGGATTGGAATTGCATCCAGAAAAAACGCAAATCACTAATTTCGATCGAGGATTTCGATTCTTGGGGCAAGCATTTGCCGGAGACTTAATCGTACCGATTAAAAAACCGGAAATTCCCCAAATCGCACCACCTGTTGAAAGTAGTTCGCTGCGGTTAATTCATACCGACCCGATTTGCCAACCGACAGAAATGGAATTGGCATTGGTGAAAGCTTTAAAAGATAAGCAACAGCCAATTCCCCCACCATTATTTGTGGTGTTGGGTTATCAGGTGCGCCAAGAGGAAAAAGTAGTAATTGAATCCGATGAAATTGTTTGGAGGAACGGAATGTCTACACTTTATCTAGTGCATCAAGGAACTATGCTTCGCAAGGAACAAGGACGATTTTTAGTTCAGCCACCCAAGGAAGCAGAATTAGAAATTCCCATCCGCGAAGTAGAGCGAATTTTGGTATTTGGCAACGTGCAGCTATCTACTAGCGCCATTGGGGAATGTTTAGATGCTCAAATTCCCGTTGTGTTTCTCTCCCAAACGGGACAATACAAGGGGCATTTGTGGCCTGCGGAATTTTGCGATTTGAATGCCGAAAAAGCGCAGTTTATGCTGCAAGATGATGAGGAGTTTCGGTTGGAAACAGCACGGGCAATTGTGGCGGGAAAACTACAAAACTCGAAGAACTTTTTGATTAAGCTGAATCGGAAGCGACAACTCGCAACGGTAGTAGAAGCAATTTCTGGATTGGCGAAGGATATTGAGGCTGGGTCAACTGTTGATAACTTGGATTCTTTACGTGGTTATGAAGGAATTGGTGCGGTTCGTTATTTTTCAGCTTTCGGGGAATTAATTGTCAATCCGGGATTTACTTTCACCGAACGAAATCGCCGTCCACCGAAAGACCCTGTTAACTCTCTGCTCAGTTTTGGCTATACTTTGCTGCATAATAATGTGCTGAGTATTATCCTGGCAGAAGGGTTGAATCCTTATCTGGGAAATCTACATGGTTCTGACCGGAAAGAACTGTTTTTTGCTTTTGATATGGTGGAGGAATTTCGATCGCCTGTCGTCGATAGCTTGGTGATGACGCTAATTAATAAAAAAGCGATCAAACCAACTGATTTTACTTGGCCTAATCAGGAAGGTGGTGTTTATTTGTCCGAACAAGCACGGCGGTTTTTTATCAAGAAATTTGAGGAGCGAATTGGGGATTCTACCAGTCATCCAGATGTGCAGGTTAAGGTTTCTTATCGTCGCGCTATTCAGTTGCAAGTTCAGCGCTACAAACGCTGCTTGCTGGATGGCATTTTTTATGAAGCGTTTGTGAGGGTGGTCTGATGTTGGTGCTGGTTGTTTATGATATCCCAGATGATGGGCGGCGTCTGAAGTTATCTAATTTTTTGGAGGGCTATGGACGAAGGGTGCAGAGTTCGGTTTTTGAGTGTTTCTTAACTTTGGATGAAATGGCGAAGCTATACGAACAGGTGAAGCGGCGGGTCAATCCCCTGAAGGATGATGTCCGCTTCTACTGGGTGCCTGCGGATGCGCTGCCCAGAACTTTGACTATTGGTAGCAGTCCGCCGCAACCGCCTCCAACGCTATATGTGATCTGAATTTGACTGAGTTTTTTCCAAAGCCTTGACAAGCTGATTTCCAAAAGGTACTGTGGAAGTGTCGGAAAATCAATCCGCATTCTTCAGTACCTTGAAAATTGAATCAGTCTTTTAATGTCCGGCGATTTCGTTTCATGGTCGCTGGAACTCATCCACGCACCTAGTCAAAGTGCCAAAACCCGCATTCTGTCCTTGAGGTGCGTGGATGCTACTCGTAGTAAAGGTTTTGAGTTACCAGTTTTCTGCTTATTGCGAATCTAATGGTGCTTAATTGAGAAAAAAATTAGGTGCGTGGATTTTCGCTGTAGAACTCTTAGTGGTAAAGGGTTTTAAGCTGTACTCTTTCAAAACCATCTCCCCGCAAGGGGATTGAAACATGATTGGTACTAGGTTGCATTTAAGTTTAAAACTTGAAGCAACATATCCCATGTATCTTCATCTACCTGATTTTTCCAAATACTGATAATATCTTCTTGATATTCAAACTCAATACCTTTATCTGCTCTTATCCACTCCCCATCTTTACATAAACTGAAAAAGATTTGCCGTCCTTTATTCCAGAAATAAGCCATGTTTTTGCTCTCGTGTGTTCGTGTGTGTTATTTTTATATTATAATAATTTTTAAGTTATTTGTAAAGTGTGTTTACATACCAATATCAAATGCTTATCAATCAATTAATAGACTTTCAAAACCATCTCCCCGCAAGGGGATTGAAACAACGCGTTTCTCTTCACCACATTCCGCTAAATGCGAGAGTGCGCTTTCAAAACCATCTCCCCGCAAGGGGATTGAAACTTTGATTCCAATTAGTAATGGTTCAAAACAATAATGCTTTCAAAACCATCTCCCCGCAAGGGGATTGAAACTAAACATCTCTTGACCAGCACGAGTACCATTAATGGTAACGCTTTCAAAACCATCTCCCCGCAAGGGGATTGAAACGTTAATTACCGCAAGCAGCGTCGCGACTACAGCGAGGAATTCTTTCAAAACCATCTCCCCGCAAGGGGATTGAAACCTTTGTTTAACCGAACCGGCCATTATACCTCTTTCAAAACCATCTCCCCGCAAGGGGATTGAAACCTGTCAGACCCAGCAGCCTCTATCAGAGACGCATCAGCAACTTTCAAAACCATCTCCCCGCAAGGGGATTGAAACTGGATAAAGCCAGCTTCCCCGATAAAATGAACGTAATAAAACTTTCAAAACCATCTCCCCGCAAGGGGATTGAAACCTTCGCCAGTAAATTGGTCGTTATCTGGGTTGGTAACCTTTAGTCTTTCAAAACCATCTCCCCGCAAGGGGATTGAAACACCTCTTCTCCTACCTGCTGGTAGTACTTAATCGCTTCATCGCGAAGCTTTCAAAACCATCTCCCCGCAAGGGGATTGAAACCCTTGAATACTCAACAACTGTGACTCTGTCAGAACATTCTTTCAAAACCATCTCCCCGCAAGGGGATTGAAACCAAGCAATATATAATGCATACTGCTTCCAAAAGCAGCCCGCTTTCAAAACCATCTCCCCGCAAGGGGATTGAAACAAGAGAAGCTGACAAAACTTAACATCTAGCTTTTGGCAATGGACAAATGATTAGCGATCGCTCCTTGATTATAGAAGGCGATCGCACTCTCAAACAGATGCAGCAACAGCAAGATCGATGAAACATCCCGTTTCAGGATTTAAGATTAACCTTTCTCCTTCTAGTAACTGAATTAATAAATTCTCATCGACAACTGACATTCCGATTGCTTGTTCTGGTAAGTCTTCAATTAATCTGACAGTTCCTCCAGGATTAAAAAGCAGCACTTCCCATTCAGTAAGCACGGCAGTTACTTTTGACAAAGTTAGAATTTGAAGGATGTAATTAGGGAATGGCATTGCTATAATAATTCTACCATTTTGCAGGTTAATAGCTGCTAACTGTTGATCTACTCCGATCCAAACTGTTTGTTCATCCGGTGTTTTTTTGACGATAGGGCCGATGAGGTCACTTCTCCAACTGATTGCATAACTTCCTAAATATTCACCAAGTTTTATAACTGCAAATTGGCGAGAGTGGTCATGGGCAATTATTTGCCGCGCACCTTCAATTTGGGCAAATTGCGATTTTTCGATCAGTTGAATTTTCATATTTTCTCCTATTGGTATATCTTAGGAATAATCGAGGTAACTTGTGGAATAGCTTTGAGGTCGCCTTTGGGGTAAAAGTAACAAACTATAATTGCTCCTGTGGCTTGCTCACTACTCATTTCTACTTGACGAGCGATGCTGATTCCATATTTAGTATTTCTTCTATACTCTATTACTTCTAGTGCGTTTAATCCTGCTTGAAATATTTGTAGTAAACGCTCGCGCCCTCCCGCTGCTTCATCAATTCCTAGTCTATTTAATTCTCTCAGATTTTGTAACGACCTTTGGGTGTTTTCTGGGTCTGAGGTGACTCGACCAAAAAAGTAGTCGAATTTGCTTTCATTGATAGTAAAACTTTCTCCCTGTATCACTTTGTACCGTTGGTAGCTATGGTTGGGTGGGCGTTTTGGGCATCTTTAGCGGCAGTTTCTATCAAGCGTAGCATAAAGTAATGGAATTTGAAACTTCGTAATTGGTTATAGTTTTTCCAAATACTTGATAAGCCTGCTTCCAAAGTTATATTCTGGGTCTGTAGAGCAGCTAAACCCTAGCCTACACCCAGAACCTTGAAAATTGAATAATTTCAAAACCATCTCCCCGCAAGGGGATTGAAACACTAACATACTTAACAACCCTCCTGCTACTACGACCAACAGCTTTCAAAACCATCTCCCCGCAAGGGGATTGAAACCAGAAGAGACAAAACCGACAACTAAACTAACAGAGCAGAAAAAGCTTTCAAAACCATCTCCCCGCAAGGGGATTGAAACACTGTTGTGCGGTACTCTGACGTTGTTTTTTCAGACTTTCAAAACCATCTCCCCGCAAGGGGATTGAAACGTCGCCCTCACAATAGTAGTTAACTTTGATAACATCGGGTAAAAGCTTTCAAAACCATCTCCCCGCAAGGGGATTGAAACAACATTAGACTTTACGCAGAAACCCGGTTTCTTTGAGAAACCGGGTTTCTTGAAATGCCAAGCTTAGCTATGCGATCGCACAAACTTATCCAAACGTTCCATCCCCTTCTCAACTGTAGCCATATTAGTCGCGTAAGACAGACGGATACAGTCATCTGCACCAAAAGCAATACCGGGGATAGCTGCAACTTGCTCAGATTCTAGCAGTGCATCGCAAAATTCCAGAGAAGTCATGCCAGTTTGGGTGATATTGACAAACAGGTAAAAGGCACCATCTGGTTTGGGACAAGTTAAACCAGGGATAGCGTTAAGGCGTTCAAACATCACCTGACGCCGAAGAGCAAAAGCTTGGCGCATTTCTTCCACACAGTCTTGGGGACTGGACAAAGCCGCGATCGCACCATACTGGGCAAAAGTACACACATTCGATGTACTGTGTCCCTGGATGGTAGTCGCAGCTTTAATTATCTCCACTGGCCCCGCCAAATAGCCTATTCGCCAACCCGTCATCGAATAAGCTTTAGCAAAACCACTGCTGATAATCGTGCGATCGAAAACTTCCGCACTAACCGCGCCAATGCTGAGGTGTTTCGCTCCATCGTAGATGATTTTCTCGTAAATTTCGTCAGAAACAACCAAAATATCTTTCTCAACCACCACTTCGGCAAGTGCCTTAATCTCATCCGGCGTATAAACTGCACCTGTGGGATTACATGGAGAATTGAGGATAAATAGGCGCGTTTTGGGCGTTATCGCCTGACGCAGTTGCTCCGGCGTAATTTTGTAGTTATTTTTCTCATCCGTAGACACAATGACTGGTACACCGCTTGCCAGCCTCACCATTTCTGGATAACTCAGCCAGTAGGGAGCTGGAATAATTACTTCATCCTCAGCTTCGATCAGCGCCAGCATCAGGTTGAACAGGGAATGCTTACCGCCATTGGTGACCATCACGTTATCAGCAGTGTAACCAAGCGCATTTTCCGTTTTCAGCTTATGGGCGATCGCTTCCCGTAACTTTGGCTCCCCAGAGGAAGGGCCATACTTGGTCTTACCAGCGTCCAGAGCCTGCTTGGCAGCAGTTTTGATATGCTCTGGCGTATCGAAATCCGGTTCACCAGCGCTGAAACTACACACATCTATTCCCACCGCCTTCATCGCCTTGGCTTTGGCGGCGATCGCTAACGTTAGGGAAGGCTGTACTTTCTCTACTCGTGCTGCCAGCTTCATGCTTTTTGCTTTTTATCCGACTAAATACGGCTATTTTCTAGTGTTCCAGAATATCCTATAATCCTCAATTTAAATTGTGTTTTTTTTACCTTTTCGGTTGTTGTAGCCAAATTTACCAATTACTCAGATCTGTTGTCAGGAAAGCGGTTGAGCCTAAGTCGTGCTTTTATAGCCTTTGTCAGGTGAGTGAGATACCCAGAAAACCTCATGTTCAAAATAAACATTTTGTAGGGGCACGGCGTCATCAATATGTCGGTCATACCAAGATTTTAATTATGCCGTGCCCCTACGACCGCATATTTGACCTGTTGTTGTGGAGTTCGGAGCAAGCAGACCTGGAACGCCAACGCGCCGAGCAAGAACGCCAACGCGCCGAGCAAGAACGCCAACGCGCTGATGTTTTAGCAGCCAAGCTACGGGAATTGGGCGTCGATCCAGACCGCCTCACTTAACTCACAGATACTAACGTAAGTTGCTAGTTATATCAGGTACGTTGTTGCGCTTTAGCGCTCAAAGAGCGCTAAAGCGCAACAACGTACCCATTATTAGAGTCATATCATGTCCGGTAACATCGGGACGCTAAAAAATCTCTTTTCATATCTGCGTTCATCTGCGTTCATCTGTCTTCATCTGCGGTTAAATTTAACCAATGATGAAGACAGATGTAACCGGACATGATATCACGCGATCGTCACCTCTGGCGACAGATAAACATCCTGGATAGCGTTAAACAGCTTCACACCTTCCTCAAACGGACGCTGGAACGCCTTGCGACCGGAAATCAATCCCGTACCACCAGCGCGTTTGTTAATCACCGCCGTGCGAACTGCTTCGGCAAAGTCGTTTTTACCAGAAGCACCGCCGGAGTTAATCAGTCCAGCACGACCGCAGTAGCAATTTAGCACTTGATAGCGGGTAAGGTCGATCGCGTGGTCTGTCGTCAAATCTGTGTAAACCAGGTCATTCGTCATCCCGTATTTCTTGCCAGTAGCTTGGGATACAGCACCGTAGCCGTTATTGTTCTCAGGTAGCTTCTGTTTAATGATGTCAGCTTCGATCGTAACGCCCAAGTGATTTGCCTGTCCGGTGAGGTCTGCCGCAAGATGATAATCTTTATCTTGTTTAAATGCGTTGTTTCGCAGATAACACCAGAGGATAGTTGCGATACCGTATTCGTGGGCGAGGGCAAAGGCTTGGCTAACTTCTTGAATTTGGCGAGTCGATTCCTCGGAGCCGAAGTAAATTGTAGCACCTACGGCAACCGCTCCCAAATTCCAGGCTTGTTCGACAGAGGCGAACATAATCTGGTCATATTGATTGGGATAAGTGAGCAGTTCGTTGTGATTTAGCTTGACAATGAAGGGGATTTTGTGGGCATATTTGCGAGAAACCATGCCCAAAACGCCCAGTGTGGTAGCAACCGCATTGCAACCAGCTGCTAGAGCCAGCTTAACAATATTTTCCGGGTCAAAATAGATTGGATTGGGCGCAAAGGAAGCACCCGCAGAGTGTTCGATGCCTTGGTCTACTGGCAGGATGGAGAGATAACCCGTGTTGGCGAGACGCCCGGTAGAATATAGTTGTTGTAGGCTACGCAAAACTTGCGGATTGCGATCGCTCACCGCAAAAATCCGCTCTACCGAGTCTGGCCCCGGCAGATGCAATAAATCTTTAGAAACTTTCGCTTTGTAAGTGAGGAGTTCTTCTGCTTCTTTACCCAGCAAGGATTCAAGAGAACTGGGCATAGATAGAGTTGTAGTCATAGCCTTTTTCCTCAAGATTTCCATCTTTCATTGTGACAATTCTAACCCACCATCCTGAGTGTTGCGACGTTCCATTTTTTGTTTATGATTTTTGAATATACAGACGCTTTCGTTACTCTGGCAACTGTTGAGGTAGAAATACTGATCCAGTTTTATACTAAACTTCTCGGTCAAAAACCCCAGCCCTACATCCCAAATCTTTATGGAGAATTTCACCTTTCTGGTTTGCGCTTAGGAATTTTTAAACCTAGAAAGACTGACGAGAAAGAGTTTATCAACTCATCTCAAAGTGGGATAAGTTTGTGTTTGGAAGTCAGGGATTTAGAAAGTGCGATCGCTCATTTTGACGCCTTGGGATACCCGCCTCCGGGAGAAATTATCAGCGCTTCTCACGGCAGAGAAATCTACGCTTATGACCCGGTTGGCAATCGCCTCATTCTTCACCAATCTATAAATATATAGCGGTTTGCAGCCGCGTGAGGTTAAATAAAATGATTTTCTTCGTAGCGTAGGGGCGGGTTTGGCAGATAATTTGTGGCTAACGGACAAGAATCATGGCAAAACCCGCCCCTACAATTTACCTGTACCTTACCCACTCGCAAGCCGCTATAATATGAAGTGAAAAACCCAAAAACTGATAATTAAACCCAACACTGCTAGCATCTGCATCACCCGATGATGAATGGAAGGCGCGATCGTTTCCCCCACCAAAATAGATGTAGATGAACCGACTACATAGCTCAAGCTTAACCCCAGATACGGCCATTTGTCTGTTATCCCCCAAAGTCCAAGCATTGTCATAGCCAATATCAACATCATTAGCTCAACAAAGCGAGGAGGATTGTACTGGCTAGAAGCAAGCAGAGTATTCCACCAAAATTGCCAATGGATCATAATAATTTTAGATTTTGGATTTTAGATTTTAGATTTTGGAATTCAAATTAAACAGTTATATCCTGTCCGGTTGCATCAGTATTGGATGGTAGGGGCGGGTTTGGCAGCTCATACCAAATCCGCAACGATTACCCCCTTTATGTCTAAACATTGTAGAGACGTTTCATGAAACGTCTCTACAATGTTTAGGCTTCTAGACCAAACACGCGGTTGAACGCTTTTTCCACTTTGTAGCCAGAATCGATCGACTCTAGGTGGTCTTTG
>CASBRD010000207.1 GCA_949128025.1 Oscillatoriales cyanobacterium PMM_0008 | reverse complement strand
TGCCAGGGACTGAGATATCTCAGTCTAGGTCAAAGTCGAAAACCCGCAAGGGAACAACTAGGAAGACTAAGAAGTGATTCTTAGAAGCTCCGTACCTTTAGGTCGGAGTCATGTCACAATGGCTAGAAAATCAACACTACCTACGGCCAATCTGGGATTTCTGGCCCATCTTCTCCGCCAATGCCGATCGCAGTGTTAAAGATGTTAGCATCGGTGATATCAAGATTATTCATTGATGCGCCGAACACATTGGCGTCATAAATCGTAGCGCGAGTAAAATTTACGCGATCGAGATTTGCTTGCTTAAAATCGACGTTGGTAAGAAAAGCTTGAGTTAAGTTAGCGCCTGTCAAGTTAGCACGAGTCAAATCAGCGCCTTCTAGGTTAGTGCGAGCGAGGTTTGCTCCTTGCAAATTGGCTTCTCTGAGATCGGCCCCAATTAAATGTGCGCGACTGAGATCGGCCCCTGATAGATCGCATCGAAAACATTCCCCAGTTGACAATAACCGTTGTACGTGAAGCGGATCGAAGGCGAGAGCTGAGCCACTCAAAAATAGGGGAGCGAGTAAGCTTAGGGTTGCTGCATGAAAAAGTTTCATAATTTTGCCCCTTCCTCAAAAGGTTGGTGCTGTTTTTTTCCTCACCCTTTTATTATCTCACTCATTTAGATTCAGATGTTGATCGAGGCCACAGGTTGGTTGTGATGATACAAATGTTATAGTATCGATCCTGTACAGTCCGGTTGTGTGCGCTAGGTCACTGCTACTGAGTCCTAAATGCTGATTTAGTCAATCTAACTATGCTGGACCGATCGCTTCACACCAAGCTTGGGCCAACAATCCATCCGGCTCTTCGGTTTTAACTATGCGTGCAGCGCTGCTCTTAAGTGGGAGAGTGGGGGAGCGGGATAGCGAGGTTTAGGATAGAAACTGAATGACCGATAACGTAATTTAGGGAGAAGGATTTACTTCGATCTGGTATCGAAGCTATAATAGCATCTAATTAGATGCTCATTAGATGCGCGTGCTATGATAGACCTTTCAAAAGATATTCATTCCCTTACGGATTTTAAGCGCAATACGACCGAATTCCTAAAGCACATTAAGGTGACCAAACACCCATTGGTGCTGACCGTTAACGGCAAAGCGGAACTGGTAGTGCAAGACACAGAATCCTATCAGGCACTTGTTGACGCTGCTGAGTTGGTTGAGACGCTTAAAGGGATTAAGCTCGGTCTTGAACAAATGAAGCAGGGAAAAGGCAAAAATGCCGAAGAATTTTTCAGCGAACTGTTCGATCGGCTAGACAGTTCTAAATGAGTAAAAAATTTCAGATAGTCATACAGCCTGAAGCTCAACAGGCCATAGAAGAAGCATATTTTTGGTTTGGTGAATATTCCCCACGTAAAGCAAGATCGTGGTTGGAGGGATTGTACAAAGCTATATTGTCCTTGGAACAAATGCCTTCACGTTGCTCACTTGCATTTGAGAACGATTTTTTTGAGGAAGAGATCCGGCAATTGATATATGGCAAGGGACGCAATGCCTATAGGATTCTCTTTACCATAATTGATGGTACTGTTCAGATTATATTTGTGCGGCACGCAGCACAAAAGCCCCTGTTGGCTCAAGATGAAGAATAACTACAAATCAGACACAGTGCTAAGCTCTCACGCATCTAAATTATAGTTAGGGACGGGCAAGATGCCCATCCCACAAAAATTTAATTAAATAAGGGTTTCTCGATCACTTACCCGACATTAAATCTTCTGTGTATTTCAGATAGTCATCCGACTTTTTGATTTGCTCCTTAAGTTCGGGAACCAAGGAATTAAGAGATGCTATCAATTTTGTTTTGGCCTCAATAGATAACCTCTGATCTGATTGTGCCTGTTTTAAACTGTCTCGGTAGTTACTCAGGTAACGATCGAGATCGTTAAAAAATTCGTCAATCCGTTGTTGGAAATCCTCATCCAAGTACTGATTAATCCCCTGTTTTATGGTATTAATATTCTGGTCTATTATCTTATTAACTTCATAAACTATCCCTTGCAGAGAAACAGTGTAGAAATTTTCCTGCTTGTTCGGGCGTTTAATCTTTTCTGTCACCTCAAACGGAACTAGCCATAAATAATGGAGAAACGATCTTGAACTTCTAACTACTTCTGTATATCCCTGGTCTATCGTCCTCGTATGACGCATAACCAGCGGTTTGTTCAAGTCAATATAATAGTCAGGTTCTAATCTTAAATTGGGCAACGATAGCTCCAAATTAAAATTTTCGTTCAAACGCTCGCGTGCCCTCTCGACAATAGGTTTTGTCTGTGAATCCAAAAACTGCATCATCTCTTGACGCGCTTGTTCGATTTGTTTGGTCGTATTTTCACGCACCTTATCTAGCAATATATCTACTCTCTGCTTGGCATAAGCCACCGCTGTATCTGCAAACTCTTCTGCCTCTCTGAGTGTAGGGAATTCAATTGAAGTCTGACGCTTCACTTCTAACGGAGATTTGACCTGTTTAGAAATCCAGTTTAAAAAAGTTTTGGCCTTCATACCTCCTTTCCTTAAAAAATCACCGCGTTGATATTCCTCTTCAATAAAATAAGTTTCTACGCCCATTTTTCCTTCTTTTTTGACGGCTTCCAAAATATTATTAAATTCCTCATAAAGATTGTCTTTGATTTTATCTATTTCTTGTAAACGAGAGCGACACTCTTCAATGCTGTACATATCCGTTTCCAGGGCCCGAACTTCAAGCTGTAATTTCTCTCCATCTTCGTTCATAGCGCTGCTGCGGATCTGCATATCTTCAAGCAGTTCCACCAGACGACCGCGAGCAATGTTGAGGGAAGATACTATGCAACGAGGCGCAGCTTCTACCATCAGTGCGTCGATCGCTTTTTCCAAAAATGAATCGAAGCCTGACTTTTTCCAAAGCTTTTCAGCTTTACGTTTTAGTTGTTCTACTGTTGTATCTTCTAGTTCTTCTTCCCAGTCTATAGGGAATATGTCTTGGGCAAGCGATCGGGCCGATTTCATCTGACCAATTTCTACACCGGGATTTTGTTCTGACTCCACAAGAAAGTTAGTTGATGAAAATGCCCATCTAGCTGATATTTCAAACACGCGATTCGTATTATCGCCATCACCCAAACCAAATTCAGCCGTGACAAACTGCCGCACTTGTTCAGTGGTCATATCGCCATCTTTGCGCTGGTCAACTTTATTCACCAAAACGTATAAATTATCCTTACCCCGTAAATCGATAACTTTCTGAACATCTTTTTTAATTTCTTCTTCCGCCTTCGTGTTCAGCCCAGTAAAATTCAGTACAATCAAAACCACGGAACTTGCTCTTAGCTGCTCCGAAACCACATTTGCCAGCCGGAGATTTTCACCCGCCTCATTTGGCCCAGGCGTATCCACAATTACTAATTTGCCGATCTTTTCTGCTTGGACAGTTTTTTGGAAATGCCAAAATGGAGTGTAAATGCGAGGCACATCCATCAGCGACTGAAGCGGGTCTGACAGCGGATCTAAAACACTACACAGCCGGATAATATCGTTTAAAGCACGCAAACTATTGATGATCTGCTGACGCCCTGAAATCTTTTCGTGGATTGAGATTTTAGACATTCCCAGAATTTTCTCTGGCAACTTTGCCAAATGAGGATATTGTGCAATTTTTTGCTGCACGCGATCGGTCCCCAAATCATTGATTTTACGCTGCAAAGCCACAAATGTTTCTCGGAAAACTCCCTGGATATGGGAAGTCAGGATTAGTGTTGGTTCTTTAAGTTGAGGGTCGCAAATAATCTCGGTCGGTAGAGTTGTCATAGCGGCATTGCGGCTGGGCAGAACCTCTTGACCGACGATCGCATTAATGATAGTAGATTTACCAGCCTTCATCGGCGCGACGATCGCCATTCTCAGTTCCAATTCTGCTACATTACGGGTGGCCTCGCTGACTTCCCGCTGAAATTTGCCATATTTCTCGCTAGCACTATCAGATTTCAGCCCTGTACTGGCCCGATCGATCGAAGCAGTAACTTGCCCCAGCAAGTCAACTATGTGGGTTTGCAGATCTTGCACACTAGGCTTAGGCACATCACCTTTCATTTGACTCATTCCCCGCAGGTGTCTACTAAACAGTTATATCGCTTCCAGCTATATAGTAAGCATTTTCGCCCATAGTACTCTCATAGTACCAGTGGCACAAAGAGCGCGATCGCAACGTCCGTACAAATACAGCACCTCAACCAACCAGAAATACAGGTGTTGTTAAAATCGAGTAGATTTCAGTACTAAAACTTCATGAGTAACCCTGTCCTCAATCAAAATCATCGTCCTAGTGCTATGAGCAAATTAATCGCATCCAGCCTGCTGGTGGGTCTACTCAGTACAATCGGCTACTCAGCAATAGCTCAAACCTCAACTGCACAGTTAGTTTCACAAGGCTGGGCTAAAAACGCCAATTCCGCTGTCCAACGATTGAGCGGAGAATGGCAAACAAAAGTTTCAGCAAATAGTACACTCAAGTTGATTTTTGCACCTGACGGCAAATTATTCATCGTCTTGCCATCAACCTCTAATACAGCTCCCGCAATGCAGCTGAGATACCGAGTTCCTGCCTCGACCAGTTCGCCCATGCAGATCGATCTGACCACAAGTGATAATAAAACAGTGCCAACCATTTTTGAATTCACAGCCGACGGTAAGTTGCGTATGCAACTAAATGACATTGATGCAGGACTTCCCAGACCCTCTGCTTTTAAACCCAACGCAATGATATTCGACAAAGTTTCCAACGCCACAACTTTACCTGCAAACGCCAGACTAACCCAGTCTGGAACAGTGCCGCAACGCTAAATCGGATGGCAATTCTCCTATAGCTAGGGGCTAGGGACTAGAAATTTTCATACAAAGCGTCCGGAATGACGCCATTAAAAGTGCAGTCGCTGTTAAGATATGGTTAATTTTGATGCTTGTGTTCCATGACTGACATTGTTCTCGACATCCGCAACCTACAAGTGCAATTCCCAACGGAGGAGAAACATATCAAAGCCGTTGACGGCATCTCCTTTGAGGTGAAACGAGGACAAACTTTGGGAATAGTAGGCGAGTCAGGTTCTGGCAAATCTGTCACATCTTTGGCCGTAATGGGTTTGGTGCCTTACCCCGGCAAGACAAGCGGCGAAATTTGGTTTCGCAAGTCAGAGGCGGATGTCGAGCCAGTCAATCTGCTGCAACTGCCGGAGGGGAAAATGCAGCAGTACCGGGGGGGTGAAATTGCGATGATCTTCCAAGAACCGATGAGTTCTCTCAACCCGGTTTATACGATCGGATTTCAGCTAACGGAAGCAATTCGGCTGCATCAAAACGTATCCGATGCTCAGGCGCGGCGGTTAGCTCTAGCACTTTTGCAAGAAGTCAAGCTCCTCAAGAGCGATGAAGTATTGCGCCAGCGCTACTTAGAATCTTGGCAACCATCACCAGGCACACAAGAGCCAAACGAACGAGAAATCTTGAGGCAGATCAACCAGGAAAAACTGGCAATACTCGATCGCTATCCCCACCAACTTTCTGGCGGTCAGATTCAGCGAGTGATGATTGCAATGGCTATCTCCTGCAATCCCACCCTCTTAATTGCCGATGAACCCACCACCGCACTGGACGTAACCGTACAAGCGACCATCCTAGAACTGCTGCTGGAATTATCTAACGCACGCGGTATGTCCATGATGTTCATTACCCACGACCTGAGTGTAATTGCAGAAATTGCCGACACCGTGGCGGTAATGTACCAGGGAAAAATTGTCGAATATGGCCCGGTGTGGCAAATCTTTTCCAGTCCGCAGCATCCCTACACCAAAGGATTGCTAGCTTGTCGTCCCCGCCTAGACCAGCATTTGAAATATTTACCCACCGTTTCTGACTACATGGAAGTCGTAACCGCTCCCACAGGCGAAGTATTGGAAATTAGGGAAAAAAGCCGGGAAGCACCGCAGGATGGCATCAGAGGGGCAGAGAAGAGGAACAGAGAAGAATCTTTACTCACCACTCAGCACTCAGCACTGCTAGAAGTTCGCAACCTCCAAGTAGGCTTCCCGGTACGGGGGATATTTGGTAACACCCAACGCTATGCGATGGCGGTGAACGATATTTCCTTCGACGTTTATGCGGGTGAAACCCTGGGTTTGGTGGGAGAGTCCGGTTGCGGCAAAACTACTTTGGCTCGCACATTATTGCGATTGATCGAACCGATGAGCGGTAAAATCCTGTTTGAAGGTCGAGATATCACTGCTCTGACTGGGAAAACTTTACAGAAGCTGCGGCGGGAGATGCAAATTGTCTTCCAAAATCCCTTTAGCTCCCTCGACCCGCGTATGAAAGTTGGGGACGCGGTGATGGAACCCCTGCTGATTCACAGTATAAACAAAAACTACCGAGAACGTCGCGATCGGGCCGCTTACCTCCTAGAGCGCGTCGGTTTAAATCCCAACTTGATGAACCGCTATCCTCACGAGTTTTCTGGCGGTCAACGACAACGAGTGTGCATTGCCCGTGCTTTGGCTCTCAATCCTAAATTTATCATTTGCGACGAATCTGTTTCCGCTTTGGATGTTTCGGTACAAGCGCAAGTGCTGAATCTTTTGAAAGAAGTGCAGGAAGAGTTTGGTCTGACTTATATTTTCATTTCCCACGACCTCAGCGTCGTGAAATTTATGAGCGATCGCATTATGGTGATGAATCAAGGCAATATCGAAGAAATTGGCCCTGCCGAACTGATTTATCGCGAACCCGAAAAAGAATACACCCGCCAGCTGATAGCCTCTATTCCTGTGGGAACTCTAGAGCGGATACAACAGCGACAGCGGATGCGATCGGCAGTTAGCTAGAGGCTAGGGAAAGAGGGGAGTGGGAAAGAGGGGAGTGGGAGAGTGGGAGAGCGGGAGAGCGGGAGAATAACCTTTTTTTTCTCTCCATTCCCAATCACCAATCACCAATCACCAATCACCAATCATATCATGTCCGGTAGCATCGGTTGTCTAAAAAAATCCCGATCTTATCTGCGTTCATCTGCGTTCATCTGTCTTCATCTGCGGTTAAATTTAACCAATGATGCCCACAGACAATGCCGATGTAACCAGACATGATATCACTTGGAATCAAGCCAAACTCGTCACCAAAGCACGCCAAACAAAGTGAGGTAAAGCCAACATCCGCCGCCAGCGCCAAGGTTCCTGATAAAGACGATACAGCCATTCCAAATGATTATTCCGCAGCCAAGCTGGGGCGCGAGACTTGATCCCAGCCCAGATATCGAAACTGCCGCCAACACCAATCCAAGCAGCTTGAGGGCAGATGTGGCGATGTTGGGCAATCCACAACTCTTGACGCGGCACACCCAAACCAACAAAAATCAGGCGAGGTTGTAGATCCTTGAGAGTTTGCAGCAGTTGTTCTTCTTCCGCAGGTGAAAGATAACCGTGCTGCGAACCTGCTAGAGTCAATCCCGAAACTCGTCGCCGCCACACCTCTGCTGCCGCCTGGGCTACCCCAGGTGCGCCTCCATAGAAAAACACCGGCCACGACTTCCCCAACTGCCCAGCTTGCCACAACAGAGACTCTGCCAGTTCAATCCCCGGACAACGCTGCACCCGCTTGCCTTGGAACAACAAATATAGTACCACTCCAGAGCCATCGGGTATAACCAGATCCGCTTGGTGAATCGCACTAGCCAACGAAGCGTTACGCTCTGCCTGTATGCTCATCTCAGCATTTAGGGTTACCACATGACCGCCCAGTTGTTCGTGCAACCGCGAGAGCAGCCAACCTGAATAGTCCTCCAACAGATGTACCGGAAGTCCCAGTACGGAAAACGGTTGGGGCGTCTGAGTCATCACCTGTTTTTGCACAACCTCACATCACCATATCTATGCTGGATAGTTTACCTCGACACAGTGTTTCTGTGTACTTCTCAAGAAAGATCCTACTCAACAGTTTTTTCGGACGTTTTCCGCTTAAGTAGCGATCGAACAGACGGTCCGATCGAACCATCAGCATAAAGCTCTAACGGCACCAACTGCACTTTACCGTTAATTTTGACCTTTGAGTAGACAATTCGGACAAAGTGAGATTTATTATTGTTGTAGCCATTAGACATAATAGATCATCTTCATTGATTAAAAGTTGATATTTGAGTAATTGCTAACGAAAATAACTCACCTGCTTCTTTCTACCTACTTCTGTTCTACACAAAACTTGTTAAATTTCCGGATAAAAAAAACTTATTTGGGAGTAAAATAGGTAAAAAATTCTCAAAACCGTGTCTGAATGGCTGTCCTGATTCCAGATGAGGTAACTTATGCAACAAGTATCCCCAATCACATATCGTCAGGAAATAGAACAGTATGGATTTAGCATAGTGGAAGGAGTTATGGATATGACTATTGCAGTAAAGAAACGTATTAATATACCTGGGTTCAGAGCCTGGTTGATTAAAGATGGCGTTCACCACGTCCAACCTCCCATTCCTATTTTGGAAAGAATGCTAACATTACGCATTCATCTGGATAATACTTTTGCGGACAACGCACCTTTACAAATTATTTCTTGTTCCCATAATCGGGGATATTTAAAACCGGAAATTATCCAAATTTTGAAAGTCAACGCTGTCACTTGTCCAGTTCCTTGCGGTGGAGTGCTGGCGATGAAACCCTTGCTAGTTCATGCTTCCCAACCTGCACGAAATCCTCGCCATCGCCGTGTCATCCACATCGAATTTGTTGCAGAAGAACTACCAGCCGGTTTAGAATGGTATGGCTCCTAGTCGGGTGGAAATCTTTCGTCAACCAGTTGTAAATCTTAAGAGGAAATAGTTATGAAGACAGAAATAGACGCTAACCGCAAGAGCTTGTATGAGACGGACTACCTGAAATGGATTAAAACCACAGTAGAAAAGTTGCGGATTCATGATTATTCAAACATCGACTGGGAAAATTTGATTGAGGAAATAGAAGACATGGGGCGGAGTGAGCGCAAGAGTCTAAAGAGTAATCTTATCATTCTCTTGATCCACTTGCTCAAGTGGCAATATCAACCAGAATTGAGAAGCGGTAGCTGGAAAGGTAGCATAGTTGAACATCGCAGACGAATTCGGGAAGCGCTGAAGGATTCCCCCAGTTTCAAACCGTATCTTGAGGAAGTGTTTGCTGAATGCTATTCGGATGCGGTGGAACAGGCGAGTGCTGAAACTGGACTGTCAGAAGAGACTTTTCCGCAATTATGTCCTTACACTTCCGCAGAAGTTCTAGACTCACAGTTTTTGCCGGAATGAGCGATCGCATATCTTGTAATCTACGTTAAACTTGTTATATTCCATAGTAACTCAAGTTGCTAGTCACTTGCTTTCTGGGTATGTTGTTGCGCTTTAGCGCTCTTATCCCAGTTGTAATAAGAGCGCTAAAGCGCAACAACGTACCTAATACCAAGAAGAGGGTGCAGCTGGCTTTAAGGTAGTTCGTAAATCGTTGAGTGACGGGAGATTTGATAAATGACAACCCCGATTTTGGATAAGCTAGTGACGTTCTTAAACAAACTCGAACAAGAAAAAATGAGTTACACTTTAGCGCATCATCGTGATGAAGCAATTATGGGCAGCCCGATATGACAGCCGATTACGCATTGCTGGGGGGTCTGCTGGCGTCTGGCACTTGGAAACAGGGCGAATTACGCTCAAAGTTGCCCCCAGCGAAAAAGAGGGCTGGCTGGATAGTCATTCTAGCGAGGTAGTCCCCTGTAGCGACCGACCTGTTACGATCGATCTGACTCCTAAGACCCAATAAATTGTTCTGAATGAATTTTAGAGAATCACTCCCATGTCTGAAACACAAGAACAAAAAACAAATGAATCTCCGGCTGTACAGCCTAATCTGGCAGCTAATTTCAAAAATTATTTTTCCAGTTGGAAAATCAGAGCAGGGTTAATTGCTACTGCACTTGTTTCCATTTTTGTTGGCTTTTTTCTGCTCAATTTCTTTTGGGCGCACATGGTTGCAGGTATGGGCATGAAGAGTTGGTCAGAGCGTGCAGGTGCCGCACCGATTGAGTGCATGATCGAGGACACTAACAGTGATGGTTATGTTAGCTGTAGCGCCATGCTCCGAGGTGAAGTAGTGCCACTTGAATGCGGCTCCAGCATCTTTAATATTGGTTGCCGAGTCACTTATGGTGCTGCTGCACCTCCCGTTCGTCCGACAACTGTGCCAAACGTTCGCGGAGCTTCATAACACTTTAAGTAAGAGGAAAAGTTTGGTTCTTTCGGATCAAATATGCTGTTGTAGTGGCACGGCATCATCAATATGTCGGTCGTACCAAGATTTTAATTATGCCGTGCCCTACAAAATGTTCATTGTAAACATTAGCATAATAATTCCGAAAGACCCGTTTTTGGTACATACTCCGCCATGTACGGCAAAATCTACCAAAGACCAATGACCGATTCAGTAAGGCCAGAAACTGAGAATATGCGGGTTAGAGCAACGAAATATCGACTTTACAAACAAAGAAACGAGGTTTCTCAATGCTAATTCCAAATTAAAAAATAATCTGGCGATCCAGCCAAATGGCTTGATCGGTAATGAGAAAGGTGCTTTGACATCCTCCCGGCGCTAAGAAAGGAGTACCCAATATACTTCGGCTTCGCTCAGTACAAGTAGCGCGGGACTCCAAAGATTGCTCATTGGGTTTCCTCTTTCTACGAGTCGGCTTACTTAATTGGGTTGACCCAACATCACAGAGGTCGTTCTCTCCGGAGGCGTTAATTTCCGTCTGCCCGACGGTATTTTCTAAGATTTTCCTGATAAGTATAGTAACATGATTTGTTAAAATTGGGTACTCAGTTTACCCAATTTTAACCCGCCTTTCATCCCCCGCCATATCTTATTGGCGGGGGATGAAAGGCGGATTAGATAAATATTTACCGACCTGTTTAAATTTCGATCGTGTTTCAAACGACTCGCCGCCGCCTCGCCATTTGGTACACCGCTGTTACGGCAGTGTTGCTGCTGCTGTTTGCGACTGGTGTTTATCTATATGTCCGCAGCACTTTAATTGAGCGGGTTGACGATACCCTCAATCATGTAGTGGAAGTGGTGGTGCGATCGCTCGTCATAGACTCAGCCGGAGCAACCGATCGCAAATACCGCGTCAACATAGAGGCCAGTTTTCGAGACAATGAGGATACCGTAGAGGACGATCGCATCGATCTAGAGTGGTTCAGTCCCACCGGCGAATTGCTGTGGTCAACTTTCTTGTCACCGCTCAATGTTGCCATTCACGCCAACCGCACGGGTGAAACAGTCCGAGTTTTCAGAGGAACAGAGAACCAGAAGCTGCCCCAGTCAAGGGTCCCCACCGTCTTGCGACAGGTAACAGAAAGAGTGCAGATGGGGCGGCAAGTACTGGGATATTTGCGCGTCAGCCATCCCTGGTTTGAAGTGACGAAACCAAGCCGCCAGCTGATAGTCGATCTCAGCTTGGGTATCAGTGTAATGGTGATTTCCGTTGCTGCGATCGGCTGGTTGCTTTCAGGTTTGGCAATGGAACCTGTACGGGAGTCCTACCAACGCCTCAAGCAATTCACATCTGACGCTTCTCACGAACTCAGAAGTCCAATTGCGATGATTCAAACCAACGTGCAGGTAGCGTTGGCAGATCCGGATCGATCGTCCGAACAGCACCGACAGCAGTTGAAAGTAATCGAACGGCTAACCAAGCGGCTGGGGCGTTTGGTGGACGACTTGCTGTTTCTTGCCAGACAGGATAGCGGCATTGTACAGCCGAGCTTTTCACTCTGTCCTCTCGACGCCTTATTAATGGAAGTTATAGAAGAACAGCAGCTGGTTGCATCAGAAAAAGGTATCAGACTCTCTCTGGATATGGTGACTGCATCAAGCAGCACTTTTGAGGAGACAGAAGAAGACTTTTTTACGCTTCAGGGAGATTGGGATCGGCTGGCGCGTCTGTTTACAAATTTAATTGGTAACGCCCTGCAATACACACCGACAGGGGGTAAAGTTGACGTGGAATTGCAAAGAATTATACGCCGAAGCAACCATCCTCAACTGCAAGTCAAAGTTACGGATACTGGTATCGGTATTCCAGAAGACGCCTTACCTCACATATTCGATCGCTTTTATCGAGTCGATCCGGCACGCTCTCGCGGTACGGCAACCGGGTCGGGATTGGGATTGGCGATCGCAGCTGCTATTGTAGAAAATCACCACGGTCATATCCGCATCGAAAGCACCCTCAATCAAGGCACAATTGTTACCGTCACCTTGCCACAGTACCGACTGGAAACATCTGCCTAAAACGAGGGCAGAGGGGCAGAGGGGCAGAGGTGCAGAGGGGCAGAGGTGCAGAGGGG
>CASBRD010000206.1 GCA_949128025.1 Oscillatoriales cyanobacterium PMM_0008 | reverse complement strand
TGAAAATTCTTCACGAAAGTACCGTCTGATTCTGGTAGTTGAGTATGGTCTGGAAATGCTGTTATTACTGTTGGTTGCTCAATACTTAGAGTCATATTACCATTTTTACAGTAAAGTATTATCTTTCATTGTATTGCATTGAAATATTTTCTGCAAATCTAATTGCCAAAAGCTCCAAATACAAAACTCGCGATTTGCCTACGGGACGCTAGGGGAACGCCTATAGGCAATCGCGAGTTTCAAACACTTATCAAATTGGGAGAGGGTTTTGCCAGTTTGCTGAGATTACAGCCAATAGAAAAAACTAGCATATCCCCTGAGATGAAACCTGCACTTTAAATCCGTAAGCCGAAAGACAGATTTTTACGGCATCGGGTGGAAAAGCAGGTCGGGGAAAAAGCGGTTAAATTCAATCAAAATTCCAGCTGTGATGGTCATCCAAACAGCGGCAATAACTGGTGCAGTGGAAAGATACTTCAGGAAGTATTGCATGATCGACAATTCTCCAAAAATAAGGTGGAAATAACCTAGCGGGGGGAAACTGAGATTTCTTCTTCCTTGGCAAACATTTCACCAGCGGTGAATTCTTTCAAGGCTAAGAGAGGCCACAGCGGCCCAGTCAGCATTTTGGAAACGGCCAGAGGAACATCGATGATGATTTCTTTTTCTTCTGGGGATTTGTCTTTCTTGATGGCTTGCAGGTAAGAACGACCGACCCAGCCAATCCAACCAGCGATATAGAGGAACAGAATGCTAGGAATCAGAAAGTCCCCAGCACGGTTTAAACGGCCATCTACGAGCAAATGGGGTAATCCTTCTGGGCCGCAGAGTGCCTGGGAATAACGCGCAAATCGTTTTGCGCCTGATTGGGGATCGTCAGTGGTATTACGCGCACTTTCGACCCGTTGCTGGAAAGCGGGAGAGTCTTTGCAAGGAACAAGACTAGCAACGTCAGCAGACGCTGCGGGGACAAATGTGAACCAGAGGCCGATTACAAGAATCAGAGCGAACAATCGTCGCATGGATTGTTTCCTTTTGTTACAAAACAATAACTTTTCCCTACAAGAAGTTGATGTTGTTTGTACAGTCAAGGTGGCTGTACTAGAAAACAGCCTCTCTTGCAGGGAAAGCACATTGATTTTTTAAAGTACCAGTGAATGGCGACAGTTTTAGCGATTGAAACAAGTTGTGACGAAACTGCGGTAGCAATTGTTAAGAATCGTGAAGTTTTAAGCAGTACGATCGCTTCTCAAATCCCCATCCATCGGCAATATGGCGGCGTTGTACCAGAGGTGGCTTCCCGCCAGCACGTCGAAACGATTAACGATGGGATAGCCGAAGCTTTTCAGTCAGCTGGGATCGGCTGGGCTGAGATTGACGGGATTGGGGCTACCTGCGCCCCTGGTTTGGTGGGAGCCTTGTTGGTGGGGTTAAGTGCCGCTAAAACCCTTGCCATCGTCCACGAGAAGCCTTTGATCGGGGTTCACCACCTGGAAGGACATATTTACGCTTCTTACCTCCTAGCGCCCGATTTACAGCCGCCTTTTCTCTGCCTGCTGGTTTCCGGCGGTCACACGAGCTTGATTTATGTGAAAGATTGTGGTATATACGAAACTTTGGGAGAAACTCGCGATGATGCGGCGGGTGAAGCTTTCGATAAGGTGGCGCGGTTGTTACAACTGAGTTATCCTGGTGGCCCAATGATTGACAAGTTGGCGCGTGAAGGTAATCCAAAGGCTTTTCCTCTACCGGAGGGTAAAATTTCTCTCCCCAGCGGTGGCTATCATCCCTACGATTCAAGTTTTAGCGGTTTAAAGACGGCGGTGCTGCGATTGGTGAAGAAATTGGAGGAGTCGGGAGAAAAACCTCTGCCGGTAAATGATATTGCGGCTAGCTTTCAGGATACCGTGGCCCGATCGCTCACACGAAAGACAATTGCCTGCGCCCTTGACTACGGACTAAGTACGATCGCAGTTGGCGGTGGGGTAGCAGCTAACAGCGGACTGCGCCAACACCTGCAAACAGCCGCAGAATCTCATAATTTGCGGGTAATCTTCCCCAGTCTGAAATTTTGTACTGATAACGCCGCTATGATTGCTTGTGCTGCTGCGGATCACCTGAATCGAGGTCATACATCGTCTTTGACTTTGGGAGTGCGATCGCGCCTTGCGATTACCGATGTGATGCAGCTTTATCGCTAGGGACTAGGGGCTAGGGAAGAGGGAAAATGGTTACAGATAGAAACCGGGTTTCTGTTGTATGCTTTATTTATAATTCATCTGGATTAATTCCCATTTCCCGCAATCTTTCTGCTAAAAGTTGCGATCGCCGTCTCTCCTGCTGCAAAGCTTCTTCTGCTTGTGACCGTCGTCTTTCAATCTCCAAATAAGTTGAAAATGCTTCACCATCTGGGCGATAAATCTGTAATTTATCCCCCGACAAATCGAACCGGATATGTAACCTTGGACTCACCCAATTAGCCATGAAAGCGATCGCATCTAATCCATCTTCACCCCGCAACCAACCCCGCAACTCATTAAGATCGGGATTGTAAATATAATATTCTTCTACTCCGTGGCGATCGTAGAATATTAATTTACGATCCATTTCATCACGGGAATTGCTGGGAGACAGAATTTCAAACACAACTTGAGGAGATATATTCTCCTCTTCCCACTGCTTATAGGATAGACGTTTACCCTGGGGTCTACCCAATACTACCATCACATCGGGAGCATTCACAATCTTGGGTTTTCCCTCTACCGGATACCAAAATAAATCCCCGGCGACAAATACATTTTCGTCATCAGCAAACAGCCATTCTAAATTTTGCTTAATGATGACAATCCAGTCAAATTGTTCTGTATTATTGGCCATTGGCTGTCCGTCACAGTCGGGGTAAATAATTTCTGTTTGAGTTGTTGATTGCAGTTGAGTAACCATAATTGTAATGGGCCGATCGCAGTGATATCTATAATACTAGCTTGACAATAGAAAGTTTGGCCTAATCAATAGGTACGTTGTTGCGCTTTAGCGCTATCTTAAAGAGCGCTGAAGCGCAACAACGTACCAAATATTTAACTATGACTAATCGACCGGACATGATATGAGATCTCCAATCTGTTATAAACCAAAAACCGATGTAATTAATGGTAACAACTTATTCCAAGATTCCACAAAAGTTGCAGCAAGAGGTAGTCCGGTAACTATTCCTTTTAGCATCGTAATTGCAGTATCGGCGATATCTTTCTTATCCTCATCTTTGGGATTTTGACCCGCTTCTGCTAAGGCTTTCACCTGTTTTAATACCTTAGCTTTGTCCTTATCTGATAAATTGGTGTCAGATTCAATTGCTGATTGTAATTGCTTTAACAAGTCTGCCAACTTTGGCGCTTCTGGCGTGTTTGAATTTTCAAGTTCACCGATGCTAACAGTGACAGTCCCGCTAATGTCACCGCCTGCAACTCCGGTCATTTCTTTACCTGCGACACCGCTATTGTCGCCGCCTACGATACCTGCAACATCGCCACCAACGTCGCTAATGTTGAAACTGCTGCTTTTGTCTGACATAGTACCTCCTTGATTGTGATAGTTTTCTGCATAAAAACCCGGTCGCTGTAAAGCCGTTTCTAGCATCTTTTGTAAACTGATAATTCTATCATCTTTTTCGGCTAATCTGGCTTTTAACTCTTGATTTAATACTTTAATTTCGTTATAATTATCAAAATATTCACTACTCAATTCCGAACGATTTGCACTAGCAGATGTTCCTGCACGGAGTAAGACTTTATCAGCGCCACGTTTTTCAATTGACACAATTTCTAACTCTGCTTCTGGGTGGTTTTCTGCTAACTGTTTAAAGGCAATTGCTATGGCACGCGGATCAACATTTTGGTTGTGGTAAAGGTCAAGGGTATCAACAATTGGTTTAATAAAATCACCGAATTCGCCATCGGCAAAAACTTCTTTATTGTTATCAGGTTTGCGAAATGGATTGGGGTTATATTTGGTAGGTAGTCGCATATAAACATATTCGCACCTTACACCATCAAACTTAGTTCCCCTCGTAATTCCCCAATCTTCAATATATGCGCCAGTGAGAGTAGCGCCAGTAAAATCGGTTTTATCTAACTGTGTTTGGACTAATTTTGCTCTGGATAAATCGGCATCCTGTAAATTGGCATTTCTGAGGTCAGCATTGATGAAACTCGCATCGGCTAGATTAGCTCCTTTTAAGTTAATTCCTTGCAAGTTCAAACGCTTAAAATTTTTATCCTGTCCCTGTCCTATTATTACAACCTCTCGCACTTGGGGGATTTTTAAATAAGTTTCTCCAGGTCGAGCTAAATCTAATTTTTTAGTGTCTTTAAAACAGGTATGAGTAAGAATAGCATTTCTGAAGTCAGTATTTTTAAGAGTGGCTTTGGTGAAATCAGTATCGGTTAAATTAGCATAGCGAAAATTAGTGCCTCCCGTAGCAGCAAAAGCTACAGCAATTGCGCGAATCCACGCATCTCTGGGATCTCCTTTAATTGCACGCCAGCCAAGATAACTATACAACAGTATCGATACGAAGGCGATGGCGCTGGCGATGGCGATGGCGCTGGCGATGGCGATGGCGATGGCGATGGCGATGGCGTTAATTCCTCGATAAATCAAGAGGAAATTAAAAGCTAAAAATACGATTAGACTTACCCAGCCGACAATAGCGTTTTCCAGTTTTGGGCTGGTTATGTATGACACCAAAACGCCTAAAAATACTGTCAAAAAACTCGATATTACTAACAACACTAAACAACCAAGGAACAGCGTAATTACCCATCGCTTCGGTAATCCAGCTTTCGCCCCCACAAACTTAGCACCAGTCAGGTTAGCCTTACTAAAATTAGTCCCCCTGATATCAGCTTCCGAAAAATCTGCACCCGATAAATCTTTACCTTTAAAAGACAAACATCGGAGATTTTCACCGCGAAAATCTCGCCTCCCCTCTCCATAGCGCTGCAATACTTCATTCGCTTTCATAACGACTGAGAATAATAGTGACGCAAGTTGCTAGTTATAAGCATACCAGATTTTCAATCCCCCTTAACAAGGGGGACTTTGATAGATGTTTGTCCGGTTCCCCCCTTGCTAAGGAGGGTTAGGGGGGATCGAAACCACAATTTTTGTAACTAGCAACCGCCAAGGCGATTAGGGCAGTAGGGGCGAAGCATTCGGGTAGTAAATCTTCGGTTTTAACCAATAAATTATATGCCCGAATGCTTCGCCCCTACCCCAGATTTATGGCTTAACCGCC
>CASBRD010000205.1 GCA_949128025.1 Oscillatoriales cyanobacterium PMM_0008 | reverse complement strand
CTCCCCCACTCCCCCACTCCCCCACTCAGCACTCAAGACTCTGGGGACTGCTGATTGCCCATGAATGTCGCGATACAAGGGTTTGGACTCAATCGGAGATCGAGTTATTACAGCAGCTTAGCGTCCAACTGGCGATCGCTATTCAGCAATCCACTCTCTTTGAGCAAGCACAACAAGCACGAGAAGAAGCACTCGAAGCTTCCCGAATGAAGTCCATGTTCCTCGCTAACATGAGTCATGAAATTCGTACTCCCATGAATGGCGTCTTGGGAATGACAGACTTACTTTTGAAAACCCAGCTAACTCCCGAACAACTCGACTTTGTACAAACTTTGAAAGTCAGCGGTCAAACCCTACTAACTCTCATCAACGATATTCTCGACTTCTCTAAACTGGAAGCCGGAGAAATGCGACTGGATAAAGTGGATTTTGACTTGAATCTCTGCCTGGAAGACGTACTGGATCTGCTCGCCACATCGGCACAGAGCAAAGGCATAGAACTAGCCGCATTAATTGAGAGTGATGTGCCGAGACAAATCAATGGCGACCCAGCCCGTCTGCGGCAAATATTGATAAATTTGGTAGGCAATGCGCTCAAATTCACCGACGTTGGCGAAGTGGTAATCCACGTTGAGGCGATCGCTAATGAGGAAGCACAATTAGCAAATACCAATTGCTTGAGATTTTCGGTCAAGGATACCGGCATTGGGATCGACCCAGAAAGTCAGAAAAAGCTGTTCCAATCTTTCTCCCAAGTCGATGATTCTACCACACGCAAATACGGGGGCACCGGATTGGGATTAGCAATTTGCAAGCAGTTAGTGGAGTTGATGGGAGGCGAAATTGGTGTAAAAAGTACCCTGGGATTCGGTTCGAGTTTTTGGTTTACTATGCCCTTGCAAAAAACAATTTTACAGACAGCACCATTGTCGGTGATTACTTCACTTTCCGGACTGAAAATGCTGGTAGTGAGTAGCAAACCCACAATTCGTAAAGTGGTGCGTTCTCTGGCAATTTTGTGGGGAATAGAAGTGACTGAAATGGAACGAGCTTGGATGGCAATGATCGCAGTGCGGAATGCCTCAGCTGAGCATCGTCCTTACGATATCGCTCTCATTGATATGCAGCTACCGGAACTAAGCGGTACTATGTTGGAGCGCATGATTTATTCAGATCCGTTGATGCAACAAACCCAATGGGTTCTCCTCACTACAGCGAAACAGCGAGAGGAGGCTAAAAACTTAATAGACCGGGGTTTAGCTGGTTATTTGACTAAACCTGTGAAAGCCTCCCGCTTATTTGACTGCTTGCTGAATGCGGTAAACAGTCCGTCGCCAGCAGTAAGCAGGCAAGAAGAAGTTACTGCTGAAAACCCACAACTGACGCCTGAGAAAAATTTACGGATTTTATTGGTTGAAGATACCCCAATTAACCAGAAGGTAGGGCTGAATCAACTCAAAGTGTTAGGCTATAAGGCGAATTGCGTCAATAACGGTCAAGAGGCACTAGATATTTTAGCATCAGAGCATTATGACATCGTATTAATGGATTGTCAGATGCCTGTGATGGATGGCTATGAAGCAACAAAAGAATTGCGGCGTTTGTACGGCGAACGCTATGCGATAATTGCGATGACGGCAAATGCTTTAGTTGGGGAACGGGAAAAGTGTCTCGGTGCTGGGATGGATGATTATATCAGCAAACCGATCGATCTAAAACAATTGCAAATAATTTTAGATCGCTGGTCTTCTCAATTGCAAATCAAACGGGAAGAATTAACAATAGAATCAGGTCAGCCTCAAAGTCTTACATACTCAAATTTCAGCTTGATAGGAGCAGCAGAAAATGCCATAAATATAATTGACGATCGGGCCAACGATTCTTCATCCATAGAAGTTGTAGATATTGCACGCCTTTCCCAAATCTCTAAAGGAGACGTTGAGTTTCAACAAGAACTGCTGCAAGCTTTTGTCGAAGATGCAGAAACTTACATACAAGAAGCCAAACTAGCGATCGTGTCAGGAGATTTTGACATACTCGCTCGTCGCGCGCACCAAATCAAAGGGGGAAGCGCTACAGTGGCTATCCGCTCAATGCCTGAAATTGCACATAAGCTTGAGAGTCAGGCAAAATTAAACAATCTGGAGGGGGCAGATGAAATGATAGCGGAATTAGAAACAATTTTTGAGCGTGTTAAGAAGTTTATAGATAATGTGTGAAATTTTAGATTTTAAATTTACAATTGTAAATCTAAAAGTTTAAATTTTCCATTTTACAATCACCAATCATAAATCACCAATTTTATATGTGGGAATTTTTCAAACAACTATTGTCGCCAACACAGTATATGCCGCACGGTAACTGCTACCTGTGGGAAACTCCACTGGTTTGGCTGCACGTGCTTTCAGATTTGTTCATTGCGATCGCCTATTTCTCTATTCCGGCGATGCTGATCTACTTTATCTACAAGCGGAATGAGATCCCTTTTTTAGGCGTATTTGGCTTATTTGGAGCCTTCATCATCCTTTGTGGCACGGGGCACTTGCTCGAAATCTGGACGCTCTGGCATCCAGCATATTGGCTATCGGGTGTGGAAAAAGCATTGACCGCCCTGGTCTCCTGCTATACTGCCGTAGAAATGGGAGTCCTGCTGCCTCAATTTTTGGCTCTCAAAACTCCAGAGCAACTAGAAGCGGTTAATCGAGAGCTGCAAAATCAGATTGTCGAACGCCAACGGGCAGAAGAAGTTCTACACAATATTGTGGTAGCAACAGCCTCGGTGACGGGTGAAGAATTCTTTCCAGCCGTTGTTCGCAATCTGGGAGAAGCGCTGGGAGTTCGCTACGCTTTTATTGCTGAAATTGTCAGCGAAGGGCCTGACAAATTGCAGACTCTTGCTTTCTGGGCAGATGATAATCTGGAGACAAACTTCGAGTACAACATAGCCGGTACTCCCTGCGAAACAGCGATCGAACAAGGAAAGCTGTGTTACTACCCTTCCGGGGTGCAGGAACTCTTCCCAGAAGCTAAGGTGTTAGGAGTTATGGGTGTAACCTGCTGTCTAGGAGTGCCAGTGCTTGACTCATCGCGACAGCCGATCGGTATTTTGTGCGTTAATCATGACAAACCCCTCTCGGACGTGGAAAGCGCCAAAGCAATTATGAAAATCTTTGCCGCACGAGCTGCTGCCGAAATTCAACGCCAGTGGGCACAGGAAAGTCTGCGCCGCGCTTACGATGGGTTAGAAGTTCGGGTTCGCGAACGTACCGCCGAGTTGTCAGAAACGCTCTATACCCTTGAAGCTGAAATTGTCGAACGCAAAAAAGTAGAACTGGCTTTAGAGCAAGAACGCCAACAATTGCGGCAAATTGTGACCAACGCACCTGTGGCGATGGCGATGTTTGATACCGAGATGCGGTATCTCGCCTACAGCGATCGATGGCTGAAGGATTACGACCTGGACGGGCTGGACTTGATCGGGCGATCGCACCATGAAATTTTACCTGAAATTTCAAAGCAAACAAAAGCAATTTATTCGCGGGCGCTGCAAGGAGAAGTCATTTCCTTACCCGAAGATGCGATCGAGCGTGAAGATGGCACCAAACTCTATCTCTGCTGGGCTGTCCAACCGTGGTACATTCAAACAGATTTCGACTGGCGGGATGCAACCCAGACACCAGAGACGATAGATACCTACGAACAATCTAATAACTTAAAATCTAAAATTCTCAATCCAAAATGTCAAATTGGTGGCATCATCATCGTGACTCAGGTGATTAACGAATTGGTAGAAGCACGAGAAGCAGCCTTAGAAGCTGCCCGGATGAAATCTATCTTTTTAGCCAACATGAGTCACGAAATCCGCACTCCGATGAACGGCGTGCTGGGAATGACAGACTTACTTTTAAAAACCACCCTCACAAACCACCAGCAAGAATTTATGCAGACTATCAAAATCAGTGCTGAAACCCTGCTTGCACTGATTAATGATATTCTCGATTTCTCCAAGTTAGAAGCTGGTAAAATGCGTCTCCAAAGGCGGGTATTCGATCTAAATACCACTATAAAAGAGGTACTAAGCCTGGTACAAACACAAGCCAATGCTAAAGGAATCAGACTGCTAACCTCGATTGACGCCAACGTACCCCAACAATTAATCGGAGACCCCCACCGCCTGCATCAAACTCTCGTTAATTTGGTAGAAAACTCAATTAAATTTACAGACAAAGGGGAAGTGACGATCGCAGTCAGAATTCATAAAGAAACCCCCTTTGTCACAAGCTACAATACAAAAAAAATACTCAATTCTGAATTCCGTATTTTGTTTTCTGTTCGAGATACTGGCATTGGTATTGCACCAGAAAACCAGAAAAAGCTGTTTCAATCCTTCTCTCAAGTGGATGGCTCGACCACCAGAGCTTGTGGAGGTTCGGGTTTGGGTTTGGCAATTTGCAAGCAGCTGGTGGAGTTGATGGAGGGTGAAATTGGCGTAGAGAGTGAGGTGGGTAAAGGGTCGGTATTCTGGTTTACAGTCCCTTTGCAGAAAAGTCAAATGTTGGCGGTAATGGGTAATCAGTCATCGGCGATCGGTAATCGAGAAGAAGCTAACCAATCTGATCGGCTGTGGTCGGATACCCCTGATTCGCCTATTATTAATGACCCATTATTAACATCAAATCTCAAAATCTTGTTGGTAGAAGATATGCCAATTAACCAAAAAGTTGTGCTAAATCAATTAAAAATATTGGGCTATCAGGCAGATTGTGCTACCAACGGTCAAGCAGCGATCGAACTAATGACAAACACTAGCTACGATTTAGTATTAATGGATTGTCAAATGCCAGTGCTAGATGGCTACGAAACAACAAAGACAATTCGCGTCAGGGAATGTCAGGAGCGGCATACTGTAGTTATTGCTTTGACTGCTCACGCTATGAGCGGCGATCGCGAAAAGTGTCTAGCGGCTGGAATGGATGACTATATAACTAAACCCATTTCTACGAAACAATTGTCAGAAGTTATAGAGCGATGGATACAAACAAAGGATGAAAGCACAAAGATTCTGGATAACCGACAACAAGATATAAATACCGAATCTCAACCTTCAGCAGATAATTCCATGAATTTAGAATTCCCAATCCAGTCCCCAACGGAAGAAATTGTCGATCGCGTCCGTCTCTACGAAATTGCCAGAGGAGACGCCGAATTTCAACTAGAACTACTCCAAGCTTTTATGGAAGATGCTCCAACTTACCTAAAAGAAGCCAAGGAAGCACTGCTCTCCGGAGATTGCAACATCCTCGGTCGTCGCGCTCACCAGCTTAAAGGGGGGAGCGCTACCGTGGCTATTCGATTCATGCCAGACCTCGCAGCAAGGTTACAGAGTCAGGCTGAAGCAAACCAGCTAGATGGTGCGTCGGAAATTATAGCACAATTGGAAAAAATACTGGAGCGGGTCAACACCTTCATTGCTAATTGGTAACAAGCAATGGTAATTTTAGATTGCAAATTTTAAATTTAAAATCTAAAATTTGCAATCCAAAATTTTAAATATTCTCTCTCAATCACCTTTACCCCTCTCTTCTCCTAGCCCCTAGCCCGTCACCTTTCCATGTCAAAAATTCTTGTAGTTGAAGATGATTCCGCAACTCGATTACTGCTTAAAAGAGACCTGCAACTAGAAGGCTATGAAGTTGCTGTAGCTAAAAATGGTGAAGAAGGATTAGAAAAAGCATTTAATGTACGTCCGGCTTTAATACTTTGCGATTGGATGATGCCGCTGATGGATGGAGTAGAAGTTTGTCGTCGCCTCAAGGCAACACCAGATCTAGCTAGCACATTTTTTATTCTTCTTACTGCTCGCGATTCTGTAGCCGATCGAGTCCAAGGTTTAGATGCGGGAGCAGATGATTTTGTCTCTAAACCAATCGAATCAAATGAATTGTTGGCACGGGTACGAGCGGGATTGCGAGTCTATCAATACCAGCAACAATTGGGCGAAATCAATCAGCAACTAAGCCAAACTTTGCAGGAGTTGCAACAAACTCAAGCTCAACTGGTGCAAAGCGAAAAAATGTCTGGCCTCGGTCAAATGGTGGCCGGAATTGCTCACGCAATTAACAACCCGATCGCTTTTATCAGCGGCAATCTCGCTCATACCAAAAACCGCGTCGCCGATCTGCTAAACCTAATTCACCTTTATCAAAAACACTATTCTAACCCGACTGATGAGATTCAGTTGGCATTAGAAAATCTCGATTGGGAATTTCTGAGTGAAGACCTCCCAAAAAGCTTGGATTCGATGTCATCTGGAGCAAATCGGATTCGCGATCTTGTGGTAAAGTTAAAGAGTTTTTCTAGGCTAGACGAAGCTGAAAGCAAACAAGTTGATATTCACGAAGGTATTGATAACACTCTTTTACTTTTGGAACACAGGCTGTCTAAAAACTCTTATAACAACCTCTCTACTAATGACGAGCCTCAAATTCAAGTAGTGAAGGAATACGGCTATCTGCCTCCCATAGAGTGTTATCCCGCTCAGCTAAATCAGGTATTCTTCAATATTTTAAACAACGCAATTGATTACCTTGAGGAGGAGAATGGAGAAGCGCCTACACCCTCGATTTGGATTCGGACTAAACTCTTGGATGGAAATTGGGTAGAGATTGCGATCGCAGACAACGGATCGGGAATGACGCCAGAAGTTGTACAACAAATATTTAATCCTTTCTTTACCACCAAGCCAGTCGGTAAAGGAACTGGATTGGGATTGGCAATTGCGTACTCAATTGTTGTTGACAAGCACAAGGGACTGTTAGAATGCAGGTCAACGAAGGGAGAGGGTACGGAGTTTTTGATAAAAATACCAACTCATCAACAAGTTTAATCAAGAAAAATATAGCAACCGCCAAGGCGGTTGCTATAGATCGAAAAAGCCGGAGTTAATTCCTGCTTTTTCGATCGACCTCAGATGAAAATTTGGGGAGAATGTCACTCGATCGAATTCGGCATTCCCATTCGCCATAACCAACGTCCGTGGGAGGTTATCCCAGCCCAGACAGACTTGTGTTCGTTGTACTGCACCCCAAATTCCTGGCAGGTTTCCTCCACCAACTTGGAAATGGCAGGATAATTGACATGGCAAATCTGGGGCAAAAGGTGGTGTTCAACTTGAAAGTTGAGTCCGCCCACGAACCAAGAGACTACAGGGTTGTAGCGGGCAAAGTTCACCGTCGTTTCAGCCTGATGTATCGCCCAAGCGTTATCGATCCGTCCGGTGTCCTCCAGGGGCAGAGGGAAAGAAGCTTCTTCAACGACGTGGGCTAATTGAAACACAACGCTGAGAATTATACCCAATACGATCGCACTCACGCCGTAGAATATGAGGACGACCCAGACAGAGTGAAACAGCAGGGGAATCCCGAAAGCCAAGGTAAAGAAGATCCCTTTCTCCATCAAAAAGATGAACAACTCCCACCCCGTCGGGCGCGGATATGGGCGCTCGCCAATTTGTCCAATCAGGACATTGTGGAAATCATCGTAAAGCTGCCACCGGATCGCCATTAGCCCGTATAGCAGCCAGAGGTAATAGTGTTGCCATTGATGAAACGGGAACCACTGTTGGTGAGGGGTTAGCCGACCGAAAATGCCGATATCGAGGTCACCGTCATGAGCCTTGATGTTGACATACATATGATGGAACACAGCGTGCTTCCAGTGCCAGTTATAGGAACTGCCGCCGAGCAGCGCTATGGTCATTCCTGTCAGCTTATTGACCCAAGGAATGCTCGAATAAGCCTGATGTCCGCCGTCGTGCTGAATGTTGAAACCGATTCCGGCGGCCACTATACCCAGTAGAATGGACAGGGGCAGCGCCTGCCACCATGTCTGGGCTTTGAACACTAATAATCCATACAATAGGGCGAAACTCAACAGTAAGATAGCTGTCTTCACATACATCTGCGGACAGTCTCGTTTCTGCCGTCCGGTGAAGAGAAAGAATTCATCAACGCGCCGCTGAAGCTCTACTTGAAAAGCATTGTTCTTTTGGAATTTTAATTTTCTGCCAAATTCTACTGTGCTAGAGGCTAGGCGTTCCTGGCTCTCTTGAATATCTTGCATTTGGGGCATGGCATCTCCTTAACAACTTGTGGAAGTCAAGCTTGATTTTATAGCGATGGGGGAACACCTTGATATCTTCAGGTAATTTCCTCAGCTGGCTCAACCTTGACCCGTAGAATTGGCAAATTCGCAATCAATGCTGTGGCCCGATCGTGACTCTCGATCGCAAACTCCAACCCGTCTGCATCCAGTTCTACGTAGCGAGAAACAACTTCTAGAATTTCTTTTCGCATCGCCTCTATCATCTCTGGAGAAAGTCCGGCCCGATCGTGCGCGATTACCAGTTGGAGGCGACGCTTAACATCCACCCGACTGTTAGTAGGAGTTGACCAGGGAAAAAGTTTTTCTAGAAGTTCGTTAATCATGGTAGATGTGAATAATAAGGAATAGAGAATAAGGGAATAGGGACTTGGGAATAGGGACTTGGGAATAGAGAAAAATAAAATATCATTTATTAGCTTCTCTGGCTCGCCCACTTTCCCCCTACTCCCCACTCTCCCCCTCTTAACTGCGGGGTTTACTGCCAAAGAAGCGTCGGATGCGAGCAAAAAAACCTGACGGGGGTGCGTTCAGGTCGAGAAATTCTACCTTTTCTCCATCCAAACGGCGAGCGATGTTATGGTAGGCAACGGCGGCGAGAGAGTTATTTTCCCCTAACACTAAAGGTTCGCCACGATTAGTAGAAACTATCACGCGCTCGTCATCTGGAATCGCACCGATCAGGGGAATGGCGAGGATTTCTTGCACATCCTGTACTGACATCATATCGTTAGCTTCTACCATTGCGGGTCTAATGCGGTTGACTACTAGCTGGATGCGCTTAATGCTGTGCGCTTCCAACAAACCAATCACCCGATCGGCATCCCGGACGGCTGCAATTTCGGGAGTTGTGACGATGATCGCTTCTTGTGCGCCTGCGATCGCATTCCGAAAGCCCATCTCGATTCCAGCTGGACTGTCTATGAGAATATATTCGTAGGTTTTTGCCAACTCGCTCACCAGTCGCTTCATTTGGTCTGGCGTTACGGCATCTTTGGTGCGATTTTGAGCAGCTGGTAAGAGTACAAGTTTCGGCTGTCGCTTATCTTTTACCAAAGCTTTTTCTAAGGTACACTCACCTGCCAGCACATCTACCGCTGTGTAGACAATTCTGTTTTCCAACCCCAGCAGTAAGTCGAGATTTCGCAGACCAAAATCGGCATCGACCACAGCAACCTGATGACCGCGAGATGCGATCGCCATACCAATGTTGGCTGTAGAGGTAGTTTTGCCCACTCCTCCTTTACCAGAAGTGATGACTATAACACGACTCATAAGAATTTTGGATTTTGGATTTTGGATTTTGGATTGGGCGATCGGTGATTGGGATGAAGGATTAAAGATTAAAGAACATTTTCCCAGTCCCTAGAGCTTTTTTTTTGAATGAGTGACTTTTGAATGAGTGACTTTTCTAGCGCCTAGTCCCTAGTCCTAACGAAACCAGTTGCTCTAGCGATGCGAATTCCCTGGGGCGTCACATAAGCAACTTCCGGGTAAAACTCAGCTGGTGGTTTTTCTGGTGCCCTAGCCACATTATCTGCAATTCTGAGCTGAGTGGGTTCCATCTGTAAAGCCATAATCAAGCATTGGGCGTTGCCTTTGGCACCGGCATGAACCAATCCTCGCAGACGACCCCAAATTATAATATCGCCATCAGCGACTACCGAACTGCCAGGATTAACGTCTCCCAAGAGTACCACAGTGCCGGGGTGACGAACCTCTACCCCTGAGCGTAAGGTTGTTTGCAGGTATAAGGGTTCGGCAAGCGCCTGTCCTGTTTGGGAGTTAGGTTTATTTAGAAATGCGATCGCTGCTGAGAGTTGGTCTACAGAGTAACCAGCAGCAGCAGCAGCAACGGCAGTTTGACGACGACTGGTATAAACTCGCTCCAGCTTAAGTTGGGATTCTGAGAGAGCGTCGGCAATTTCTTGTAACTGCCGTCCATCTAAAAGTCGGTCTTGCGCCATAAGATGCACTGGTATATTTGTTTGCCAGAAGCGTTCGCCAGCATTAAGACGCTGCTTGAGTTGCAGCCAAAGATCGGGCCAAGTAAGCGAGGTCGGAGATCCATCCAAGTTTGGCGTTTCTGGCGGCAACAATAATAACAGCCGTCCCTCTTCACCTTTGAGGTGGACTTGCAGGGGCAGAACTGGTTGCGGGGGAGTTTCGGGAATTGTCTCGACTGGGGAAGGAACAGAAGAATCGACAGTCATGCAGTTGTGGCGCTAGAGGCAGATTAGCTATCAATTTTAACCCGATCGGGCGGGGGAATATGCGATCGGTGTGAAACCCAGTTTTGGCGATCGCCACTATCTTATTCTATTGCTGTCAAAAATCGCGCGATCGTCAGAGGTACAGAACTGCCCGTAAACCTTCATCCACCTCTTCTTGCAAGCTGACTTCGGTGCAATCCTGAATAAAAAGAGCGATCGCTTTTTTATTCAGTTACATAAAGGCTTAACCCTTTTTTCGTGTATAACCCTTTTTTTGTATATAAAGTCTCAACCCTTTTTTCGCATCAATATCAAAAAACTTTAACCCCACCTCCTGTTCGCTGGTAATTACAACCCGTTTCTTAGAAATATCATTAATCATAATACTCTCAATCGTAGCGAACCGACAGTATGAGGATGCCTCGTTAACCAGAAAAAGTTTTCTTCCCACAGACAAAGTGATTTCCTTAACTTTCCCTACTCCTGCTTTATGCTTCTTAAACCACTCTGTAATTTGACCTATTTCCTCAGCTTTACCTATTGCAGTTTGCCGTGAAATAACTTGAAAAGTTACTAACTCCGCTAGAGCTTGGCACAAAGCCTCTACAAAGTCACCCAATTCTAGCAGTTTTTCAGTACCGAGAATATCATCTACAATAGATCCGTGTGCTGCATCATTTCGATAGGTAATTAATTCATTTAGCTCTCCTTCCGCAGTATTTTGACTCCCTCGAACCTCCTCTATAAATTGCTTAACCTTTCTATGCTTATCCACCCAACCCCATGCGTTCGAGATCCCAGCATCAGCAAATAATTTTTCTAGGACTTCTCTGCGTAAATTTTGTTCGTGTAATAAAAAAGTATCAGGGATTAATTTGTATTTTTTCTTACCAGTTACTCCATTAAATAAACCTTGAATCACCTCATTAAGAGACAGGTCTTTAAATCTCTTTTTCTTAAGGTCTAGTAATAATCTTCCCACACCTATCTGGTGTGTATCTTTAATTCTTTCTTCCAAATCTGAATATTTTGTAACAATACCGGGTAAAAGTTCAAGCCATTCTGCAATTAAATCCTCAACAAATCGCTCATAAATAGCATACAACCTTGTAACTACAGCACAGTGATCGTAAACTCGCCACTCCCGGTTACTAGGAATATCTTCTATTAGTTTAGTAAGTTGCGTATTTTCATCTAATTCCTGTTGTATTACAGTCTCATCTCCAAATACAATTCCTCTCAGCCTATCGTTAGTCTGGATAATTTTGCGTATAGTGGAAATATTGATACTTACTATCTTGAGAAGCTCATCAAACATTGCAAGTTACTCCCCAATAACTTGCGAGAGCATTTCGTCAAATATCCTAATTCGAGCCTGGATATCAGCCTTAGTTCTACCCTCACCTGTTAAAAGACGCGATTCTTGCTTATCAAAGAGCTTCTTTGTCTCTTCAATTACTCTTGATTTACGAGCAATCAATATTTCTGCTTCATGCAAATGTCTGCTAAACCCAACCATAACAGCATCATAGTAAGCTTTATAAGACTTTTTCTGCCAAGTTCCAGACTTGGGTGAAAAAGGTTTGAACAAATTTTTTTCATAAATTTGGTGAGCCAGATTGATTGTTTGTAAAAAAATATCTTTGAAAAATTCAATGTCTGGCTCATAAAATTCCAAGCTTTTCATCATGTAAAGATCAAGAAAACCCTCCATACCATTACGGAAATGCTCTACATTTCGCAAAGCAAAAAAACGGAGAACTAACTCTGCATCTTCCATCTTTTTATAAAGAGTATTTATTGATAATTCTGGACTGTTATCGTCGATAGGAATTCCCCAAGCTTTAGCAAATATGGGATGACGTGATAATTCTATTAATAGGGAATCAAATTTTCCATAATACAAGCAGTTTCTGACTTCTTGCGGACTTAAATCCACTCCACCAGTATTAAGACGCTCGAAGGTCTTCTGTTTTAGAAATAAAGCTTCTTCCGGATCGGAGGTTGATTCTCTAAGAATTACTATAGATGATATAGAACGACGATCAAGACCTGCCCGAATTTTCACAGAAAGTTGCTCGTATTTAAGTTGATTTAGTTCTGGCCAAATTTCAAGTCCAGTCAGCGCGAATTCATTTGTATAAAAATCCTGAATAGCGCTGATTCTCTGTTGACCATCCATTACTTCATAAGAGTTATAATCAATCTCATAAAGAATAATAGACGGAACGGGAATGTTAATTAGAAACGACTCGATCAGTAGTGACTTCATCTTGTTATCCCAACGCGCCCTTCTCTGATAAAATGGGCGCAAATTCATGTACTTAGGATTTTTTGATAACGCTTCGACAAAACTCGGAAGCTTTTCACGGTTGATTTCGGTAAGTATTCTCTTCTCTTGTGATTCGTACTTCTTGTTAATCTCATCCTCAGATTTTTTAATCCGAGTTTTTGAGGGAGATTTCTCCCACATTTTTTCTTCAACTGGTGCAAGTGACATTGTTTACATCCTCTCTCAGCGTGGCTGTTGTGAATGATTCTAGCGTTTCCAGGCTTAAGCTCAGAACAGAAATATAGGGAAGGGAGCTACTGACCTGACAAGAGCAAGGTAGATGAGGTCGAATGCTTGAGCGTGTCGCCAGCATGAACATAGAGTGCGATCGCTCATATCGATCTATTCTAGCATCATTATTCCCCTCTCGCTCGTAGGGTGCGTTGTAATGCACCCTACACTCAAACACTTTCTAAATGTTTTTCACCTTATCGCTGTACTTTTGCACAACCGTCGATAAGTCGTTGCCAAAGCATCTGCATCGCCAACATTTCCTGGAAACAGCACCACTGGCAAATTAGGAAATTGCGGATGATCCGTTGGAGTTCGCACGATCGAACAACCAGGCAAAATCTGCCCCAGCAGTCGCGCCGAAGTCAAGGCTAAACCTGTACTCAATACATCGTTTGAGGTAATCCCTCCTTTACTAATCAGAAATCCAATATCGTCGGGCAATCCGCGCACGATATCCATCAACAAAGCTGAAACAGTCACACCAAATTGCAACCGTGTTTCGGTATCTTTAAAAGTGAGTTCCCGACGGCTGGTATAAACTACTGGTGTCTTACCGCCAGCATGAGCATCACGTACAGTTTTGAGCGTTTCTGCCAACAAAGCGGCACGTAGGGGCGGGTTTTGCTGAATGGTTGTCTGTCCTCGATCAGGGGGATCTGCTAAACCCGCCCCTACGGATTCATCCAGTAGGCGAGTAACATCAATTTCGATCGCAACTATTCCCGCCTCTTGTAAAAGACTTTCCAGTTGCTCGGTAGTCTTTTTAACATGGGAACCCACAATTACGGCACCGGGTTTGCCTCCCCGCACGTACTGCGCCATATCTTCAGGGCCGATCGGTTGCGGGGGTAGGGCAGCCAAAGCGGTTAAGATGCTGGCAGCGCTGCGAAACAGGAAGCGTTTGCCAAGACTTGCGGCGGTGAGGATATCTGCTGCAAAGCGGTTTAAGTCAGCTTGGGTTTCTCCATCGACAACGCAACATTGATTACCCGTGAGGTTCATCAGTCTTTCCAGACTTCCGGCGCGAATATCTGCCAGCAAAAATTGCTCCACTGTTTCAGATGGAATGCGCCCTTTGGTTTTTTCCTCTACATACTTGGGTAAGTAGCTGTGGTGGTAGCCAAAGACGGAATCGCGGGCAAACTCGGTTTCGTGTACTGGAGTTGGTACACCGTTGACGATGAGGTAATGCACGGACTCGCGGGTGAATCGCCCTCCCTCGAAGAAGGCTGGAACTAGGAAATGGGCGTCAAAGGGGCCGAGTTCTTCGGCAATGACATCGGTTTCGACTGGGTAATGTCCCCGCAGCGTTGAGTCGGAACGACTGACAATTAGAACCCCCCCCTGCCCCCCCGTCAACGGGGGGGGGTTAGAGAGGGGAGTCTGACTCCCCTCTCCGTTGCGGGGAGGGGTGTCCGCTTCTAGTGCTAGTTTGAGGTTGTGGCAGACTTCGCGAGTGCGATCGGCTGCTTCCTCTGGCGTAAGCGCCCTGGTATTCGTCAGCACAAAGAAAATGGGCGACTCGTCATTCAACCCCAGTCGCAATGTCTCGACATCCCAACGGGTCAGCAGCAGGCAGCTGTGGACGGTTTGAGAACCAGTGGGGTCATCATCTAGAACAATAATTTTGGGTTTGGTTGCCATTTTTAACGCGATCGCTGATGTTGCAATTTTCGCATCTCTTCTTGTACGCTGAGGCCAATCTGCAATGCTTCATTCAGAAGTCGTCCGTATTCACCAGCTTGAGTGTTGACTTGCATCGCTTCTAAAGCTCTCAAGTTATTGGTGAACAGTTCTGGATTCGCAGCAATCAAGTTTTTATTTTCTCGCAAAATCCTCTCGCTCATCAAAGCGCGAATTAAATCTTCTCGCGTTAGCTGAAGTGCTGCAATTACTTGGGTCCGATCGGTTAAAACTCCGCCAGAGGAACCGGCTGTTTCTAAGCGATCGCTAATATCTATAGCTTGGAGTACAGCATGATACCTATCTACATCATCCAGCAAATTGACAAGTAATTTCGGACTATTGCTTCTCAGCCAGAACCATCTGCCAGCGATTACCGAAATTGGCACTATTATTAGTAATAAAATAGCCCAATTGATCGATGCCCCGCGTATCGGTCTAATTATAAAGGTATAAAGAGCCCCGACGATGATGGGAGTGAGAGCAAGAGCAATCAATAGTTCGTTAAATAAAAAAGTCAATTGCTTGCTCGACTCTCGCAGCATAGAGGCTCTGAACACATCATCTGGATCGACACCGCTTAAGTGTCTCAATTCTCCCTTAGTAATCTCTAATCCTTGTATATCCGATCGCACAGAATGTCAATCCCTTTTACTCATTTAAATGCCGACTTTTCAATTGTTTCATCTCATCTTGGATGCTCAAACCGATCTGAAATGCTTCGTTTAAAATGCGTCCGTACTCACTTGCCTGTTCGTTTACTTGCAATGCTGCTAAAGCTGTCAAGTTATTGGCAAATAAGTCTGGATTTACTTTGATAAACCGCTCGTTTTCCCTGAGAACTTTTTCGGTCTTCAGTGCGCGGATGATATCTTCGCGGGTCAGTTTCAGGGCTTGAATTACTCGCTCTCTGTCTTTTAAACCAACTCTGGGATTGCCTGCTGCTTCTATTTGATCGTTAATATCTATACCTTTAATTGTGATATTAAAGCGGTGAACGTCATCGATAAGATTGATAAAATGACGGTGATTTAAGCTAAAGAATATTTTGATGGCATCCTGAATGATTAATACGGCGGCGACAACTGCATGGGCTGCAATTAAAGCCAGACGATGATCCGGGAAAGCTAAAATCAAGAGAAAATTACTGACAGAAATTAGTCCGATTAGCAAAAGGGTGTTAAAAACTTCTGATAAAAACTTTCGCGGTGTGGGAGGTCTAACGACAGCATCAATACTCACACCACTCAAGTGTTTCAGTTCCCCCTTCGTAATCTCTAAACCTTGTAAATCTGGTCGCACGGCGGTGTATTCTTTAAGTTGGATGTGGAAAGCTGGCGCTTGGTGGAAGCAACCTTTGAAACCTGCGCCTAAGTTAGCGATACAGATCAATGGTAAATCACTTATTCCGTTCCCGCCACAAGATTATGTAGGGGCGAAGCATTGCGGAATTGACGTTTTGGTTTTGAGTTAAGATTAATCCCGCAATGCTTCGCCCTCTCACTATACATAGTCTTCCATCGGGAAGGGAGTAACCGCGTTTGTGCTTTAACTTCTGATTAGAGCTTAACTTTTCAGAACAAATGTACTAATGCAAGCCTGGTTGACCATATTGTAGCTGGGTGGCGACGCATCCACCATTGTACGGCAAGGATGAACGTTAAGCGATCGCAGTTGGCTGCTAAAGTCATTAATCATGAAATGCTTATCCCCAGGCTGTCAGAGCGTGGGGATGAGGTAAATTGAATTAACTAGCGACGATCGGGAATTGGAGCAGCGAGTGGGTTATGTTACGTCAGCGAAGGGAACCAAAACTGCGATCGCACTCCGGCAACCCGTTCCATGTTAAACTACAATATGCTGGTTATCCCTATTTGCTAGCTCTCCCAACCATGTAGCTAAGAAGACCGATAACTGTAGAAGAAAGAGCTGCGATCGCAAATCTCATTTCTCCCTCAGAAGCGCTACCCTTTTGCATAATTGTGAATGCGTAAAAGTCAATTAGCAAAATAATGACGAGAGCAACTATAAATACAGAAATATCTTTCACCCAGAAGGATATTCGCTTTTGCTTTCGTTTTAGTTCTTTATCCTTTTCGCGGTTCTTTAGTTCAAACTCAGTGTCTTCTGTCATAGATATCTTGGATGTTATTTGATTAAGTAGTAGGTACGTTGTTGCGCTTTAGCGCTCTTATTACAACTGGGATAAGAGCGCTAAAGCGCAAAAACGTACCTATTAGCGATTACAAACCATTACGATGCAAGTAACTAGCTACTTGAGTTAAGTATAATATAAAAAGCGAGGTAAATGAAAGATGAAGTCATTTGAAGATAGTTTTATTGAACGACAACCGCTTAATCAAAGACTTCTCCAAACGATTCGCCTAATTGGAGAGTATAAGGGCAAGCAAGAGTTATTTAAACAACAAGCACCCCAAGTTTTAGAAACTTTGCGTCAAGCTGCGGTTATCCAGAGTACGGAATCTTCTAATCGCATTGAAGGGATTACGGTACCATTGGATCGGATTAAGAAATTGGTAGCAGAAAAAACGACCCCGCAAGATCGATCGGAACAAGAAATCGCCGGATATCGTGATGTGCTGAAAACGATTCATAACAACTATGCTCATATTCCTTTTACCACCGGGTAATATTACAATTGCACCGCGATCTTTATCAATTTGCTGTCAATAAAGGCGGGCGATGGAAAACGGTAGATAATGAAATTAGTGCTACTTATCCCGATGGAACTAAAGTAGTGAGATTTCGACCAACTCCAGCTTATGCTACTCCAATGGCGATGGAACGCTTGCAAGAAAGATTCGATCGCCTTTGGAAATCTGGCGAAATAGAACCTTTGTTGCTTATTCCGACTTATATCTTGGATTTCTTGTGCATTCACCCGTTTTTAGATGGTAACGGACGGATGGTGAGGTTATTAACGCTGTTGCTGTTATATAAAGCAGATTATGAGGTGGGGCGATTTATTAGTTTAGAACGGATTATCGAAACAACAAAAGAAAGCTATTACGATACACTTTATCAGTCTTCTCAAGGTTGGCATGAAAGTCAGCATAACTTATTGCCTTGGTGGGAGTATTTTTTAGGAGTGATGCTGCTGTCGGCGTATCGAGAATTTGAGCAGCGAGTGGGGTATGTTACGTCAGCGAAAGGAAGTAAAACTGCGATCGTTTTGGATGCAATTAATAATTTGCCTTCAGAATTCTCGATTCGAGAATTGCAGGAACGGTGTCCAACGGTGGGAATTGACTTGATTCGCCGTATCTTGCGCCGAGAGAGAGATGCTGGGCGTCTGCAATGTCGGGGACGAGGTGCTGATGCGCGTTGGGGAAAGACCTGAAAAACCAGGTTTTTGAACCAAAAATTAAGCTTTTGGGGTGGAGTTAATCACAAAAACCCGGTTTCTGACACTCGGAATAGGTACAGTACCCATTAAATAGGTACTGTCGGTAGGTTTAGTACCTATATAAGAGAAACTGATATCTAGCTGGGCAGAAACCAGGTTTCTTTGGGTTGAAGCAAGGAAATATCGACATTTCCAACGAAAGAAACCGGGTTTCTCATGCGCGATCGCACTCATTCAATTACTGCTGACGAATTCCATTTATAAACTCTGCCATAGCCTCAAGTTTCGACGGCATTAGAACACAACGCACCAGCAATGCCAAATCCAATTCCGGTAAAAATTCGCTACGGGAAACTTGCTCATAATTATCTTCACGCACTCGGTATATAGAAAGTTTATTATTTTTGCAAAACCACACTTCTGCAATCCGAAAACGCCTGTATCGTTCCAGTTTTCTAGAGTCACCGCTAGTAATTGCTACTTCAATTGCCAGGTCGGGATGTTCTTTCTTTTCTCCTATATAATATGACTCATCTGGTTCAAATGAGACAGCTTTAGCCTCATCTTCACGAGTTGCGCTGCCTACAGGAATAAATTCAATCCTTTTTTCAAAAAAGTAGAGTGCTAGCAATATAGCCAAAAAACTTTTAATCGTTTCATGGTTTTCGCCTAGTGTCATAAACTCCACACACCCATCAAGATAAGATAACCGCACGCCACCCACTTCATCTATCAAGGCTTCAATTGCTTTGAATTGCTGCCAATTGTAATAACCTGGTAGAATAAAATGTCGATCTTCTAATCCTCTGGTTTTCTCTAAGAGTTCTGCTATCATAAGCTTTTGCGCCTCTTAAGCTACTATTTCTAGTGTATCTACAAACTGAAAATATCGCCTTTACTAAATTTAAGCGATCGCACTCCCATTTTCCCTTTCAAGCTGTAGGTTGATTTCTGCGTTGAATTTGCTCTGGAAATTCTGGTACTAACAAAGATTTACTTAATTCTCCTTGTGGATTATAAAATCTCATTTTACCTTGGGCATCGCAAACCCAAACTTCTTCTGCACCTGCGGCGAAGTATAAATCTTTTTTCTCCAACATTTCTTCTAATGTATTGCTAGCAGATTTTACTTCCACACAAATTTCAGGAGCAATAGAAGCTGCTGTTTCTTCTAAAATAATATCTGCTCTTGGATCGGAAGCCCAAACAACATCAGCAACTTTAACTCCATCAGTTGTTTGGATCGCACACTCTGGCATTGCCACACCCGTTTTCAGGAGCATTTCTAATAAACTTTGTATTCTCCCTTGGTAAAATGAATGCTTTAGTTTGGCTGGACTCATTACAATTTGTCCCCATTTGTTCAATTCAATCTTAAAGGGTAAGTCTTGCAACTGTTTATTTTCACATACTTCTTCCCATTTCATAGCCAGCTACCTCAATTGCTTACGATAATTTTAACACGGAGATAGAGCGATCGCACTTGCTAAATCCTCAAACCTTTTCCTCCTAAACTACCTGCTTATTCCTACTTATCAGGATCGGTTTCTTTATCTAGAAGCTGCATTAACTCTGCATTTTCTTGCCTAAGTCTCTGATTTTCTTCAGAAAGGGCTATATTTAATTCTTTAATTCGGTTAACTTCTTCCGGGGAAAAACTTTTTACCTGTGCAACTTCGCTTGGAAGCTTAGTTTTTCTATCTCTTCCTTTATCATCCCTACCTGGGAAAAGATTGTGTGCAGGGTCAAACCACACTATATAAAACGTATTATCAAAAATAAAACCATGTATTCTCCCATAGTCCTTTGCCACCCTAAGTTCAAAAGAGTCTCTACTCATTTCCTCATATTGCTTTTGTAATTCATTCTCATCATTGCCGCATTGAGGACGCAATGAATCTTTAATCTTATCTGGAAAGGAACTTTTTGTGATGGTGCTATCCCCTTTCCAATTAATAAATTTAGGCATCAGCCTTGGATGGGTTTGCTGCTTAATATCATCAGCGGTCGAAGTTTGAATGTCATTAAACGCATCAAAAAGTAGTTCATAATATTTTTTGCTTAAGCCGTGAAGAAAAAACTCTTCTGATTCCCAATCAACAAACTTGAAGGAAATCCTGAGTTTTTCATTTGATATTTGGCGATAAGAGTCTTCGGCTAAACTTTTGAGAACGCTGCTTTCAATTTTTTTCTTAGCCATTTGGATTAGCCTACATAAGCTGCTAGCTTACTCTCAAAGAAACCCTTCATAGAGTCTTTAGATATTGAGGCATTAGAACCTTCAGTTTCAGACAATCCTTTTCTAGCATCTAGCCAAGGATCTTCACGATGAGTCATTGTAGCTAAAGCTGCGCCATCATATCGTCCGTAAGCTTCAACGATTTGTTTGATAAACTCTATCTTTTCTGGTTCTAGTTCTGGAAACTCAAACTCTTCTTGAATGCTTCTCCATCCATAATCTTTGTAGTCATCATACAAGGCACGAATCACAGGCCCATACGTCCAAGCCTCAAAATCTTCCTCAAATAGTGGTTCTCCATCGTGAGTAGCCATATAAATAGCTTGGACATAGTAACAAAGCTTTTGCAGCTTCATCGGAGTTAGGCTTTCTTGAAAAACCTCTCTGTGATGGAGGATGATAATACTCACAATTTTTTTGAGATTTTCGGAAATCATAAGTAAGCCCTCATTGATTTTCATTAGCGTGTATGCCTTGCCATTACTGTGCTTTCACTACAAACTCAGTAGTATAATTGGCACAAAGATCATCGGCTCTAAGTTTGTGAAATATCAATCTTTCCCTAATAAATTTATCGTCATCAATTTTGTTCTCTACGCATAATGAATTAATGAAATCGGATATATTTTTACGCAATAAATTCAGTTTTTCCTCATTAATAATCCGCGTTCCTTCTGGAAGTGAGGCAGCATATTCCAACTTCACTGATAGATGAACCATAATCGGAGTAAAGCTACAAGTTTTATCATAACTATTAGTAAACCACACGCCAGAGCCATTTAGTTGATTGCAGTCATGCTTATTAATTGTATCCGTAGTAGCTCCATTTTTACACTCAATCACAAAGTATTTGAGGTTTCCGACTGCCCAAAGTACATCTGGGCCTTTTTTATACTCTGTTTCTGGACGCTGACTATTAAACCCAATATACCGGGCAATTGTCTTCAATGATTCTTCAAATATATCTGCTGTATCTGGCTTAAATATCAATGAGTCTAACAATCCATTCATCTCAATAATGATTTTATTTGGATCGTTAAATTTTCGGGTTAAGTAATCCCTACATATTCTTGCTTGATCCATAGCTTTCGATTCAAGTTTGTGATATGAAATGCCTTCCATTGGCTTCGTTACTCTTGAATTATCGCTGGCTGCTGACATCAAAGTTTTTTGCGCCTCTGCCTGATCGTAGAAGTTAATGTACTCTGCCAAACATTGTTTTAGATAAGACTTGAGAGGTTTCTCATCTACTGTATTTATAACGTTTCTAAGCTCACTCACTGCGGCATTATAATTTTTTATAAAAGCAAAATCATATGCTTTCCTTTGTGCAATTGTTACCAAATCAGGCGTACTATTTGCTTCGTATGAAAGTGCTGCCAAAGCTCCCTTGCTTTTAGATACCCAATTTTGGTCTCTATGTAAGCAATACATAATCGCTTCCCGTATCTGAGACAAATCTTCTCCTTTAATTAGCTCAGAAATCTGGTCTGATAGATTGAGTTGGGCTTTAGTTCCTGGAGAAAATCTACCTATTGCACCTCCTGCATACAATTGGCTAGTAAGATTACGCCCCATTAAAAATACCGCGCAGTAGTCATCGCTAGATCTAACGCCACGTCCCATTCCTTGCTCTATTTTTGGGATTAGTTGAGCAGCTTTTCTTGAGCTTCCCATTATTATGCCACTTTCAACTTTATCAATTAGCCGTCTAACAACGGGCAGTCCATCAATTACAAGAAATCTACACGCATCTTTAGGTAAATCTATACCATCGTAGCGATTCACTAATATTGTCAGACCAACTTTTTCCCTTTTTAAGCGAGTTACTCCTTCATAGAGATTATCCTTATTCAAAATTAGATCTGCTTCTGCTCGCCAGTATTTAGCTCTCTCATCTGACGGAACGATAATAACAACATTTACATCCTGTGAAATCGACTTACAAAATTGCTTAATTTCCTCATCAGTTAGTTTATTGTTGATTACTTGTGGAAGAAGAATCATCCTATCACCAATATCACCTGCTGTATCGGGTATAACAGGTTTATTGATAGACTCCTCTGTAATACCAAAATGGCTAGATAAAATGCTATCATCTACTAAAGTAGCAGTCATAAATATCTTTCTTCTAGCATTTGTTATACTTGGAATCATATCAATTGGTATGCAGTGTGGTGAAATCTCTATTTTATCTGAGCTAACAACGCACCTTGACAGAGGTAGTGATTCCTTGATCAATGGCCAGACAAATTTTATCCATTCCTCATCTTTATGCTTAATTAAAATGTTTGATATTTCTGAGATTTTACCTTGCCAACTCCAAAAAGGTACTTGCATATAAGCATCCCGATCCCGATTCTCAATTTCAGATGCCTTTGTATAACATTGATCATGAAGTGATTCTTTAAAGCAACTATAGATTTCTTGGTATACCGTATTTTCACTTTTAGTATCGATTGTTAACATAAATTGGTCTTCTACTGTCTCGATACAGGCATGGGCATCATCAATAATAATGCTACCAATCTCTATTTTTCTGCCTTCGTCACCAACACCAAAAACTGACTTTCCATTAACAAGCTTGTAGATATTAATAACCAAAATAGCTTTGCCTGAGAGAAATATATGAGAATTAGTGTCATTAGTAACTTCAATTCCAAGGTCTTTTGCTTCACCAGTAACCTGTTTTACCAGATAATTGTCAGGAACTACATAAACTGCGGGGCCTTTACCTTCATTTAAGCAACTTTTGAGGATGAGTAATCCGACCACTGTTTTTCCACTGCCCGTATTCATTTTGATTACTAAATTTTTCTCTTGTCTCCTTAAAAACCAATGATCCCAAACTTGTGTTTGAACATCTCTCGGATATTCAAACTTGCCTTCTTTCTTACCGGGGAGAGCCGTAAATATTTCTCTAGGATGAAGAGCCGTATTACTTGTGTTGCCGATATTGATTTTGCCAAAGTCGATAGGCATGATATCTCCTGTCCTATTTAAGGTTAACTATTATTATACCGAGACTGCCCGTATATTCACTCTTTAGAGGGTAATATCCAGAAACGTTCTGAACATCACTTCAACTTTGGGCTTTTCGGCTTTTTATAGGGTCAGGGGTAAATTAATCCCGTATCCCATTATCTTATCGATCGACCTTTACGGCAACCGTTGAATCAGGCAATCGCTAGACCACTTCTGGCTAGTTATCAGAAATTTTAATAATTTTGAGACACGAGCTTTACTTTTTTAGCATTTTACTGAAATTTTAGCAAACTAAGTATCTAAGAGCCTGCACACTCAGCGATCGCTTCCTCCATTTCTTCTAGAGAAACAGCTTTTCTACCTTCTTCATAGAGTATACCAGATAATTCTCTCACATCAATCTTGGTGGGTTGTAAATAAACCTTGCCATCTGGCCCGATCGCAAAATCAATCGAGTCCCCCGGTTGCAAGTTAAGCCTTTCTAGAATTTCTGAAGGAATCGCAACTTGTCCAGAGTTGGTTAATTTTGTTAGTGCCATCCTTGGTTCCTCAGTCAGCCCCTACCTAGTATAACCCAGGTAGGGGCATCACCTCAAACTTAATGCACTAACTCGATCGCACGTTTTGTCAACGCTTCCGCCGTCAATCCATTAAACGCCATTAACTCACCAGCAGAAGCAGTTGTTTCCCCACGTTTCCATGCGAAAGTATCGCGTTTGGCGTTACTTCTCAACATAATTGGTTCCAACATTCCACTCGCGCCACCAGTAACACCAATTAGCGCATCGCCACCAAATATTTCTGCGAATTTAGCATCATCCAAAAATCCACCATCAGGTTCAGAACAAGTATCCCAAGCAACATCATTAGGACGATACAAACGGCGAGGATTGATAATAGAAACAATCTTCACTCCAATACCTTCACCTTCCAAGAAAGCTGCTGCTTCAAATACTGGCATTAAGGTCATATCGCCAATCACTGCAAACACAACTTTCTTACTGCCACCTTCATTAAGATTTGTTTGGGCGGGTTCGATTTCTTGCAACACCACTGCGCCATCTTTTAACCCTTGACGAGTTTGTTCAAAAGTGGTACGAATTGGCAATGGCGATTTACTGGCAGTAATCACAATTCCCTTATTTTTGGTTGTCAATGCCCAGTCATAACAAACTTGGATGCTGTTAGCATCGGGTGGGAATAATGGGAAAACATTACCATTTCGCATCATCGCCGCAAAATATGCTTCAACTTCTGGACGTTGGTGCGTCCAACCGTTGCGCCCTTGCTCTAATGCACCGGCTGTGTATAAGGTAATAGTAGCAGGAGTAGGACGGCGCAATTCTGCCATTGCTTGCGTAACAGTTTGCCAAATTGGTAAACCGTTGATGGCAAAAGATTCGTAGGAACACCACAAACTCCTTGCACCCATCAAGGATAAACCCACTGCTAAACCAGCACAAGCATCTTCACTCAAAGGTTCGTAAACTTGTCCGTTTGGCGATTGATTGTATAAGTCATCTGTGGTAGGGTGAATAATCTTTAATGCCTGGTTGATGTTGGCAATTCCAGATGCTTCGTTTCCATCAGCGTTGGTAACTAAAAAAGTGCGATCGCATTCTCCCACTTTCCCAACTAATCGCCCCATTGCTGTTGTTGAAACCTTCGGATCTCCACCCACAGCATATTCTTCCAAAGGCAATTCACCTAATTCTGCCAACGGTAATTGAAATTCTGTCACCACAGTTTTTGCAGCAGGGCCACCACCAGCTTTTTCGCAATTTGTCCGCACCAATTGCCAAGCTTCCGCAGATAAAGCACGTTTTTTCAACGCATCTATAATATGCGGCGCATCTAAAGTATCTTTCGGATAAAGATTGTGAGATTTTGCTCCCCGTGCGTGAACTCCCGCACCTTTCAACTGTTTGATGATAAATGCAGTTAGTTTGCCGCTAAGTGCAGATTTCGCCGCTTTGTCAATACCAGCTAACACTGCTTTGGTGAAAGCGAGGCGCTGTTCAAAAGAGAAAGCAGTGCTATCAACATAATCGCCCGGTTGGTTTTGATCGTCAAAATCTTTGGCATTCACTAAGATAACTTCTTCAAAACCATTACCGTGCCAATAAGCAAGCATTTCCTCATTGGTTTTGGTGGAAACCATGCTATGATGTTCCTGACTGTAACCATTCCAAACCAACACAGGCAAGAAATTTGTCGCGCTGGGATAAGCTGTGTGGAAATGTGCCATACTGCTCATCACATAAGGTTCACCAAAACCGCCATCACCGACTGTGAAGGGGAAAAGTTTATCTTTGTGCAATAATGCAGCTGCCATTGCAAAGTGCTGACCTTGACCGAGGGGGCCAGCAGGTGCGAGAATACCGGGAATGAAGCCGGAAAGGTGGCCCAGGAGTCCGTGCTTTTCGCGATAGCGATCGCGCAATTGCTGTACAGTAGAAATACCCATGTCCTCCAAAGAGCGATCGAGGAACATCGCACTATAAAAACCAGGGGCGTGGTGTCCAACTTCTGTGATAATATTCTTATATCCCAGCATCACCAACGCAGCATAAGCTTCCGCTTGGCTGGCAAAACCGCCTGGGTGTCCAGAAGCTTTACTTCCTGTCACTTGCAGAGTAAGATAGCGCAGAGCATCTGCAACCAGCAAAGTTTGGTAGACAGCAGCTTGGTCAGTCGGGTCAGAAATTGCTATACTGCCTTCAGCGATCGCAGATTTCGCACCATAAGTCTCGAAATTCGGTAGCGCTTCGCCAAAATATTGAATTCCCTCACAAAAATCCGGGGATGATAACGTTGCTTTTGGAGTTGTTGCAGTCATTCTGAGTTCCTTAAAGTGTATGAGGAGACTGTACGTGCTGGATTAATTTAACAAAAATTTTACAACTTTGATGTTGGAAAAATTGATGATTTATAAATAATGCAAGGATAATTAAGTTAAATATGACGATTCACAGGTCATGGAGCCTTGGTTTTGCGGTTTATGCCTGAAATGTAGGACGGTATAATCAAAAAAGCAAATTAAAAATTAAAACTTAAAAATCGGGGATTGGGCATTAAAGATTAATATTTGAGAATTCCCAGTCCTCCATGTCCCATGCCCAATGCCCTATGCCCTATGACACATTTTGGTATCATCTGTCCTGCCGCAACTGGTCACCTCAACACGATGCTTCCGTTAGGGCGCGAACTGCAAGAACGCGGTCATCGCGTCACCCTATTCGGAATTGCCGACGCCCAAGCCAAGACACTGGCAGCGGGATTGGACTTTTGGCCGATTTCTGAATCTGAGTTCCCTGCGGGAGTAACCGCAGAATCCTTGGCACAGCTAGGGAAACTGAGCGGCTTAGCTGCCTTGCGGTATACCATCACTCTCTTACAGCAGGGGGCTGATGCGCTACTGCGGGATGCTCCAGCTGCACTAAAAGCAGCAGGTGTAGAAGCAGTGCTAATAGACCAAGTTTCACCCGGCGGAGGAACTGTGGCAGAATTTCTGGGCATTCCCTTTATTACTGTCTGCAGTGCGCTGCTGATTAATCGAGAAGAGACAGTTCCTCCCTTTTTTACAACGTGGAATTATAACCCAGCTTGGTGGGCGCGTTTGCGTAACCGAGCGGCTTACTCGCTGCTCGATCGCATCGCCCAACCAATCCAGCAGGTGGTGAACGAGTATCGCCAACAATGGAAGTTGCCCCTCTATACCCATCCTCAAGATGCCTATTCCCAATTAGCCCAACTCAGTCAACAACCTGCTGAGTTTGAATTTCCAAGGCAGGATTTGCCCTCATGCTTCCATTTCACTGGGCCTTACCACAATCAAGCCACTCGCGAACCAGTATCTTTTCCATTTGAAAAGTTGACCGGAAAACCGCTGATTTACGCCTCTTTGGGAACTGTACAAAATCGCTTGTTGCCGATTTTTCAATCTATTGCAGAAGCTTGTGTGGGATTGGATGCCCAATTGGTGATTTCTCTGGGTGGTTCAACTAGCCCAGAATCTTTACAAGGATTGCCCGGTTCACCTTTGGTTGTTAGCTATGCACCTCAACTAGAACTACTCCAAAAAGCCACTCTCACTATTACTCATGCTGGAATGAATACGACTTTAGAATCTCTGAACAATGGGGTGCCAATGGTGGCAATTCCGATCGCAAACGACCAGCCGGGAGTAGCAGCGCGTATTGCTTGGACGGGTGCGGGGGAGTGTGTGCCGTTAGCTAAATTGACGGTGCAAAGGCTACAGAAGGCTGTTAAACAAGTGTTAACGGAGGATTCCTATAAAAAAAATGCCTTGAGACTACAAGATGGGATTAAGCAAGCAGGCGGGGTTAGTCGTGCTATTGATATTGTGGAACAGGTGGCATCTACGGGGAAGCCTGTCTTGGCTCAAAAATAGCAAAGTCAGTCTGTTCTCGATTTGGCGAAATTTTGGTAGTACCAGGAAACAGTTTAATGAGCATAAAGTACATTTTTTGTATTAATTCTGGACGTAGCGGATCGGACTATTTGACAGAATTACTATCTCAGGCAGAAAACACTGTTAGCATCCACGAAGGATTCCCAATAATGAATGGCTTCCCAATGCAAAAATTTAATACTGGGGACGATCGCGAGTTACAAAAATTAATGCCCTTGAAAATGAGGCAGATCCACAAGAAGAGTAAAAATGGTCGTAAAACCTACTGTGAGACAAACCATTCGTTTATTAAAGGTTGGGGATATTTACTTCCAGATAAGTATATATCTCAGGAGGAAATCGGAGTAATTATTTTGAGAAGAGTCGTTGATAAGACTGCATACAGTCTACTTCGTGTTCGTGATGTTCCAGGTAGGTCAGAATGGACTCGCACTTGGCTTCTAACTCCTAATGCTGAACGTAACATAAGTAAGCCTCCTGATAATGCGAGTCCTTACGATATTTGCAAATGGTACGTAGAAGAGACTTATCTTCGTGCCGAAGAATATAAAAAGATGTTTCCCAGAATTAGATATGTAGAATGTGACTTGGAACAGCTAAATAAATACGATTTTGTTCTAGAGATGTTTGCATCTTTTGGTCTTGTTCCAATGCCTGTACTACAAGATGTAGCCGGAAAAGTTGTTAACGTAAGAAACGAGTGGCAAAAATTACCCTTAGAGGAATTACTTTCAGATCCAAAGTATCATAGTGCTGATAGCTTAGAAGACAAAGAAAGAGATGCGTTAATCGCTCAGATGGTGAACTATCTGCAAGAAAAGAAAGCTGATAAAATCGCTAAAGCACAACCGAACTATGCGATGGGTGGCAGCTTTGCAATGGAAGCTAACAGAATTGTGGCTGATGCAGAACGAGAATTAGAGGAAGTGTTTAAGTATTCACTCATATTTACGGAAACTGAGATAATTCTGATTTGGGAGTTGCTGCATACAATAAACCCGAAAGATATTCTATTAATTTGCTGCGAACGTTCTTCACCACCTGGAATTCGTTATAGTTACGATTTTAATAAAACTTTGAGTATAGTAACTATGGTGCAAAAACTAGGTTTATTTCAGGTTATTTCGATGATGGTTAAAGGGATATGGAACAAAGATTACACTCATCGTAAACCCATGTCTTAAATTTCCTAGCAGAGCGGGGGAGATAATTGCTACCTTATCACAAGATTTAACATTCTCAAACAAAAACCTACCATGAAACTACCACCAGGCCCGAAAACTCCTGAAATTGTACAGCTGCTCCAATGGGTTGCTAGCCCCTTGACACTGATGGATACCTGTGCTAAAAATTATGGCGAAATTTTCACGCTGCGGGTGGGCGAGAATTGTAATCCCATCGTCTTCTTAAGCAACCCACAAGCAATTAAAGAAGTTTTTACAGCCGATTACAAACAGTTTGACAGCGGGCCTGCGAACCAGTTGGCAAAACCGATACTCGGACAGTATTCGCTGATGTTGATGGATGGCGATCGCCACCGCAGAGAACGCCAGTTATTGATGCCTCCATTTCACGGCGAACGGATGCGAACCTACGCTCAGCTAATTCAAGATATCACTTTTACAGTTACCAAAGAGTGGCAAATCGGTCATAAATTCTCAGTTCGCGAGGTGATGCAAGAGATTTCCCTGCGCGTAATCTTACAAGCAGTGTTTGGTTTGCAAGAAGGAATCCGCAGTCAACAACTGCGGCAACTTTTGTCAGAAATGCTGGATGAGATAAGTTCTCCCTTGAATTCCGCCTTGCTTTTCTTTCCGGTACTGCAAAAAGATTTAGGTTCGTGGAGTCCGTGGGGTCGCTTCCTGCGTCGCCAAGAGGAAATTAGCAAACTCCTCTATGCGGAAATTAGCGAACGTCGAGAAAAACCAGATCCATCCCGCACAGACATTCTCTCCTTACTCATGTCTGCGCGTGACGAAAACTCTCAACCAATGACAGATGCAGAATTGCACGACGAATTGCGATCGCTTTTAGTAGCCGGTCACGAAACTACAGCCACATCCTTAGCTTGGGCCCTATACTCAATTCACCACGTACCGGGTGTGCTTGACCAGTTGCTGCAAGAAATAGATAGCCTTGGCGACAACACAGACCCTGCTGCTTTCGCCAAACTGCCCTATCTTAGTGCTGTTTGCAACGAAACGCTGCGAATTTACCCAATTTTGTTGATCACCTTTGGCAGAATTGTCAAATCTCCCATAGAAATTATGGGTCATTTATTTGAACCCGGTACACAGGTAGCTCCCTGTATTTATTTAACACATCGGCGGGAAGATATTTATCCAGAACCAGACAAATTTAAACCAGAACGCTTTCTAGAACGCCAGTTTTCCCCCTACGAATATTTCCCCTTTGGAGGAGGTAATCGTCGCTGTCTCGGTATAGCATTGGCAGCATTTGAAATGAAACTGGTGCTGGGAACAATACTATCAAACTGGCAAATGACCCTTGCCGATCGACGTCCAGTTCGACCCATACGTCGTGGCTTTACATTAGGCCCATCTGGCGGCGTGCGGATGGTTGTTAGCGATCGACGTTATCGGAAATCTGGAATCATGGAAACTACTGTTTAGCTGAAAAATAAACAAAAGATAGATAACTGCAAAATATTTCCTATGTCGCCATGCAGATAAATTAATTGACGCGATCGCGTAAAGTGGCCAAATATATGCGATCGGGAGACTACATCATGACGCGAGACAAGGAACCCCGGCTGGAAGAAGAAGTACTTTCTGCCGCAGCAGAAATAGGGGTAATTAGCCAATTGGATAAAGTAGAGGACGTCAATGTAGATGTCCGAACCAATCTGCTTAATATCGTTCAAGGACAAGCAGATTCAGTTTCATTTGCAGGCCAAGGTTTGGAAATCCAAAAAGACATCCGCGTGCAGGAAGTACAAGTACAAACAGGTCGGATTTCAATTAATCCTTTAAGCGCTCTTTTTGGTGAAATTAAACTTAATCATCCGACCGATGCCGCTATCCGCGTTGTCCTAACAGAAGAAGATATCAACCTCTCTCTCAACTCCGACTACATCCGCAGCAAGTTGCCACCTTTAGACCTGGATGTAAATGGTCAAATTATCACCCTGGAATTGCAACACATCGAGATTCACCTACCAGGTAACGGTCAGATAAAATGCAGCGGAAAAGTTCTCCTGCACGAGGGTAATTCTCGACAGTTAGACTTCATTGCTTTGCTTTACCCGCGCACTTCTTCTCAGCCGTTGTTACTAGAGGCGTTCCACTGCACGCCGGGAAATGGCATTTCACTGGAATTAATTTTGGCTTTGATGTTGAAGTTCAAGGAACTGCTGAATTTACCTTACTATGAATTGGAAGGAAGTGCGTTTCGCGTCAAGGATATGGAAGTGCAAAAAGGCAGCTTAACGGTGATGGCGGAAGCCTACATCAGACAACTGCCATTTTTGTAACTTCGTATGCCTCAATCAAAAGCTCTCCCTCTTGTCCCCTTGCTTTTCACGGCAATCTCTCTAATTGGACAGATTCTTTACATTTTGTAATTTTATTAGGATAGGGTAAGCTTGAAATCTCTCGGAGTTGCATAAATGGAAACTTATGATGTTGTAATCATTGGTGCAGGCCACAATGGGCTGGTTTGTGCCGCTTATCTGCTCAAAGCTGGATATAGCGTGTTACTACTAGAAAAACGCCCTGTTCCCGGCGGCGCGGCAACAACCGAGGAAGCATTGCCGAAAGAGGCACCCGGTTTTCACTTCAACCTCTGCGCGATCGATCACGAATTCATCCACCTGGGCCCAGTCATTGAGGAATTAGAACTGGAAAAGTACGGTCTGGAGTACCTTTTCTGCGATCCAGTCGTCTTTTGTCCTCATCCAGATGGTAAATACTTTTTGGGTCACAGATCCGTTGAAAAAACCTGTGCGGAAATTGCCCGCTACAACGAGCGCGACGCTAAAAAATATGCAGAATACACAGACTTTTGGCAGCGTGTGATCGGCGCGATGATTCCCATGTTCAATGCGCCACCAAAGTCAATTATCGATATTGTTGGCAACTACGACTTGAAAAAGCTGCAAGATTTATTTTCCGTAATCGGTGGCCCGGACAAGACATTGGACTTTATTCGCACAATGCTAACCAGCGCTGAGGATGTCATCAACGAGTGGTTTGATTCCGAGTTTCTCAAAGCGCCACTGGCACGATTGGCATCCGAACTCGGAGCCCCTCCCTCTCAAAAAAGCATTGCTGTGGGTGCGATCATGATGACAATGCGCCATAACCCTGGCATGGCAAGACCTAGAGGTGGCACCGGGGCGCTCGTAAAGGCGTTAGTCAATTTAGTGACAAGCTTAGGCGGAAAAATACTCACTGACCAGCACGTTGAAAAGATTTTAATTGATGATGGAAGGGCTGTGGGAGTCCGAGTTGGTGGTGGCAGGGAATACCGGGCAACCAAAGGTATTATTTCTAACATTGATGCCAAGCGCCTGTTCTTGCAATTGGTGGATGAAAGCGATGTGAATACTGCCGACCCAAATTTAAAGGAGCGCTTAGAACGTCGGATTGTCAACAATAACGAAACCATCCTCAAAATTGATTTGGCGATGGATGAACCGCTGCGCTTTGTGCATCACGACCACAAAGATGAATACCTGATCGGTTCTGTGTTGATTGCTGACTCTGTGAGACAGGTGGAAATTGCACACAGCGACCCGTCTGTTGGCAAGATTCCGCTGGAAGATCCTTCCATGTATCTGGTTCAGCCGACGATGCTAGACCCGTCGATGGCTCCCCCTGGTAAGCATACTGTCTGGATTGAGTATTTTGCTCCTTATCAAATTGCTGGTGCGGAGGGAACTGGCTTGAATGGGACTGGCTGGACGGACGATCTGAAAAATAAAGTGGCCGATCGCGTAATTGACAAACTTGCCGATTATGCGCCCAATGTCAAGACAGCTACGATCGCACGTCGCGTAGAAAGTCCCGCCGAACTGGGAGAGCGTCTGGGGGCATATAAAGGTAACTACTACCACATCGACATGACCCTCGATCAGATGGTGTTCTTCCGTCCCTTACCGGAGTTGGCAAACTACAAAACGCCGATCGAAGGGCTGTTTCTCACCGGCGCGGGAACTCATCCAGGCGGTTCGATTTCCGGGATGCCGGGACGCAATTGCGCTCGCATCTTCCTACACGCACAGCAGCCTCTAGCCCAAACTCTAAAAGATGCGGGAAGTTCTCTCAAGTCAACGATCGCCTCGGTCTTCAAAACCTCTTGAAGGTAATCCCTCACCAGAAGAAAAGTTATCCTTGCTACTGATGGCGAGGATAACTTAAATTTGCTCCACTGAGGTTAAAGAGATCAATTTTTACAAATGACTGATAGAGTTTTAATTGTAGGAGGAAGCGGACGGATAGGCAGCAGCGTTGCTGCGGATCTGGTTGCTCACACAAAGGCAGAGATTACTATTACTGGGCGGAACTCAAGTGCTGGGGAAACAGTGGCTGAAACGTTGGGGTCGCAAGTGCAGTTCCTGGCTTTGGATTTGGCGGATAAGGAGGGGTTGCGAAATGCCGTTGCATCTGTCAACATCGTCATCCACTGTGCTGGCCCATTTCATTACCGGGATGCCAACGTTCTCAAAACTTGCATCGAACAAGGTGCCAATTATTTAGATGTCAGCGATCATCGTTCTTTTACCAGCAAAGCCCTGAACTATAAATCTGCCGCCGAAGCAGCGGGAATAACTGCGATCGTTAATACGGGCATTTTCCCCGGTATCTCTAACAGCATGGTACGTCAGGGAGTCGAGCAATTGGATGAGGCAGAAAGTATTCACCTCAGTTATGTGGTGTCTGGTTCCGGCGGCGCGGGAATTACCGTGATGCGAACTACATTTTTAGGTTTGCAAAATCCTTTTGAAGCTTGGATAGATGGAAAGTGGCAGACGGTGAAGCCATATAGCGATCGCGAAGCTGTTGTATTTCCATCTCCTTACGATCGCACGGGCGTCTACTGGTACGATATGCCAGAAACTTTCACTTTGCCCGACACTTTTCCTGTCAAAACTGTTATTACAAAATTCGGTTCTGTTCCCGATTTTTACAATTACCTAACTTGGTGGGTTGCCAAGGTTTGGCCTACCACCTGGATCAAGAATCCAAACGTAATCGAGTTTTTAGCTAATGTCAGCCACAAAATGACTAATTTCACCGACAATTTTAGCGGCATTGGCGTGGCAATTCGTTCTGAAGTTACCGGAAAAAAAGATGGGCAACCAGTTGGTTTTTGTTCCACTTTGGTACATAAAAATACAGCCGTGGCAGCTGGTTACGGCACTGGCAGCCTAGCCCAGCTAATATTGGATGGAAAACTGACAAAACCCGGTGTTTGGCCTGTGGAACAGGCGCTGCCAACCGATTTGTTTGAAGAAACAATGGAAAGCCGTGGGATAACGATACAGCGAGATTGGGTAAATTAGGGAAAGGTTGGCGATCGCATAGGTAAGTGGTTGCGCTTTAGCGCTAAAGCGCAACTACATAAGGATGAGAGCGCCCAAGCGCAACAACGTACCCATATCGTTATGCAAAACCTCAGAAATTTGCCTCAGCAATCAAAAGTTTCGCTCATCTCATTGATTTTACTTGTCTTTTGCTGTTTGGAACTTATATTTAGGATATTTAAATGTTACCTGGGCGAGTTTGTCTCCTTGTTCTGGATAAATTTTGCCTTTTTGATATTCTTATTTTACTGGCCGACTTACTTTTCAACGAATCCAGCCATAACTCAACCGGGCTCTTTAATAGAAGAGTATCGGATAATTTTAACCGCTCTTTTCAGAGCGATATTTTTTTTAATTGTCTTCTCTATTTTATTGGTTATTAGCTTGGCGGTACTGAAAAAAGGTATAAGTGACACGCTTTTATTTTGGAGTTTTTTATTCCTTTGGCCGATTTACGTATTTATCCAAGTTAAGCATAATTTACGAAAAGCGATCGTACCTTTTTCCTTGACTATAATAACTATGATATTAATCCTGTTTACTATTCCCGCTAACCCTACCCGCGAAACATTCAATACCCACTTGAAAGCCTTTGAAGAAGTAGTGGTAATGGTAAAATCGGGAGAAATAAAAACTCCTCCCGGTCAAGTTGTCTCGGAAGTAATACTTCCCTGCCAGTATCGTTATCTAGTTGGTTGTCCTAATAGAAAAATTACCATTACAAAAGAGGCTAATACAAATAGTATTTTCTTTTGTAGCGATTTAGCAGTTTGGGGAAATAGGAGGACAGGTTTTGTTTACAGGTCGGATAATAAAGATATAACTGTCAAGCCTTCTGGTAATTCTCCCTATCTGGAAGTTAGGAAATTAAAAGACAATTGGTTTTGGAAAATTGAAGATTAGACAATATTGCAAAAGTCCAAGAGAACCCCACCCCCTAACCCCCTCCCCG
>CASBRD010000204.1 GCA_949128025.1 Oscillatoriales cyanobacterium PMM_0008 | reverse complement strand
GGCTAGGGGAGTGGGAGAGTGGAATTTTGTAGCTCTTGCCCCTCTTCCCTCTTTTCCCTCTTTTCCCCTAGTCCCTAGTCCCTAGCCCCTAGCCCCTATTTTCTTTTGACTTTTGACTTTTGACTATCGATTGTTGCTCGGAGCAGATAAACCGCCCCGCTGTAAGAGTTGCTGCACGTCTGGCCCTGGTCTGTATCGGTAGCCAAACGGAGAATTAGACGAGTCATCCAGAATTTGAGGCGTCAGCATCACGATCACCTCAGCTCGCTGATTATTTCTGTTTGTGCTTCTAAACAAGGCACCAATAATCGGAATATCGCCTAAAATCGGTACTTTACTAACTGTCGTTCGGTCTTGATCCTGAATAATGCCCGACAGAATCAGCGTCTGACCATCTCGCAGGCGAACTTGTCCAGATACCAAATCCCTTCTTGAGAGTAATCCAATTGTCACCGCACCGGCCACACCACCCGTGCCTATAACTGTTGTGGTGGCAGGTGACGTCACACTGGGATTCACATTCAGAGTAATAAAGCCGTTATCGTCAATTCGATTGACCTGAACCTGAAGGATTAAACCAACAGTTCCTTTTTCAGTAGTTACCGTTGTAGTTACAGCGCCACCAGAATTTGTTTGGTTGACAGTCTGGTTCGTAATTACATCCTGGCCCAAGTTGACTCTAGCAGTTTCACCTTCTTGGATTACCAAAGTCGGGTCAGTCAGAATCTTGGCATTGCCACTGATAACCTGAGCCCGCAACTGCGATAGGAACCGAGTGGGAAACTGGAACAGTTCTGGCAGTGAAAATGTAAGCTGTCCTGTCTCGCTGATACTGTTGACACCAGGTTGAAGGGGATTGACGTTTGTACCAAACGGGGCACGGGGTAAAGTGCCTGGGAAAGTAGGGCTTATAGGTGATGTGGGAGACCCAGTGCTTCGGCTAAAGGGAGCGTTTTGCTGAGCATCCAAGAAAGGACTGGTTCCACCAAGTTGAAGCACAGGATTGGGAATAACAGGTGGGCTAAATGGACTAGCTTGAGTCGCAGTCGCAGTGGCTGGTCTAGTATCGCCAAAATTTACGACCGCTGTGCCTTGGTCAAATGTAAAGAAGCTGCGACCGAGCCCGAAGGAGAAGCTGGTGCCAGCCGTATCGGTATTATTTAAGTTGACATCAAGAATTTTGACATTGACGGCGACTTGGCGACGGCGGGCATCCAGTTGGCTCAATAAGGCTGAGGCGATTTCAATTTTGCGCGGGTCGCCAACCAGAGTGATGGCATTGAGTCGGGTGTCGGCAAGTATTGACAAACCGGAAAGTACCAGGGGGCCATTTCCCCTTTGGGCCCTGAGTACTTTAATATCTGGTTCTCTGATCTCAACCGTCCTAGCAGCAGCGCCCTCTCCGATGGTCTGGATTTGGACGCGGGTGATCGGCAGTTGCGTTTCTGCTCCCTGTGCAGTCAAGAAGTTGGCGGCATCAGCGACGTTAACTTGGTTGAGTCGCAGGCTCCGCATGACAATATTGCTGGCTGCTTCGGGTAAGTTTGAACCTATAAAAACCGTGTTGTTGCGCCGGTTGGCTTGCAGGCCGGTAATCCGCAAAACGGTGTTGAAGACATCTTGGAGGGGCTCGTTTTCAATATCTAAGGAAATTGTGCCATCAAGTGGGGTGGTTGCCCCCTGAGCTTGTCCGGACGCCCCCTGTTGAGCTTGTCCTGTAGCTCCTGCGCCCGCTTGAGGTGTCACAAATACGAGGTTGCGGTTGGCGGCGCGAGCTAGGAGAGATAAAACCTCTCTTACTGGGGCGTCGCGCAGCAGCAGGCGGGGGATGCGTTCAACCGTGCCGAGATCGATGACGGTGGCAGTAGGATCGACTTCAGAAACAGATATATCCCCTACTGGTGGCGCAACTGCTCTGGGCAAGAATGGAGGGGCGGGGCTAACGGGTTGAACTGTACCGGCTGCTGGTGCTGGGCCTCCTTCGTAGGTAATTTGCGGGTTAGGAACTAAAACATTTGGGGTTTGCGCTGTTGGGGTTTGCGCTGTTGGGGTTGACTCCAAAGATGGAAGGGTGGCAGCTGGTGGCGGTGCCGCCGCATTGGGGGGAGAGGCTGCCAGGTCAGCTGCTGCTGGGCTGAAGTTAAGGGTGATTGCTTGAGCTTCTCTACTGATAACTTGTCCTGTGGGAGGTCTGGTGATGCCGTTGACGGTCACTCTGATGCTATTGCCATCTAATTGGGTGACAGCTATAGAACGGATACCTGGGGCCGGGTTTGGCTGGGTGAAATTTTTGCCTTCTCTTAGGCGCAGTTGGGCATTGGTGATGTCTACCACGAATGCGTTGCGGCGATCGACTGTGAAAATTTGGGGCCGATCGCCACTTTGGGTGTCCAGGATGACCTGGACGCCATTATCTGTTGGTTTTAGCCTCACTCCCGTTACTTGCGTTGCCGCTGCCCATACTGGCTGGCTGGCCAGAAGAACTGTCCCTGCCCCAATTAATAGTCCGGCTAGTCCTAAATCCTGTTTCACCCGCTCCTCCTCACACAAACAAATTTGCTTCTACTAGAAAATTAAGAGTAACCTGTTTCGCCTTACCAGAAAGTTTACCGATAATTTCAGATTTTAGATTTAAAAGGGAAGATTTTTGGTTAATGGTTCGCCATGTAGGGCTAAATCAATTTCCAATCCAAAATTTTTGGTTAATGCCTCGCCCCTTATGAGCTAAGCAAATCTGAAATCTTCCCTTTTGGCAATCAGTTTACACCTGTTTTTGTCGCCGCAGCGTCAGCAGCTATTCACTTTATTACTTTGGTGACGGCGATGGCGAGGGTGTCCCTGCCGCTGGTGGTGGTGCTACCAGTTTCTGTTCTTCTGGGGTGAGCGGTCTTAGCACTTGCAGCTTAAAACCAGTGTTAATTTTTGTTTCTGGGTTGCCGATCGGGAAAATTTGGCCTTCTCGCTGGTTTACCGCTACTCTTTGAGTCGATTCTGCCAATGTCGATTTCAGTTCTTTGACGACTGATAGTGACTTCTGGCGTTCCAGCTCGATCAGAAACAGCCGCGTCTGATCGAAGGTTCCTTCCATCTGTACGTTGAACGCTTGACGGTATATTTTACCGTTAATCTGCGCTCCTAAAGAGCTGTCATTAACAATACCAGAAGTTTGTGGGTCTGGCTCAAACTTTGTCAGTCTTGCCTTAATTCTATCTTCTGGTAGAGTACTATTTCTAGCTTCAATGCGTTTGTTGATATCCAGCAGCAGAGTACTTAAGCTGTTTGGATTGGCAAACAAAGCCGTAACGCCTGCTTTTTTTTGTTGGGCTTCTGTTACCTTAGCTTCAGCTGCTTTGACCTGAGCCTCGATCGTTGCTAGTTCTTGCTTTTCCTTTTCTTTGGTTTCAATCTCGCTTTTCTTGGTTTGTAACTGTTCCCAGGTTGGCATTAATAATGTCACAAACAGGTAAGCCGCACCTGCCAAACCAAGAACAGCAACGAGGACGCCGATGACGGGCGGCGTGAACTGAATCCCAAATAGACTGGGAGCATCAGACCCAGCTTCCTGATCTGAGCTTTGACCGGGCATATACGCAGTCATGGTTTCAAGGCTCCTTGTTGTTTAAGGTTTTCGATGCGAGTGACCAGTCCCAATGCACCTTTACTTTCCAGCTCTTTGAGCATAGCGGAAGCTGGCTTTTCACTGAGGTAAGTTTCTATTTTAAATTGCACTACTCTTGGTAGTTTTGGCGGTTGGGAAGAACTACCGGCAGATCTGATTTGGGATGGAGCTAAGTACAATTGGATGGGATTATCGATCAACGCAGCTGATACGAGCTTGGTGTCGATGTCTTTGAAAAATGAGGATTTCTGGAGTGTCAGGACTAAATCGTTCACATTACTGAAGGAGTTGGCGACTCCGACAATCTCAATTTTGTCTGTGGTGGGTGCGGGTGGGAATGCCTGGGGAACGGTGCCAGCAGGGGGAGGAGGTGGGG
>CASBRD010000203.1 GCA_949128025.1 Oscillatoriales cyanobacterium PMM_0008 | reverse complement strand
GGTGCGATCGCGCTACATTAATAAGATAACTATAAAAGCCATAATCAAGATGAAAGCTGAAGACTATCCATTTGTTAAAGAATTGATAACTGACACTGAAGGTACTGTCCGTAAAGTCGTGATCGACTTCAGCGACTATCAGCGTCTCCTCGAAGCAATGGAAGATGAAGGACTTCTCCGTGCGATGATGGAAGTAAAAGATGAAACTCCCCTCAACTTGGAGCAAGCAATAGCAGAACTTGAAAAAGAATGAAGATAGAATATTTACCTAGTTTTGTGAAAGATCTTAAAGCCCTTAAAAGTACGCCTGTTTTTGAATCTATCAAAGCACTTGTTTTTGAAGAAATACCCAATACCTCAAGCTTTGACGATCTCGCAAATTTGAAAAAATTAAAGGGATATGAAAATGCTTATCGAATTCGATTAGGTGACTATCGCATCGGTTTTGTATTTGATGGCGAAACGGTTATATTTTACCGGGTACTGCATCGTAAAGAGTTTTATCGCTACTTTCCTTGAGTGCGATCGCCTTCTTAACACCATTCCAGTAGTGCGATCGCTTAAAAATTACTCGTATACCTCGCGGCGGTGAGCAATTACAACCACAATAACCCGACCTTCATCTTCCTCACTATTGGTATCAACATCAGTAGCAACATTATCTTCAATATAATAAACCACACGATAGTCACCCACACGGTAGCGGTAATAACCAGCAAAATTTCCTTTCAGAGGTTTAATATTCGGATGATTGCGGGGATCTTCTTGCAGTCGCTCAAAGCATCTAGCAAGCTTTTTAGCTAACGGGAGATTAGCAGAGGCATAAAACTGCTCTGCTTCAAGTGATAACTGTAATCTATACATCGTCTCGTACTTTTCGCCAGTCAGTTACCCTTCCAGCAGCAACATCCTGTTTACCCCGCTCAAAAGCTTCGACAAAACCGGGAATTTCTAACAATTCCTGAGTTGCTTCGTTACTTTCGCTTTCTGCCAAATAAGCTAAAAAATCAGCAGCAACACGCAATCGTTCGGGGGATAATCGATCGACGTATTGTTTGACCTGTAGGCGAATCTCGTCAGTGGTGTTCATAGACAATTGCGGTGCGTTCGCGTAGCGTGCCGTAGGCAATATCACCTCCCCATTGTAACCTGCAACTTCTGTTTGTGTAAGGGAGTGCGATCGCCTATTTCGTAGGGTGCGTCAGACCAAAAACTTATTGATGAGATCATTAACTTGACTATCTGACGCACCCTACAGACTATGGTTGAGGATAGAGCTTTTTGGTAGAGGTAGGATGAGGGGCGATTCGCTTTCAAATTCATTAGCAAATCTGACTGAAATTTGATTGAAATTATTAGTCATATATTCTATTCCATAATTCAGAAATAGGTCGCGTTTCTCCTGCTTTTACTTGTTGTAAAGCACGTTATAAACTCGCTTTAATTTCTTCAACAGGGGTATCATCAGGATCGCATTCAGACTCATCTTCATTAGTCAGTAAAACAATTACTTTCACACGACTAGGTGCAGTAATATTGAGATTGCTATCTAAAATTAATTGACCTTTTTCATCAATTGTTCCCATCATTTCAAATGCTTGCATAATTGATTTTCCTCAAATATTCTGTGTAACTGCTCCCACTCTAGAATATGATTAACTTGAACACCAATAAATTCTATCCTATTTTTTTGCTGATTTTTCCCCTCTTCCCATAGCCCCTCTTCCCCTAGCCCCTCTTCCAGATGGCAAAATAGAAAAAGCATTTACCCCAACCGTTGTCTGATGGAAGCCCATAGTTCATCTCTAGAATTCACACTCCAACAACTGCGCCAAGTACGGGCTGTTTTGCTTCGTCTGCACAAAGCACTACTAGAATCTGAGCGCGTTGTTTATGAGCAGTTTTACGGAAGAATCCAATCAAAAGGTGAGTTTTTCCGATTAGTCGTCGATCATGAATGGTTTAGTTGGCTGCGCCCTATATCTCAATTTATCGTCCAAATCGATGAAACGCTCAGTTCTAAAGAACCTGTAACCTTGGCTCAAGCCAATGAGCTTCTCGAAGAAGCGCGAAAGTTGCTTTCGCTTGGGGAAGAGGGAACGGCTGTACCGAATCGATACTATAGGGCTATCCAACGCGATCCTGATGTTGCTTTGCTTAATGCAGAAGTATCGAAACTACTACAACAGGAAGGGATTTGAACAGTCATTCGATTTTAGATTTCAGATTTAATTTTTAAATCTGAAATCTAAAATTGTTGCATAGCTATATTATTGTTGAGGTTTTGCTTGCAGAACTTCCTTAGCGGATATCCCTTCATTTTGAGTGCCAAAATACCACAGGGTTGCTGCCGCCTCAGCGCGAGTTACAGATTTCTTTGGCTGGAATAGGGTAGTGTAACCAAAAACCCGGCGAATATTAGAAGTATCTCCATTCTGGAAATCTGTCAAGACCGATCGCAACGCCTTCGGGTCAATCTTCGCCACATCTTGGAAACCCCAAGTTTGCTTCACGGAGTCAATAGTGGCAGTTGACGCCAGACGGGTATCCAAAGGCAGTTTCCAAACTAGCATCTGTTCCCGCGTTAGAGCTGCACCAGGGCGAAATAACACCGCTGTGCTGTCGCCAGAAAGCGGACTGGGAATCAAACCAGCTTCAGCTAATCCTTGAATAGCTGGAAAATCGGGGTCAGTTCGAGGTACATCCTGAAAAGTCGGTTGAGATGAATCTGTTGCCAAACGAATTTGTTTGGCGGGATTGTTGGCATATATCTGATTATTGGTAGCAATCAGCCAACGGGCAAACTCGCGGTGGCTGATGGGTTTGTTGGGCTCAAACTGTGTGCTGGTGGCAGATGGATTCTGTTTTGAGCCACCTGGATTGAGCGCCAGTACTCCTAATTGCGCTAAGTCGGTAATGTGGGAACGCAATTCGGTTGGGGCTTTGTTGATGTCGGAAAAAACAAGTGAATTAGATGTGTTGGTGGGGTTGTTTGCTTGTGGAGTTGCGGTTGGCTGGGCGGTAGGGGTTGGTG
>CASBRD010000202.1 GCA_949128025.1 Oscillatoriales cyanobacterium PMM_0008 | reverse complement strand
TAGGTTGGGTTGAGGAACGAAACCCAACCCGAACTTAAAGCTAAAGTTGGGTTTCACTCTGTTCAACCCAACCTACGGCAATAAAATTTATTACAAGTATTCAACCGGACATGATATAAAGCGGCTTGCAGGCGAATGAGGTACTCAGGCGTTGCATTGCGGAATGTGGTTTAACTTAAGACAGAAACGTTTATTCCGCAATGCTAATGCCTACGGCACGCTATGCGCGATAGCGCAGGCTAAGCACTCGCGTTCGCCCCTACAATCTGTACTTCACTCAGTTGCAAAGCGCTGTAAAGTCGCGGCTACACAAACAAAGACCGCCTACGCGGTCTAAAATATAAAAACTCTCCTTATTGTGTAAGCCCCAGTGAGTGCGATCGCTAATTTTAAGCTAAAATTATCTTGAAAATCTACTCACCCTAGTTTAATATGAATTCCTTAATTTACTCCCATCCCCAAACGGAGAATACCGTCAAAATTGTGGTAACGGAAGTTATCTCCGATAACCTCTGTATAGCTTCAGAGGACGGACAGAAAGTTTACGAGCAGATTGCAGCCGCTTTTAAAGAAGGTAAAAATGTGATTCTTTCTTTTGGAAACGTTACCGAAACTGTCCCAGCTTTCATGGACACTGCTATTGGTCAGTTGTACGAACATTTTACTGAAGAGCAGATCGAAGCAGGACTGAGTGCGATCGATATTGATGCTAATGCTGCGGACGATATTAAAAATGCAGTTTACTGGAAAAAAGAGTATTTAAAAGACCCCCAGCGGTTCAGGGAAGCTGCACAAGAGTTTTTGGGTGATGAGGATGAGTAAGCAAGTCTACCGCATCGAATCATATACATTTAGCGAGACTGATGCTCTGTTGTTTGATGCCAATATCTGGCTGTACATTTATGGGCCGCAGCGTCAGTTATATCCGCGCCTCAGAAGCACATATACCTTGGCGTTTAGGAGGATTCGCAGTGCGAATATTCGGGTGTTTATCGACGTACTTGTGCTTTCTGAATTTATTAATGCCTACTCTCGATTCGTTTACAACAACTTGCCATCAGCTACAAAGCCAGCCGAATTTAAAACTTTCCGCAATAGTGCTGATTTCAAGCCGATAGCAGAAGATATTGCCAAATACTCTCGAAGGATTTTGGAAAAGGCTGAGCGAATAGAAACTGGTTTTGAATCAGTGGATTTGCTCCCAATAATGAGCGATTACGCGACTGGTGAGAAGGATTTTAATGACCAGATATTAGCCCAATTGTGCCGGACAAAAGGGCTGAAGTTGGTGACGCACGATGCTGATTTTCAGGGTGAAGATTTGACGATTATTACGGGTAATCCACAGTTACTTAGATGATGGGTTTTTGAGATGGTGGTGGGAGTGCGATCGCATTTCTCTCTAGTCTAACTCTAACACAAAATTGGCAAGCGTCCAAGAGTGATTGAAGGACATTCAGTTTTAGCCACAATTTCCACAATTTTTTCACTATTTTGCAATAGTTCATCCCAGCCAGCTTCGTTAATTCGCTCCATGTGTTCTAGCCGCAGGCGATGTTCGTCAAACACCCAATACTTAACGCTGGGTAAAAGATACCGAATCAAAGCCATCCATTCTGCTAAATTGAAAGCTAACGGATTACCTTGCATGAGTGCAATTTTACCTGCATTTCCCAAAGCAGCAATACTATGCGCTACCAGCAACATTGACCGATATTTGGGATGGTCGTTTAAAGTAAATTTAGTTTCCCCATGTTCGGAATAGTGCCTTAACATTATATAAGCTCTCAGCACGATTTCTATTACCGCTGGTGTAATTCCCGATACTAGAAAATGCCGAAAATCGTAGCCATTCAAATACATCCAACGCGATAATTCTGCCAAAGTTCGATTATTTTCACCAAAGCTACCAGCATTTATTCCTTGCAGTAAAGTCATAAATGGCGCTGGTAATCCCATCGGCGTTGCTACATCAGAAATTAAATGGCCGATATGTTTTAAAATAGCTTCAATTAGTCCGACAGGTTGGCTATTTGGCACAAATTTAATCTCTAAATTGTGCATCCCAGTAAGCGTTTCGTAGGAAAAACCAGTAACGCTTCCTCGGATAATGTCAAGGACACCAAAAATAAATCCCAAAACGGGATCGTGTCCTAATGATTGAAAGCGATGAGATTTGGGATACATTCCCCCAATAAGTTTCTGATTATCGTATGGAACTTTGCAGACTTCTTCCAGATATCTCGCCCATTGTGCAAACCAATCATCGGCTTTTTTAATATTGTATTGTTTTAGCCATGCGGTGAGAGGACTGCCGATTTGTCCGCTATATTCGCCGCTAGTCATCGTGGCGGGAATTCTAACTAACATGAAATCAGTTAATGCTGCTAAAACGCCACTAGCGCCAACAAAAATATAATCCCATTTATCCCAGGCGTACTGTGCATCATAAGATTCATTTTGCAGCTTATTCAAGTCTGCATCTGTTAAAAAAGCTTCGTAAGGTGCAAGCGGATCGAGTTGTTGGTGAAGTGCGTAAATTTGGCATTGTCTGACAAAGCTATCCCAATCTTGGAAACCAATTTTTACTAACTCTCGATTGACAGCAGCACGACGGCGATCGTACAATTGTAAAATCTCATCTGCATCAAAATCGCTGAAGTCATCTGCATCAAGAAAATTGACAGATGCTTCTAATTCTGCCATCATTTTCTCAAGTTCTTGAATATCTTGAGATTGTTGGGAAACATCTGCTAGTTTTACTTCTATATCTGTGACTGTAACATCAAGCTGGCGCAGGATATGATGCTGTGTTTGCAGTACAGATCTTAGTTCGGCAACAAAGCGATCGGAAATCATTTTAAACTCCTCTGAGTATGTTGTTGCGCTTTAGCGCTAAAGCGCAACAACGTACCCATTAGTCAAACTTGTGCTTGTTTCCGTTTTGCAAGTAACTGTTGGAGATATCGCATTTTTTCAGTTAAAATGCGAATAGCTTCTCGATTAGTTTCGGCATCAGCAGCAGCTTTTTGCAAATTATCAATTCTTTCTATTAACTGATTGAGTGCGCCTTGCAGATTTTGAATTACCAGTTGTGCTTTCCGTTCTCTTTTCCGCATTTCTTCATCTTTGGCGCGTGTATCTCCGGTATCTAAAAGTTGGGATACTCCCCAAAAAATACCTGCACCTAAAAGAACGGCAACGCCAATACCGGGAACCATCCCAAAACCTAATCCAAGTGCTGCTAATCCTGATGTAATTCCGGCTGCACTCAATCCTATCACGGAACCAGAAAAATAAACGGCTGCAATGGGAACACCAACCGTAGAAAGTCCAGCAGCAGCAGTTTTAGCAGCATCGGCAGCTTGGTTATCATCTAAACCGCGATCGCGAATTCTCCGCATTTCTATGACAAATTTTTTAATCGCTTCTACCTGTTGAGTTGTTACACCTAATTCCACTTGCGCTAACTTAATCGCTTTTTTTTCATTAGGATCGATTTCACCATTTGCCAAAGCTGTATCTATCAAATTAACCATTAAGCCAAAGCGCAATTTTTCATCTGCTGTTGATAGCGCTTCTAAGCATTCCTCTAAAGGCGGTGGTTCGATCATATAAGATTGTACTTTGCGTTTGGCAGATTCAGACATTCCTTCTAAATCCATGATGCCAAAAATTAGATCCATTTCCTCTTTATCGAGGGAACCATCGGCTGTTGCAATGGCAAATAAAGCACCGTAGAAATAAATGCGATCGCTCTCCGGTACTTGTGCCAAATCTAAGGGTTGCTGTGGGTTTGAGTTTTCACCTTTTTTTAGCATATCTGTGGCTGCTAGAGTTGCCTGAAATGCAGCGGTGCTAACAGATGTACCAGCATTGGCGGCTGTTTCTGCTGCGGCTTTAGTAGCTTGTGATGCCGCATTGCCAATAGCTTTTCCGGCATTGGCGGCTGTTTCTGTGATTGATTCCCAAAAATTAGATTGTGCCATAATTAATCTATATTTCCCACTTTTATTTAACGAGCGAATTAATTTCGATACCAAAGTTTTTGGTAATAGTCTCAATTACCTTCGCTTCTTCAAGAGTAATAACTCCATCTAGCTGTGCAAGTTTTTCGCATTGAGCCAGAAGCGGTACAGCAAAGTCGCTATTGATTTGCTCCAGCAAGGTTTCTAAAGCTGGTGGCGAGTTGATGTTGGCAGCGATCGCATCCATTGAAGCAGGGCTGAGATTCAACGTTTGTAGTTCTGGCAAAATCTCTGACCAAGTTTTCTCCGGATTGCCAGCTAAAATAACATGAACCAAAATTTGATCCATGACTGCTTCTTGAACGATCGCACCTTCTAAATAGTTTTCACTTTCTACCAGAGAAGCTTCAAGTATGGCTTCCATAGTCAATGGCTCGTTCTTGGCTTCGTAGAAACGACAAGCTCCATATCCCAGTGCATAGATCATTGCTGCACTAGCGCTGGCACCTCAGCCGCTGACAGCACGATCTGTAGGCAATCATTCTTCATCCCAGCTTTTGCAATGATGCCTTTGGGTTGTAGCTTGCGGTTCATCAGGGTTGCGATCGCATTCACATCGCCCTGCTTGGCAAGTTCCAGAAGATTCGGCTGAGTCATAATTGGCAGAGGTGAGGACTTTAACCATTGGTTTAAGTCTACTCCCTTTGGATGAATAATTAAACAGTGTTTTCACCAATTTGTTAGGTGATCGGAAGACAGTGCGATCGCTACACTACAGGAAGCTGTTCGCAAGCGTTAGGCGATCGCCAATATTACAAATCCGGTTCTATTCCAAGCGATCGCAATTGTGCCGCCAACCTTTGAGCGCGTCGTTCAGCTTCCAAACGCCGTTGTTCCGCTTCCACAGCGCGTTCTTCCGGTGTCAGCAATCTTTGTCCTTGTTCGTCATACCAACTTCATCTGCGGTTAAGACTGTGGGAAATAACCAAAATCCCAATGAACCAAGGGCAATTCCGATCCAATTATTACGTTTAGCAATATTGGAAACATCTAGAAAAAAGCGATTTCCAATCAAATGACTTGTGGTTCTTCCCATTTGTTTTGCAGAGCAGAGATTTGGAAACAGCCGTATTTTACCTGCATCCCCGAACAGTAATCAATGTTTTGCTATATCAGGTAAGTTGTTGCGCTTTAGCGCTAAAAGAGCGCTAAAGCGCAACAACTTACCCATTGCCAATGGAATTATCCATAATTGCGAATTAGTTAATGGGCAATTGAAATTCTGCTCTCGGCATCTGTTACTTGCTCAGGTTCTTCTTTATTTGTTTTTGACTGTTGTTCTGAGTAGAAATGCTTGACAATTTGCTGAGGGTTGCCGATCGCAACAACACCAGCAGGCACAGACTTGCGGATCACGCTTCCCAAGCCTATCACGCTATCTTGTCCAATGCGTACCCCCTTCATCACTGTAGCTCTGGCTCCAATCCAGACATTGCGCTCAATCACGATCGGCCCTGAGACTTTTGGGCCTGGGGGACTGTGACGCAGGTGGGGTTCGATATTGTGATAATCGCTATCGGCAATGGCACAATCAGAAATCAGGCAATCATCCTCAATCGTAATCGATCGCTCGCAGCCAATCCACGGCCCGTTCAGCAGCACGTTGCTGCCGATTGTGACTTCACCCGAACCATAAATCAGCACACCTTTAATCAAGCGAGTGCCTGGGCCGATCGTCACTCTGACGCTACCGTTAACTGTGAAGGCATCTTTGATTATCACCCCCTTGGCAAGTTTTACATTCGGGTATCGCCACTGGTAATACAGGCGCTTGACCTCAAAATAGCGATCGGCTAGAACTTTTAGAAATGGATGATTTAGCTTCTGCATTGGATATTGGTAAATTTCAAATTGAAGCATTGCCGATTTCAAATTCCTGCTTGACTTGACAATTTTAAATTTGAAATCGGCAATCGGTCAGACGGGAGAGCCAACGCTATAAAGCGCTGCTGCTTTTTCACCATGATTTGGCGTTAATCTTGATTCCAAATCATCCCAAATAATCACAAAATCTAACGTAAACAACCCCAGCTTATTCTTGATGATTTCATACCGCTCGATCCCCATTGATGCTAACAGTTCCTTTATGTCTTTTTCCGACAACAGATTCAGCCAATCCCCTGTTCCCCACTCTTTACCAACAAAACGAAGATATTTATCAAAATTTTCTTTGGATAGAAAAGAATGTAACAAAAACACATTCGTATGAACTTCAATCGGAAAATGTTTATCCGGTGTCGTCACAAAAGCTAACTTGCTGACTCGGTTTATTTCTTCTAAAAACATTTTCTGCTTATCTTTATTGCCAACGTGCTCCAGTACGGCATTTGACCAACAAACATCGAACGCTTTATCCTCAAACGGAAATCTTCCCCCATCGTATTGCACTGCTTTCACTTGTGGATAGTGCTTCATAAAATCTGTTGGATCGTCAAGCCCTAAAGCAGTGATGTTGTGCGGATAGGGGTAATTTTTTTCTAAAAAGTTATACGATTCGGCAGATTCAAAAGCTGTGAAACCCACATCCAGAATTGTTGTTTGAGGAGTTGGTTTGACAAAATCCATAAATGTATTAAATTTTCTTTCTCTATTAAAGAGGGAGATTTTGACGCGGATATCTTGAAGAATTGTAGCTAACATCTTTTTATTCCTTTAGGTTAGTTGACAAGATTGTACAGTTTATATCGTGTCCGGTTGCATCTTTAGTACATGAATGAGATCGTCGAGTTGTCTGTTGTCATCGTTGGTTATATTTTTACCGCAGATGAAGACAGATGTAGGCGAAGCCTTCCCGAAGGGTACGCAGATGAACGCAGATAAGAATAAGAAGAAGCGTTTTTTAGGTAACTGATGCTTAAGGACATGATATTATCCAAAACGCAGTAAAATGAGAGAGTAAGGATTTAAAATCAGCCCTTGCTGTTTTAGTTCTGCCGTTGCCAGGGTACTATTCTTAACACCATCGGCGTCCAAATAAAACGCCGGTATAGTATCAGACTCAGAACCAACTGGCGTTCCCTGAAGGCTCAGTTCGATCGGATTGGCTGATTTATTGATCAGTAATAGCGATCGTACTCAGAAGGGTCAAGCAAACCGTCCCCATCTTGTTTCATCCACTGAGGCCAGCCAGAAATATTCTGGATGATGGTGGGTCGTTGGGGATAAGAGGCATCGTAGCCTGCTTTAATCTTGGTTTTGTCCCAAGTTTTAGTAGCTGGGTCACTCCAGCGATCGGACAATCCAGCATGGCAAACCCGAATTAAACCAATTCCCAGTTTAGCCAGATGACTTTGGTAGACAGGATCTGCGGCTTTTTCCGGGATAGTGATTTCGTAGTCGTTGGAGCCAAACGTGAAGGGTGTAGTCTTAGCTTGCTCCGTTTCCCAATCCACAATTACCTTACTGGCAATTGAAGCTTGGGAACTGAGAATTGCTGAATAAGAATTCTCCCCCACTCCCCCGCTCCCCTGTTTATAGGCCACCTGTAACAGGGTTGCGATCGCGGCGCTAGATCCCTTGACACTCCCACACAATCAAGGATGTGGGATTCTTAAGACATTTCGATCTTAATATCCCTATCGCTAGGGTTCTTGCCCACACACCGTTTGCACTGAGCGTTGTCGAAGTGCGATGTATTATCTGACAAGCGTTTACTTGGAAAAACCAAGAAGTTTCGAGCAGTCCACCCGTACTATTTAGAAAAAGAATGTTTTTGAATCTCTTGAGTTTAACTTTTGGTTTCTCAACCAACAAAGTCTTACTTTCGATATTACCAGTATAACACAGATTAAATTTTTTAACACAACTTGATTGCGCCTAAAGACGCTTTCGCTAACCCATGCCTAAAGGCGATGGGCTTGCGCTTCATTTTTTGTCAGCATAAGTAAATCTCTGCGTCGCATAGCTTACGATGCCACTAAAGAACCATTAGATCGATAGGAATAAGGTCTGGCTGGAGTTTCCATACCATTGATGGCTAAAGCCACCAATTGGGCATTGAGCGCCGCTAAGGAGTTCTTGGGACTGGAGGGCTTGGAGTCAACTGTAGGAGCATCTAATACTTGTACGTTTGGATAAGCATCAAAAGCGTCAATATTAGACTGCTTTATTTGGGCAATCAAACCTTTGTAGATTCCCTCGGCGACATTATATTGCCGCTGTAATTCCAGCAGCCGCCCCTGAAGCGCCGGGAGAGCGATTAAAGTCGATCTGATCTCTAGTTCCTTTTGGCTATACTGCTCTCTGGCAGCACTATTGGCTTGACGCAATTCATTCAGGCGCTGCTGATACGCTTGGATCAGAGCTAAAGCCCGCGATCGGGCCAACTCCGGACTAGAACCGTTGACAGCCAAGGAAACGATCGTAGACTGTTCTTGAGGAGAGACGTTAAACAACTGTGCATAGCTAACCAACCTGGGAAACTTATCTTTTTCAGGATCGGCAGTTCGCACCCGCTCCAGCAAAGCATCGCTCGTCAGGATAGACGCTTGCACCTTCAAAGGATTGACCTGAGTAGAAGAGAAATCCGTATCGCCATTTTTGAACGAACCAAGAGTTCCCAAATTGGCATCTATATGGCTGGTTGCATTGGGCAGAATCAACTTTGTGTTAGCAGTCCAAACTCTCGGAGAAGTGGCAACTACTGCTGCCGTAGCTCCCAGCACAAACAAATTCAAACCCAGTAACCATTTCCAATGCCTAGTTATAATTGCCGCTACTTTCCTCATGAAACAAATACCAATGGTTATAGGTAATTGATTATATGCGATCGGTCATTGGGGAATCGCCTGCTTCTATTAGCATATTCGCAAATGTCACCCGTAAACTGAGCTTATCTCCAGGTAACAGACGAGTTAGTGGCGGTAGGAAACCAGCTTGGCCAATCCTCAGAACAAGCATTACCATTTCAATTGCGATCGTCACCAAGTAGCCTGTTGTCATCCAAGCAACAGCACGGGTAACCACACGCACCCTGATTCGCTCCCAAAAAGGTAATATTAAACAGGCAAATATTAAGAAATAGCTTTTTAAGAAAGTGACTGCTATACCAGCAGTTTCTCGAAAGCCAAATCCTACGCTACTGAGGCCAAAAGTAGCCGTCCACATCATCACCAGCGCCATTGCCAACCAAGCCCATACACACGCTGGTATTGAAAGCCTAATAACCTTGTCGAGGTCAAAGTTAATTACCAGCAAATAAACAGCAATAGCTGGGTACAAAAGAGTCTGTATACCTAACAGCCACCACAGAGGCGTCAGCACAATAGTCCAATAAATTACCCGTTCTGAAAATGACAGGTCACCTAGTTGGAAATCTCTGGTATTTGAATCTGGCGTCCTAGATGATACTTTTAACATTCAACCATTCCAGAATGTAAGTTAAATATTAGGTATGTAGTTGCGCTTCAGCGCTCTTTAAGATAGCGCTGAATGTCCGGTTGCATCGTTAGTAGATGAGTGATATCGTCAAATTGTCTGTTGTCATCGTTGGTTAAATTTTTACCGCAGATGAAGATAGATGAACGCAGATAAACGCAGATAAGAATAATCACGCGATTTTTTTAGGTAACCGATGCTACCGGACATGATATCAAATTTGTGATTGTTGCAGTTTGGTGTTACGAGTAGTGCGAAGTTTGCTAAAGAGCTCGATTAAAGAGCTACTTATTTTTTGTGGAACAAGTCGGAGCAGCAGTACCTTTATTAACAGATTGCGAGTCCAGCTATCTCTTAAAATCGGAGGATACAGACGAATTGCCGTCCATAACTTCTGAGCAGCCTGCTTAGCGGCGTCGGCAGTTGCAATCCGCGTCAAGTACAGGTGAGTTGAAAACCTGTATGTGTTGGCAAGGCTTTGTTTTTTTAAGGATTGCATTTCCGGTGGGGCGGCTTGAAATCCCTTCTCGATCACTCTAAGATTATTTTTTTCCATCACCTCTACTTTTGATGATATCGATCCTGAAGTTTGACGATAGAAAATTTGCAATTCTGGAACAACCGCGAAAGGCCAATTCTGTGCCAACCGTATCCAATAATCCCAATCATCGGAACCGGATACTTCAGTATCGAATTCTCCAACAGATTCAACGGCTTGTCTGCGGATAAGACAGTTCGATCCACTCACAATAAAATCCCTCACCAGCAATTGAGCATAGACATTACCTGCAAAAAAAATGGGCGCGTCGGCATGAATAGATTCTCCTTTTTCGTCCATGTAATAAGCCCAGCTATAGCTGACTCCAGCTTCTGGATTTTGTTGTAAAGCTGCTAGTTGCAGTTCCAATTTGTCTGGCGTCCATAAGTCGTCGGCGTCGAGAAATGCTATGAAGTCTCCAGTGGCGTGAGTAAGGCCGCGATTGCGTACTACAGCTAGCCCACCATTGGGATAGTCAAAAATCTGGAGACGAGCATCTTTAACTGTATTTAGCAGTTCTAAGGTTCGGTCTGTTGAACCATCGTTAATGACGATAAGTTCAAAGTCTGAAAAAGTTTGTTGCTGAACTGACGAAATTGTTTCCAAAATCGTTTTTTCAGCATTGTAGGCGGGAATGATTACAGAGATGGTTGGCATTTTATTTGAGAAACCTTAACTAAAGGACTGGTAGTGTTGTCGATTTGTTTTTTGAGCAGGGAAAGAATTGCGCCGTAGTTGCGGCGTGCGTCAAAGCGTTCTTCGGCTATGCGGCGCGTGGCAGCTGCCATCGCGCTGCGTTTCGTTTCATCGGCGCAAAGCGATCGCACGGCGGTAACGACTGCACCCGCATCGGATGGTGGCACAATTAAGCCATTCACTCCGTCTTCCACTTCCTCGCGCAACGCACCCACATCGGTAGCGATCACCGGCAATCCCGCCGCCATCGCTTCCATGACCGCAAGTGGCAAGCAGTCGCCTTGCGTCGGAAACACAAAAATATCGGCTTTCGCGTACAATTCCTTGAGCGGCGAGCTGTTGGCAGCCAAACCGCAATGTACTAGCACGCCTTCCATTCCCGCCAGTTCCCGCTGAATATTTGTGTCTTTGGTCACAATGTCCAGCGTACAATCGCGGGCTAATCCGTTGCGAAATGCCTCAATTAGGGTGTAGCCACCTTTGCGTGCGAAATCACCCGCCACGAACAACAACCGCACTTTTTCTGTAGTTAAACGTGCAGCTTTGTTTCGCCCGAAATGCCACTGTTCCATGTCTACGCCTGGTGGAATTACTGTCACTTTTTCGGCAGGGACGCCGTAGTCAGCAACCAAGGAATTTTTAGCCCATTGGCACCACGTCACAAGAGCAGCAGCAGCGTGATATGTGCTGCGATTCCACAGAAATTTGCGGCGTTCTAATAGGTGATTGCCGCTTACTTTATGGTTGTAACCTGCGCCTACGATGTCATAGTTGAGCGGTGTGGCGTCTGTGGAAACGATCGTTGGTATTTTTCGCATGAAAGGAATGGCGAACAAAGCTAGTGTCTGCGTATGCAGAAAAATGGCGTCCAAAGGTTGAACGGAAAGAGCGGCTTTGAGCGCGTCGCGGGTTCGCAAACTTGCTTGGAGCGACCAATTATTGCGAATCACCGGCACTAGCTCCCAAATGTCGTTTTTGCTGGTTTCAATCGGCATCCAGGTCGGTCGGATGTCGGGGTCTTCCGTCACCCAACGTGCCAGGTTCTGGTAATGGGTGATGTGTCCCAATCTATGTTCGATCGCAAAACCAAAATTAAGCATAGATATCTAACCTTTTATTTAGGCCCTTAAGAAACCCGGTTTCTGGGAGTTCAGTTTCTGGGAGTTTACTTTATTTACGCCCACCTACCTATTGCGTACTTCCAGCACCAGTCGATTGGCCACTTTGCCTACTAGAGAATGATACAAAAAGAATTGTTTTTCAGCCAATAAGCGAACAAAAACTAGATACATAGCAATGAATAAAAATGGTTTCAGCATTATAGGTACACCCAGACAAATGAAGATTGCTACGAGTGCGATCGCAGGCGGTTTTAAGCAGGGAATTAAAAACTTCCTAAATTGCCAACCCAGTTCGCGACAACCTACCCACCACCAGTATTCCGTCCACACTATTCCCAACACTAAAGTAACCGCAATACTAACCCCAAGAATTCCTCCATTCCAAGCGCCAATCAGAAAACTAACTACAGCTAATGGAGCAATAGTTAAGTTAACTTTGGCATTAACACCTGGTCGGCCTTTTGCAGATAGCATACAAATCAGTGGAGTGTTGATCAGACGAAAATATGCAAAAACAAGTAACCAAGGAATTACTACGCAGGAAGGTATCCAGTTCGCTCCAAACACCAACGAGATTACCTGTTTGTCAATCACTAAAAAGAATAATGCGTATAGGGGAGCAGCTAGAAAAGCGATTTGTTCAACCACTTTGAGCAAGGCATTCTCCTGTTGTCGATCAAACAAGAAACCATTGAATATTTCATGAAAAAAGTGATTTTCCCTGATAGATACGTTCAAAGAAGACAATTTTTGTCTACCTAATAAATGATATCGTGTCCGTTTGGATCGGTATTGTATGGTAGGGGCGGGTTTTGCCGAGAAATTGTTTATTTGACAGAGGGGTTATCTGCTAAACCCGCCCCTACTACCGGAATTGATATTATTTCTGTAAGTGGTTTCGACTAAGTTAAAAGGCAATTTACTGAGAACCAACCATGAAAGTTTGTTACTTGATCCAAACCCATAAGAATCCAGAGCAAATTTATCGCCTGGTTCGCACTATAAAAAAAACCAGTGCTGATTCTCAAGTAATCATCAGTCACGATTTTTCTAGTTGCAATTTGGATGTATCGGCGCTGGAAACTTTTTCAGGCGTTTGGGTGCTTTCTGGCAAAGGAGGACGAGGAGATTTTTCGATCATTGAAGGTTATCTAGATGTTGTGGACTGGCTTTTGAAGCGAAACATTGATTTTGATTGGCTCATAAATCTCACAGGTCAAGATTATCCAATTCAATCAATATCACAAATTGAAAAAGAACTTGCCGAAACGAGTTATGATGGCTTCCTGGAGTACTTTGAGGTTTTCTCAAAACAGAGCCACTGGAGTATGGCTAAGGGGCGCAGCCGTTATTGTTACAGATATGAGCAATTTTTGAAGAACTTACCTGAATGGCAAAAGGAACTATTGAAGCCTTTAAAAGCAATTAATTATGTCCAGCCATTTTTCAGGCTTAACTTCTCCTATGGTGTGGCAGTGGGAGTTAGAACTTCAACTCCGTTTAATGAAAAGTTTATCTGCTATGGGGGTTCTTTTTTCTGCACTCTTTCCAGAAAGTGCGTTCAATATCTGGATGATTTTTACAAAGCGAATCAGGATGTTGTAGATTACTATAGAGCCGTAGATGTATCGGACGAATCTTTTATCCAAACAGTATTGGTTAACAGTGGATTGTTTAAGCTGTGTAATGACTGCAAGCGCTACTTTGATTTTTCTAAGACTCGCAACGGTCGTCCTGGCATTCTCACGACGAATGATTATTCGGCATTGGTTGAAAGTAATGCCCATTTTGCTAGGAAATTTGAGGTTGCTCTAGATAGCAACATTTTAGATATGTTAGAGCGAAAAAATATGCTAATGTCGCGGGAGAAAGTTGGAAAAACAAACACTGTTTAAGCAGTTTTAGCAAATTTTTTTCAATCGAGCGATGCTAACGGCAAATGCAAACCCACCAATCATCAGGAGGTCATTTCCTTGGAACCCTTAGTAAGTGTAGCGATCCCCACCTATCGCAGGCCACTATTAGTTAAACGAGCAGTGCAAAGCGCCCTCAATCAGACGATCGATCAAATTGAAGTCATCGTGGTGATGGATGGGCCAGATGAGCGGACTCGTGAGGTGCTTGCACAGATAGATGACCCTCGATTAAGGGTGATAGAACTTCCAACTAATCAAGGTGTATCTGAAGCTCGCAATACGGCTGTCTCTCACGCTAGGAGTAAATGGATCGCTCATCTAGACGATGATGACGAATGGATGCCCCAAAAGCTAGAACTGCAACTGGAAGCAGTCAAGCGATCGCAGTATACTTTACCGATCGCCACCTGCTATCTGGTCGTGCGATCGCCCAACGGAGAGGCAATTTGGCCTAGAAGAGCCCCCAAACACTCAGAACCGCTCAGCGAATATCTGTTTGTTCGCAATAGTTTGTTCCAGGGAGAAGGATTGATCCAAGGTTCAACAATTTTGACAGCAAAAGAGTTATTACAAAAAGTTCCCTACAGAAGCAATTCGCAAAAACATGATGATTGGGACTGGCTTCTGCGTGCGATCGCTATTGAAGGAGTAGGGATTGAATTTGTCGCCGAACCGCTGTCCATCTGGTATTTAGGGGAACAACGTCAAACTTTGAGTAACGCCTACGATTGGCAGTATTCGTTCAACTGGATTCAAGCACAACGAAGTTTAGTAACACGCCGAGCTTATTCATCGTTCCTATTGGCAGAAGTCAGTTCGCGAGCAGCTTACGCCGGTGATTGGAAAGCATTTTGGCTGCTTCTCTGGGAAGCCATCCGGCGAGGTTCGCCCCGTCCAGCTGACTTAGGTTTGTTCTTGGGTATGTGGCTGCTTCCGCCAGATACCCGACGCCGACTGCGGAATTTCCTGATCCGGCCAACTCCGGCAATGCCAACTTAACTTTAGTAGTACGTAAGCGATATCCTGAAATTGTCTGTTGTCATCGTTGGTTAAATTTTTACCGCAGATGAAGACAGATAAACGCAGATAAACGCAGATGAAGAATGCGAATTTTTCATCTACCGGAGAGCATGATTTAACTTAAGGAGAAATTAGGTTTGCTGCTTATCAGTTAATAATTAAATAAAACAAAAATGTTTTAAGGAACAAGAATTTTCTAGGTAAGTCTAAACAAAATAATGGCAAGAAATTGTTTTGTCAATGCAGTCAAAAAACTCACCTTTTGACTGTCGAAGCGCACTAATTACTTTGACAATAATTAGTTCGTCACCTGCATACAAAAGTTAATTAGCGGCTTCACTTGTACTAAGTAAAAAGGTTGAGAATCAATATGAACGCACTCACTTCAGCCCCTGTTACCGAATCGGTTATCAAAACCGTTTCTTTACCCTTACCGATGCTTCACCGCTCGACTCGCTCAATTTTCAAGCGTCTGCTCGATATTGTGGGCAGTTTGGTGGGGCTAGTCATCCTAGCGGTTTTGTTTGTGCCTCTAGCGATCGCGATCAAGCTAGATAGTCGGGGGCCAATTTTCTACGCCCAACAGCGCTGTGGACTCCACGGACAAACGATCGTCATTCGCAAGTTTCGCTCAATGGTACAGAATGCGGATGCCTTAAAAGCTTTGGTGTCCAACGAAGCCAAGGGAGCCATCTTCAAGAATCATAAAGACCCCCGCGTGACTCGCGTAGGTAGTTTTTTGCGGCGAACCAGCTTGGATGAACTGCCCCAGTTTTGGAATGTGCTGATCGGGCAGATGAGCTTGGTAGGAACTCGCCCGCCCACCTTAGATGAAGTCAGCCAATACAGCGAACATCACTGGCGACGGTTAGATGTTAAGCCGGGACTTACCGGGGAATGGCAGGTCAGCGGACGGTCAGCGGTCAAGGATTTTGATGCTGTGGTCGAACTAGACCTGCGCTACCAGACTCTGTGGACTCCTTGGTATGACCTAGCCATTATTTTCAAAACAATTTATGTGATTCTCGATCGTACTGGCGCTTATTAAGTTGCGCCAGAAAGCCTGGTAATTCAGGGAATTGGTGAAAGAGAACACTAGCGAAAACCCGCTGCAATGGGCCAAGGGCAACGCAGCGGGTTTTCGCGCGATCGCATAAATCGTTCAGACAGGATACCTTTAGGGCATACTAATCTCAAGTACTCAGGGTGATTAGCCATGCTCAAAAGCTTGACTGACAAAATTGCCAAGGTAAAACTCTCTGTGGAAATAACTCCTCAATTAGCATACTCGGAAGGAGCAACGCACTGAGTTCTCTAAAATTGAGAGCTGCTCAAACACCAATTTTCACTCAAGTCATGGATTATCAACCACAAGATCAGCCCAAAACAATTGACATTCAAGCAATTCGCCTGGACGATTGCAGTGTTAGTGCTGACCGCATCCAGTGCATTGTCCGCGTTCAGCTGGAAGACTATGAAGCAGCATTGGCGGATTCCCACCGGGCCATTGAACTCGACCCGAACAATACAGGTGCCTACCACAACCGAGGTGCGGCCAACATAGCATTGGGAAACTATGAGGCAGCACTGGCAGATTACAACCGGGCAATTCAGCTCGACCCGAATAATGCGGGTGCTTATCACAACCGAGGTGCTGCCAACATGAGGTTGCAACAGTATGAGATAGCACTGGCAGATTACAACCGAGCAATTCAGCTAGACCCGAATAATGCCGTAGCTTACAACAGCAGGGGGGCTGTCCTATATTACTTAGGCCAAAACCAGAGTAATCTCGCCAAGAGTGCCCAAGACGCGATCGCAGATTACAATGAGGCGATTCGCATCAATCCCAAGTATGCCTCGGCGTATAACAATCGCGGCAATGTTCTAGCTCTACTCGGAGACTGTGAAAGTGCTAGAGCAGATTACAACCAAGTCATAGAAATCAATCCCAACGATACCCAAGCCTACTACAACCGAGGTATTCTCCGCTATCGACTGGGAGAGCAAACAGGTGCTATAGCAGATTTTTCCCACGCCATTGAAATCAATCCCTACTATGCTGAAGCCTACAACAACCGAGGTATTCTTTGGGCAGAAATGACAGATTGCCAGGAAGCGATCGCAGATTATAACAAAGCGATTGCAATCAATCCATACTATGCCGATGCCTACTATAACCGGGCTTTATGCCGCTGCGCCTTTGAAGATTATCCCGCCATCATTGCGGATTTTCAGAAAGCCGCGCAACTCTATGAAGAACAAGGAATAACTGATGATTACCAAATGGCACTCGATAACATCAGCAAATTACAGCACCTAAAATGACAGATTATTAAAGGAGCGCAAGCCCACCAGATGGACGGGGTGGGTAAGCGGAAGCACCTAATGGTGCATTGTAGTGAATCCAATTTGTGCTACAATTAAAAATGTCAGTATAAGAC
>CASBRD010000201.1 GCA_949128025.1 Oscillatoriales cyanobacterium PMM_0008 | reverse complement strand
CCTCTGCTCCTCTGCCCCTCTGCTCCCCCTCTTCCCTAGACCCTAGCCCCTAGCTGGGGTTGTAGCGGTTGTTCGGGGTCAATTAGAAGGCCAGGGCGATCGCTATTTATGAAGTTTTTTTGCTGGGTTGATGATGTTGCGGGCCACAGTACCGTCCGGCTACCAGGGGGAAGCGAGTTAAAACCAACAGAGTTTTGAGCGAGCCAGATTAAAGGCTGGTTTGGTGGGCCGCTCGTACCGGGTTCTTCCCCTGGGTTAACGGATGCTAAAGCTTCTAAAACTACACGGTGACCGTGTAATAAACCAGTCCCAGCTGTCCAGAGCTTTGCTTTCAATTGACATCGGGTTGCGTAGAAATACAGAGAAGCGGCGGCCTTTACTGCTTGCTCAAAATCCTCCTGCCGCCAGATGCCAGCGCTGTCGAGGCAGATAATGATTTCCTGACCGCCCGTGAAGATTTCTAACTCGCGGACTCGCAATTCGCCGTAACGGGCGCTGGTTCGCCAGTGGACGAGACGGATAGGGTCGCCCCAGCGGTAAGGTCTGAGCGATCGCGTCACGTTTTCGTTGGCGGATTTGGATCTGCGATCGCGACTATAAAACTGTGCTGTGTCTTCTTGCCCCAGTTCATCTACCAAAGGGCAGGTGGTTAGGGGTAGGACGGTGGGATAAACTATTGCTGTAGCTGGAACTTGGCGGTGTCGGCGACACCAAAACAATCCTAATGGGGTTGCGGTTCTTAGCTGCACGGTATGCCACCGATAAACGCCCCGCTGTTGAGTGGGGTGATAGTAAATCCAGCGGTAACTTGCTTGGGGAGGAATAGTTTCGATCGTTCCTTGCACTGGCTGACCCAGTACAAAAGGAATCATGTCTTGAAATTGCAGCAGAGTCTTAGGTTCTTTACTCTGATTTTCGATTTGTAATTGAACAGTTAGTTGGTCGCCAGAACTAACAGGTTCTATGGGAAGACGCTGTAGTCGAATGCCCTGAAGCGATCGGACTGGCAAAGTAGCCGCCATTCCCAACAAAGCAAAACTGATGCCGCTAATCACGTAAAGCCATCCAGCCATTGTATTGATGGCGGCTCCGAAAAAGCAAATAGAAAACCCAGCCAAAACCCAACCACTGTAAGCAGGGGTCACCCAGTGGGTTTCTAACCAGTTGGCAAATCGCTGCACCATGCTCATAACCGCTCTGTATTTTGTACGTGAAGCTAAAAGATTTGTAAACAGGACTTACGCTTTTGTTGCCACTTTTCCCCCTCGATGTAGGGGCAATTCATGAATTGCCCCTACCTCTAAAAATGCAAAATCAAATGCGTAAGTTCTAGTAAAGTTTCTGCAAAGACTAGGTAAATTCCCACAAGACTGTTTGATTCAAATAGAATTTAAGTAGATTTACGTAATTGGCGATCGGGAAAAAGGTAATTGGTAATTGCTGTACTATCCACTACCCAGTCCCCAGTCTACCTCCATTGATATAGAGAATGTAAAATGTCAACAACATCTGGAAATCTTCTTGCGAATACAAATCAATCAGTACCCCTACCACCAAATCAAGCGCCCGGTGTAAGAACATCTAGAACTCGGTTTCAAGAACCCCACGAGGCAACAGCAGCTGGTGAAATGCACGGGGGAACAAGGCTCAGAACTCCTTTGCAAGGGTCTAACCAAACACCTGCACCAGCAGGTCAAGTTCAGGATACAACAACAAGGGAGAAAACTCAGATTCAAGGGTCCGATCGGCCACCAGCGCCACCCGCAGGTCAAGTCCAGGCAGGACAGGCTAGGAACGCCTCGGCGGTGTCTCCCTCGATCGAACGGATGGTAAAGCACGCCCATACCCAGCAAGCTTCTGACGTTCATATCCGAGTTGGAGAAGTTCCCAGATATCGAATTCGCGGTCAGATGATATCCCTGGGGAATCACGAGAAGGTGACGCCCGAACTTTTTGAACACTATCTAGCAGAGATCCTCACCCCAGCTGGGCGACAAAAGTTTGCAGAAACAAAGGAACTGGACACCGCCCTTTATTACCCAGGCTTTTTGCGCTGTCGGGTCAATTGTTTTGAAGCGCTGCTGGGCGGGGCGATGGTTCTGCGGTTGATTCCTTTGGACGTTCCTTCTATTGAGGGGTTAGGGTTGCCGCCCATCCTTAAAGAGATCGTGCAGCGCCAGCAAGGACTTATTCTAGTTACAGGGCCAACGGGTTCTGGGAAATCAACTACTCTGGCGGCAATGATTCGTCACATGAATGAATCGTTGGCAAAGCACATCATCACGATCGAAGATCCGGTTGAATTCGTTCACGCTTCCCAAAAAAGCCTAGTTAGTCAGCGGGAAGTTGGTTTGCATACCCACGAGTTTCATCATGCGCTGCGATCGGCTTTACGGGAAGACCCGGATGCGATTCTGATTGGGGAAATGCGCGATCGCGTCACCGTTGACATAGCTTTAAAAGCCGCTCAAACGGGTCACCTAGTCTTTGGAACGTTGCACACCCGCAACGCTATCAACGCTGTTAACAGATTGCTAGGGATATACAATCCAGACGAACAGCCATCCATGCGTATCCAAATCGCCGATTGCTTGGTCGCAGTGGTTGCCCAAATACTGATGCAAACAACAGATGGGCGTCGCACAGCAGCCCACGAAATCTTAATCAATACCCCCGCCATGCAGGACTTCCTGATGAAGGGTAATGACGACGAAGCCTATCACTTAATTGAAAATGGCATTGATGATGGTATGCAGGTGCTAAATCAGGCACTCTGCGAATTGGTGTTAATGGGCAAGATCACCGGCGATGAAGCTGTGAAAGTTACTCCTGATGTTGGAGATCTCCGTCGTCGGGTTCGTAATGAAGGGGCCGATCCGGCTCGTGCAAGCCGTGAGTTTAGCAGTCACGATACTGGTTATAGGGCGTTATAGCTGGAAAGGAAAAACAGGGTGCTTCTTCATATTTCAAACAAAAAAACATTAGGGGCGGTGACAAAACTGCCCCTTCTTAGCTAAAGTCTTTCCAAAAAATGAAAAGAGAGCCATTACCTGATTCTCTAATCAATATTCTGCTGCCACTGACATTAATTTTTGGTTTGGTTTTTCTGTTGAGTCTCGATGTAGGAGATATAGCAACCGCTCTCGTCGGTTAGGGCAACTCCAACTCTTACCTCTGGTTCATAATCCCTTAGGTCGTAAGCTTTTCCCTCTTCCCTCAACGCTCGCCCCTAGCCCCTAGTCCCTAGCTATAGTAACGCAGAAGTGTCGATTACTCCGCTGGAGTCATGGCTCAAGTTGATTGTTGGCTATTTAGCAGCAGGGGCAGAAATTGCGGCGGCGATCGTGATTGGAACTGCGGTTATCCGTGGCATTGCAGCTTATTTACGCCAATTTTTTTCGCGGACGCGACAACATTATGATTCTACGGATTGACACTCCCACCCCTAAAGGAGGTGGGATTCTTAAGACATTTCAGTCTTAATATCCCTATTGCTAGGGTTCTTGGGCGCAATCCTTTTGCCATAAGGCGGTCTGCTATCCTTGCCTT
>CASBRD010000200.1 GCA_949128025.1 Oscillatoriales cyanobacterium PMM_0008 | reverse complement strand
CCCAAAATGCGATCGCCATTTAATCTCCACCCCTAATTCGTATTCGTGTTTCCTCAACAATCCATAATTTCTGTGCTACAGTTTCTTGAGCCATTAACGAAATAGCTCCTTGAAAAACTGAAAGTAGATAAGGCTTATCTTGCCGATTCACACGCAACACCATAATACCCGCAAAATCTTGCGGTGGATAAGCACGAATATCTGCAAAATCTAAATCCAGTGTTACTAAAATCCGCTCTTCTTGCCTGCATACCTCAATAATGATACTATCGCACTCTCCCGCAAGTTTTTGCTCCTCGACTGTGAGAGCATCATAACCTTGCGATCGCAGCAATTCGGCGACTTCTACAGGTAAATTCTCATCAATTTTGAACTTCATTTACCCACTTCCATCACTGTTGGTATGATGCGCTCGCGAGCCAACTCAGCAGCATAAGCGATCGCAGCCTGAATATCCTCAGCACTCAGAGAAGGATAACTTTGGAGAATTTCTGCTGTACTGACACCAGCAGCTAAATTATCGAGAACAACAGATACCATGATGCGCGTACCTTTGATACAAGTTTTGCCATGACATATCAAAGGGTTGGTAGATATTCGTTCTTGCCATTTCATTGTTTGCATTTCTCTGTTCATAATAATTTATATCTTATCACAGGTGATCGCACTTCCATCTTTCCCCCAAATGCGATCGCACTTCCATCTTCCCCAAAATGCGATCGCACCTATTTATAAACATCTCCACGAGAACCAATTGATGTCACAATATACAATTGATTCTCCCTATCTTCTGTAAACAGCACCCGATATTTACCCACCCGCAACCGCAACTCAGGACGACCTTTAAGTGGCTTGATGTCAAGTCCTACCGGATCGGTAATTAAAGCATCCAACGCATTAACAATACGCACTTGGTCATCTGACTGCATCCGTTCCAGATAGCGTTGCGCTGCTTTCAGGAGAATATAGTCAGTCAATTTTTTCTCCAAAAAGCTTTTGCTTTAGTTCTTTTGAAGATATCCCGCGATCGCGACCCCCCAGGTAATCTTGCCAAGCGGCTTCGCTTTCAGCTATTTCTTCTGCTGGAATTACTTCATCATCGCCTTCAACTTCTACTCCCTGATGAACTATTTTTTTCAATTCTTCTAATAACCGCAGTTGCTCAGAGATAGGGAGGCTTTGAACTTGATTGAATACCTCGTTATAAGTAAACATAGGCTCTCTGTGAATACTTGACTTTAGAATCTATTATACACCGACGTCTCTACAATGTTTAGGCCAAAAATTCTCATGGGGTAACAAACCCGGATTTGGTATAAAAACCGGGTTTCTCTGCATAGGTTCACCGAAATTCTACCTTTTTAACCTAAAGAAACCCGGTTTATGGTACTACTTGAACTGTGAAAATTACCTATTCCACAGTTACCGATTTAGCTAAATTTCTCGGTTGATCCACATCCAAACCACGACGCGCAGCAATGTGATAAGCTAATAATTGCAGCGGAATTACTGTGACAATGGGGGAAAGAATTTCATCCACTTTTGGCACAGGCAAGATATCATCAAAAATTTCACTTGCCTCCGGGTCGTTCATCGCTGTTACGCCAATCAAGCGGGAATCGCGGGCTTTTGCTTCTTGGGCATTTGAGAGAACTTTCTCATAGTTAACACCACCCGGCATTGCGATCGCAACCACGGGTACTTTAGCATCCAACAGCGCGATCGGGCCGTGCTTCATTTCCCCAGCTGGATAACCCTCAGCATGAATGTAGCTAATTTCCTTCAGCTTCAGCGCCCCTTCTAAAGCAATTGGATAATTAATCCCCCGTCCGATAAAGATGAAATCTTTAGTTTCAGCAAAACTATGGGCTAACTCTTCAATATACCGCTCCTGAACTTCTAAAATCATTTCAATTTCTGCCGGAAGCAGTCGCAAACCTTGGATAATTTGCTCCAAAGAATTAGCAGACAACGTTTGACGGCGATAAGCCAAATCGATCGCCAAACAGTAAAACGCTACTAACTGAGCGACAAATGTTTTAGTCGCCGCCACCCCAATTTCAATTCCAGCGTGAGTATCGATCATGTACGATACTAGCGAACCAAGAGAACTTTCAGGGCGGTTAGTAATACCCAACAATCGCGGTTGAAACTGCGGTGGTTGACTAATACGACGCTGTTTTTCCATTGTCAACGCCGCCAAAGTATCCGCTGTTTCCCCAGATTGGGTAACGCCAATAGTCAGAGTATTCCGTGTTAGCGGCGGCGGTGCGTAGCGAAACTCAGAAGCATACTGTACTATGGTAGGAATTCCCGCTAGTTGTTCCAGCAGGTACTTACCGACTAAACTGGCGTGCCAGCTAGTACCGCAGGCGACTATTTGAATTTGTTCTAAATCTGCATACATTTCTGCTGGTAAGTGCAGATTCACCGGCGACTTTGCGTCCGTTGGGTTCCAATCGCTGTTTATATATGCTTCCAAACAAGTCCGCACGACCCCTGGTTGCTCGTAGATTTCTTTGAGCATGAAATGTCGAAATCCCTGTTTTTCTACCAGGATGGGGTTCCAGTTGAGGGTACGGGGGGTTTTTTTGAGCCTGTCGCCCGCAAAGTTATAAACCTCAACTCCCAGGGGTGTCAGCCGTGCCATTTCCCCATTTTCCAGAGTTAGTACCGTGCGAGTATAGGGTACGATCGCCGGAGTATCCGAAGCACAGAAAAATTCTCCCGAACCAAATCCAATTGACAAAGGAGCCTGCTGTCTGGCTACGATCAATTCGTCAGGATAATCTGCACTGATGACTGCGATCGCAAATGCCCCCTTCAGTTTGTTCACCGCTTGTCGCACCGCCTCCAAGAAGCGAAAGGGTGTGACGGACGAAGTAGAAGGCAAAAGAGATAAAAATTCAGCTATTAGGTGAGGAATCACCTCTGTATCCGTATCCGAGCGGAATTTGTGCCCTCTACTTTTTAATTCCTCTCGCAACTCGCGATAGTTTTCAATAATGCCATTTTGCACCACCGCCACACGCATGGCCGTATCCATGTGTGGATGTGCATTATACTCTTCTGGCTTACCGTGGGTAGCCCAGCGAGTGTGTCCGATGCCAATTTGGGCTGGATTTTCATCACCAGCTAGTTTGTCGCGCAGGTTTTGAAGCTTACCCTTCGCCCGAACGCAATGTATTTCACCTTCCCAAACTGTGGCAATACCAGCAGAATCATAGCCCCGGTATTCCAGTTTTTCTAACCCTGCTAACAAAATTTCGCTAGCTGCTTGGGTGCCGATATAGCCAACGATTCCGCACATTTAGCCACAACTCCTTTGCTTATATCGCGATCGCCAAAGTGCTGTAAGGTTTACTCTTGGGGGCAGATATCCGCCGCCTGGAGTACTCAGCACATAAGACCTACTTGCTAAAAGCTACTGGGCTATCCGGATAACGTCAAGCGCCAAAAAAAAGGGAGCTATTTGCTCCCTTTTCGATCGTAACATTCCCGTAGGAGGGACTAACCCGCTTCAACCAGTAACGAGTGGAGATGAGAAAACAGCCAATCTCCACGCAATACCGAACCAAGCTGTTTAGTAAGCCAAGCCCATACTGCGAGTCGTTTCGGCTCCCAGGTAAACCCGGATGCTCAAAAAGTCCGTGGGACAAGCAGTTTCGCACCGCTTGCAGCCCACACAGTCTTGTGTGCGAGGAGATGAGGCAATTTGGGCTGCTTTGCAGCCATCCCAAGGAACCATCTCCAGCACGTCAGTCGGGCAAGCGCGGACGCATTGAGTGCAGCCAATGCAGGTATCGTAGATTTTTACTGAATGAGACATGAAATAAAGACTCCAAATGAACGCTCAACAACTGGAATATCTGCAAAACGCAGATTGGAACGATAAGCTTCTCAGGATCAAGGCTTAGTTTACCTCAGCGCTTTCTGCCACTCCTGCAAAAGTCCGCAAAACTTCAAAGAATGTAATACACCGGCTTGGGCCAAAGGCCATCGAAAGCCTTGCCTTCCGGTTGGTCAAATCTGCCGAACCGTTGTGGTTGCAGGTGCTATAGCCACAGATTGCATAGGTTAGGACAGTATTGAGCTATTCCCCGCAAGGAAGCGACTGTGTTTGTAGCCTTCCGTTGCACTCTCAAGCTGCACGATCGGGCCCTTAAGGCCACTGCTTTGACATTTTCACTTAAAATTTAAAATTGCCACACCCTGCGATCGCATAAACTTAATCTTTTTGAGGTTATGCTGCATCTAGCCTCGCTAACCGCTGAAAGTTAAAATTGTCAGGTTAGCCACGCTATAAAACGCCATATTTTTTCGTATCTATCTTTAGATATATATTTTATTATGGTGCAAATTATTACTGACTTACTAAGGGATATTACTGAGTAAAAATGTACTCTCAGGGATGGCTGGTATGTTTCCCACGGCGACAGTTGAAGGCATCATACAGTAATAAAAATTTATTTTTTTAGGTTGGGAACCTAGTCTTTAAAAACACCGTCTAGCTGGGTAACGTATATATTCTTCTGTACTCCACAGGAGATAAAACGTTGTCCAGAATTCTTTGCGGGAGAGAGATTGTATGTCTTTAAGTGTGAAGGACGTTTTCGACGAGAAGTACTACCAGAAAAAGTACAAGAAAGACATTGACAAGGCGGTCAAAGAAGGCAAAGCCAAAGATGCCAAAGACCACTACGAAAAAATTGGCAAGTTCGAGGATTTAAACCCCTGCGAAGCTATCAATATCACCAACTACCGCGAACAAAATAAAGACGTTGACGAGGCAGTCAAAGGTGGCAAGATCGGCGCTACGATCGATCACTTACTGAAGCAAGGCGACAAAGAGGGTCGCGGTCTCGGTACTGATTACTTCAATGTCAAAGGGTATGCGGATGTTAACGTCGATGTAAAGGATGCCGCCTCTAAAGGTGAAATCGGTTATTTTGAACACGCCCTGAAGTATGGTGCCAAGGAGAAGGGTCGCAGTCTCGGTGGTGGTGCCTTCAACAGCCAGTCTTACGGGAAGAATGACAAAGTAAAGAAGGCGATCGAGAACGGGGAAGTCTCCAGCTCTTTGCAGTACTACATTACAAAAGGCGCATCCGAAGATGACAGCCCGAACCCCTATTTCTATAAAGAGGAGTACCTAAAGCAAAATAAAGATATCGCAGTGGGCGTTGAAAATGGAACAATTACCAATGTCTTCCAGCACTGGAGTCAGAACGGAATCAAAGAAAATCGTCCGTTCAACCCCCTGATCGATGTCAATCTCTACCTGACGCAGAGCCCGGATGTCGCCGATGCAGTTAAAAGCGGCTCGATCACCATCTACGAACACTTAACTACGTATGGCTTCAAAGAGGAGCGTTCATTTAGTAAGAACTTTGACCTCAAACTTTACAAGGAACTGAATTCAGAGGTAGGAGACTCGCTCGACAAGGGTGAATATGAGAATGCGTTCGAGCAGTATCTCCAGGAAGGTAAGGCTAAAGGTTACCTTGCATCAACCGACTTCCCAGGTGCCACTGACGCAGATAGTTTGATCAAGATCGCCCTTAAGGATGGTGCCTCCGGTGGAAAAGATGGCAAACAGGTAATCATAGGCACCGATGAAGATGCAGTCATCAAAGGTGATCGGGGTGCGGGCGTCCTGATCGGTGGTGAAGGCGACAACCTGATAATTGGTGGGAAATACGATGATGTCCTCATAGGAGGAGAAAAGAAGAACTACCTATCTGGTGGTGCTGGTAACGACGTCCTCTACGGTGGATCTGGCGAATCTATCCTCTTTGGCGGTGAGGGAGATGATGTTTTGATCGGCGGTAAGAAGGATACTGTCATTTATGCCGGTAATGGTAAGGATACCCTCGTCGGCGGTAGTGGCAAAGACACATTTGTCTTTACTTACAGCCCGAAGAGTGGCAAGGGCACCGACACCATGAGCGGCGGCACTGGCTCTGACACCATGAAGGGCGGCACTGGCTCTGACACCATGAAGGGTGGCACTGGCACCGACACCATCACAGGTGGCAGCGATACCATGACGGGTGGCAGCGACACCATGAAGGGTGGTATGTACTACATCTACAACTTCGACGCGAAGAGCGATGTGATACGAGCAGCTGATTTTGGTTATGGCGATTCAGACGAGTTGTTAGACTCCATCACCAAGAGCGGTCAAGCCCAGAATGGCACGTACTATTCCATACTTGAGTTGAACGATGATTACAAGGTGACCATCTTTAGCGATGCTAAGCTGACCGCAGATAATTGTCTGGTCGGTACGGGCGATCTTCCTTCCTCAAGGATGAGTTCTAAGATCGCAGAAGGAGATACTCTGTCTATCGGTAAGATTAAGGGTCTGCCTCCTGGACTCCAAATGCAGCTTGACAAGGGAATGCGTTCTCCCGGTGACCTTCCTGCCCCATTTGCTCCCGAAGAACCTGCCCCACTTTCCGGCGGCGGAATGGGCGGAATGACTCCCGGCGGAATGGGCGGAATGACTCCGATGATGTAACACTCCTCAAAGTCTTTGAGAGTGCATCCCTGAAGCCAGAAAATTTCAGGGACAATAGCCGAATTTAGGCGATCGGTCATCCGGCCCTCTATGCGATCGCACCTTTATCCAAAACTGGTGCGATCGCTTTTTGTTTTCAAGGTTAATATTTGTCAGCAACTTCTATGATGGTTGAAAAGTTGAACAAACCAAATCATTCATGCTTACCCAAATCAAAAACCTAGCCACCAAACTAGCGCCGCGCCTGATTGAAATTCGCCGCCATATCCATTCTCACCCAGAATTAAGCGGCCAAGAACACCAGACAGCCGCATTCGTCGCCGGAGTTTTGTCTTCCTGCGGTCTGCACGTCCAAGAGGCAGTCGGTAAAACCGGCGTCATTGGAGAACTTGAAGGTAAGAATAGGGATGCTGGATTGCTGGCAATTCGGACGGATATGGACGCCCTACCAATTCAGGAACGCACCAGTCTCGACTACGCTTCTCGCTCTTCTGGAATCATGCACGCCTGCGGACACGATGTCCACACAACCGTCGGTTTAGGCACAGCAATGGTTCTTGCCGAGTTGGGAGAAGAGTTTCCCGGTAATGTTCGCTTCCTATTTCAGCCAGCGGAGGAAATTGCCCAAGGAGCCAACTGGATGGTGGAAGATGGGGCAATGGACAATGTACGAGGCGTTCTAGGGGTTCACGTTTTCCCTTCTATTGTGGGGGGATCGGTGGGTATCCGTTACGGGGCTTTAACAGCCGCTGCGGACGATCTGGAGATAATAATTATCGGTGAATCGGGTCACGGTGCTAGACCTCACGAAGCGATCGATGCTATTTGGATTGCGGCGCAAGTAATTACTAATCTCCAGCAAGCAATTAGCCGCACCCAAAATCCCTTGCGTCCTGTCGTGCTAACTATTGGTAAAATATCGGGTGGACGAGCGCCCAATGTGATTGCTGACGAAGTGAAAATGCTGGGAACTGTGCGTAGTCTCCACCCAGAAACTCGTAGCGCCCTACCCAACTGGATCGAAAAAATCGTGGCATCTGTGTGTCAGACTTACGGTGCTAGCTATCAAGTGAACTACAGGCAGGGGGTGCCGGGAGTCCAAAATGACCCTGTACTGAACCAGCTGCTAGAAACGGCGGCCAGAGAAGCTTGGGGGGCCGATCGCGTTCTGATCTTACCCGAACCCTCGCTGGGAGCCGAAGACTTTTCCCGTTATCTGGAATATGCACCCGGAGCCATGTTTCGTCTCGGAGTCGGGTTTAAAGAGAAACAAAACTACCCCCTACACCATCCCCAGTTTGAAGTCGATGAATCTGCGATCGTTACTGGTGTCGTCACTCTCGCCTATGCTGCTTACAAATACTGGCAGTCTACTTATAGCAAAGTGCAAAGTGCTAAGTGCTGAGTGTTGAGTACAAACATAGTCCCCGCGTTGCTTCGATCTGTAACTATAACTCCTTAGAAGGATGTAAGTTAGCCCCTATTTTATTAAGATAGTGGTAATGAAAAAGGAGAAACATTTAAGCCTATGGCATCACCAACACCACTTCTGGGCACAGACTTAATCGACTGTGCCAAAGCCAATGCCAAGCAAGGAATTGAAACCGCCGCTCATCTGTGTGGCTATGGTAAAGATATTAGTAATTTCAAGCAACAACTAAAGCAAGCCTGCGATAATATCGGCGTAGAAATTCACGAATTTAGTGACCTGATTACAGACCAGCAGCTAGTAAAAGAAGCAGGGGGAATTGAAATTGCTCCTGATACGGCAACAGAGCTTTAAAAAAAATCAACCCAAAATCTAAAATCGGCAATCTAAAACCAAAAATTGTGACAGCAAGACAAGTTAGCTGGCTGAAGTCGAAACTCCACGCTATACCCGTGAGCGGTTGAAACGCTGGATGTTAGACTGTAGGCGCAGAATAGGCCGCTAGAAGTCTGTCTGTACTTTGGGGTTGGTTGAGATTTCCCTAAAATTAGGTTAAGTTAAGATAATTGCTGTGTGCTTTGGATCTGAATATCTAAATAAGCGAATGGAAACTACTGATTGGCAGAATTTAATTGCAGGGAGTCTAGCGATCGCGGTTATAATAGGCGCGTTTTTGATGATGTTCACCAACGTTTGGACTACCAAAAAAAAGAAATAAAGTCCGTAATCACCGCTTCAAATGTCCAATACAACTGGTTTTTATGTTTGATTTCCATACCTTATCAGAGTTTTCACGCGCCCACTGCATCGCCATTTGTGCGTTTCTGGTGCCAGCCAACTTGCTCTTGACCTTGCACACACTCATCCTTACAGTACTGGGTCGCCCGCAAGTGCAGATAGTTCGAGCCGCTGTAATTGCCTGCATCCCGGCGCTATTGATGGTATTTCACGTATTTACCTGGTTTGAGATCGGCGTGGTAATGGCTCCCACCTACATCTTGCTGTGCCTGGGTAGCGTCTGTCTAGCCATCAGCATCTGGTCTCTAGCTCATCCGACAAGTATAAGTCGATTGTTGAACGCCTTGCGGTCAAGAGCCTCGATCGCCGTCGGATTGGTTAGATAGAATAGACAAGCAAGGGGACTTTTCCCCGATCCCTTGCCTACCAGCGACCTACTGCCCTACAACTTGCTATAAGTAAATCATTGGCTTGTGATGCCTATCACTTATATTTGTAACGTCCAGTCACCTGAGTGGAAGCCAATACATCACGCATTTAGAATAATTTTGTCACCTTTGCCTTAACTTCTGCGTCACTGAATTACCCGAATCAAAGGCTCAATTATATAGAGTCCAAATGAAACGGGTGTTATGGGTTCTCTACTGAAAATTACAGGTCTAGTTACCTTAATTGTCGGCGTGCAATTTATTCACATGGAATCTACCTTCGCCACCGTAGAGTTCCACAAATCGATCCAACTTGAGAACTACGTACCGCCCGATCAAGGTTGCCCAGACTCTAGCCAAGGTGCT
>CASBRD010000199.1 GCA_949128025.1 Oscillatoriales cyanobacterium PMM_0008 | reverse complement strand
TTTCGCTTCATTCCGCTCCTTGATAATTCCACCTTTGTCATAGGTACGACTCAGAACGGGTTATCGTAATAATTCTTATTTAAGGAACCATCCGAAGCCGTCTTTGTGTCATGGCAGTGTTTATGCAGAAGTTTACGATTTTCTTGGGTATCTTTACCACCCAAGGATGTTGGTATTTTATGGTCAACTTCTACAATGTCCGTACTTGTGAAGTACAGACCACAGTGAGGACAAATACCCTTTTGCTTTTTAATGAGTGTTGACACCCTTGTAGGCGTGCCTGGGTACTCTCCACGTCGTTTACTCCAGTAAATCCAGTTACCGTTATAAGGACTAACTTCACCTTTTACTTTGACGTGCCTAATGATGGGCGTCGCTGTATGTCTCGTTAGTTCTAATCCATCCTCGGTACTGAAACACCAATTTCGGTCGCCTACCTTTCTCCAGTATTTTTCCTTGTTGATGCTACCTTTTCCCCTCTTTCTTGCCCATGCCCTTAGTTTGTCGTAAGTTAGGTTATCTACTTTCGAGAAGGTTTCCTTACTAACGACTGTGGAGTAATAGTTTGACCAGCCCCTAATGATTGGATTCAGCTTGCTTATTAAAGCAGCTTGTGGGGCGGGTTTATGGGTATCTATTACTTCAGCTATCTTGACTAAGTGGGCTTTTACTTTTGGCTTGGAAGGGGTGATTATTGTTTTAAAACCCAGCGGTATTCCCTTGGTATTATTAGCGCATCTGTAGTTTCCTACTTCGTGCTGTTGTACATGGAATCCTAAGAACTCAAACCCTACATTTCCTTCATATTTGTTAAAGGTGTGGGTCAATTTTGTCTTACTTGGTTTCAATTCCAATCCTATATCACCCAACCATTCGGCTATTATCTTTTGACAGGTTAGGATTACGTTGATGTCTTTGTGTATTATCACAAAGTCATCTGCATATCGGATTAAACTGAGGGCATCACGATTCATCGTTTTACCCCCTTTTAGCGTTTCCGCATATTGCTTAACCCGTTCCTCCATACCATGTAAGGCAATATTCGCAAGTAGAGGTGATATTACCCCGCCTTGTGGTGTACCCTCATTAGTAGGAGAATATTTTCCGTTTTCCAACACCCCCGCCTTAAGCCATGACTTCAGTTGTCTTCTTAAGGTGGGGTATGTTTTTACCTTATCCAGAAGCGCTTTGTGGTCTATACGGTCGAAACACTTGGCAATATCAGCATCCAACACATATTTGGCTTTATATCTGATACTGTCAAATACTGCCCCAATCGCATCGTGACAAGAACGTCCCGGTCTAAAACCATAACTGTTTGGCTCAAATTTCGCCTCCCATTCTGGCTCTAACGTTAGCTTTACTAACGCTTGCAAAGCTCGGTCGTTTATTGTGGGTATTCCTAATGGTCTAGTTTCCGTTGTTCCGGGTTTAGGAATGTTTACCCTACGAGTGGGTTTTGCTTTACCCGTTAATCTTAACTTTCCTACCAGTCTAATACGTTGCTTTGGGGTCAACGATTTAACGCCATCCACACCAGCCGTATTTTTACCTTGGTTATCTTGTGTTACCCGACGTACCGCAATACACCTTGCTGACCAAGACCTAATCAAAGTCTTTTGAAGTTTGCGAACTGCTTTAACCTCACCACGTTCACTCGCTTGGTATATTCGCTTTTGCAACTTGAAAGTTACCCGCTCTAGCTTTCGCCAATTTAGGTCTTTCCATTCCACCATCAGATTGCTCTGTGTATTAGACATATTTGTTGCTACTTGTTCTTATCCCCTTGGAATTACCGTGTATCTGTCAGCATATCCCTGTCATTACAACAGGACATTCGCTTTTGATACAATCCTTTCCCTTTAAATCGTTCACTAGCTGTTTACTGGATTTCGACCATTCCAGAGATTTAAAAGGGTTACTTCGTTCCGATTACACACATTTGAGTCTTTAGCGTGATGCTCTCCACCGGGTTTCTGGGTAATGCTTATAGGTCAACATAACAATTGCCTATACCCTATCCTTGCCTTTTGGCTTGGTGTTAACCAGTCTTGACCGTGTTTTCCAACGGGTTTATCCTTGGTTCAGCCGTTACACCATTTTAACTAACGATGGTTCAGACACATCTTTGCTTCCGCTACGCATGGACTCCTGCTCAACAGTTACCAGGTTCGGCTCCTAGTAGTTCTGCTTTTTAACCCCGCTTTAATCTGTTGGTTGCTACCCAACGAACTAGGGGTTATGCTTTCAATGCTGCATCTGCATGGTAGGACTTGTCTCAGGGACTCACCTACGAATGTAATCAGTTATCACTAGCCAACTTGCGGCTAGGCTAACCGTCCCATAAGCTTTTCAGCTTATTTTGGGTTAAACGAATCGCACATTACGACGGTAATTATACTTACGGTTCGGGTGCTAAAGGAAAATATCGTCAGGAAACCACCCCTGTAGGTAGTTTTCCTCCTAATAAGTTTGGGCTTTATGACCTGCACGGCAGTGACACATTTCGACTCACAGAAGAGGAATTGAAGGAGGATTTTGCGCGTGCCTAATGTTATTTCTGACACTTCGCCAATCCAATATCTTTACCAATTAAATTTGTTAGATTTGCTGCCAACTTTGTATGGTGAAATCATCATTCCCCAAGCTGTTGAGTCAGAAATTGCGACAGGAAAATCATAAGGAAAGCAAGTAGGATATATGACAACTATTGCGCCTATTCTCGATCAACTGGATGGACTTCGCTTTCGCCTTGACCCTTCTACCCGCGCAGCAGTCCTCAAATTGGCTGGCGAATTACCTGTATAATTTAACATGGCGATCGCATTACAAGTTGGTTTCAGTGTGACAGTATTTATTAAACTCTCAATTCCATTGAAATAGTTTTTACCACAGAGTATCAGGATAGAACTACAACTCACCGCTATAACGTAATTCGTTTGTGGGAACAAGACCCTGCTATCTTTTTGGATAATCCTGGTTTGTTACCTTTGGCGGTATTGGCGAGAAGCGATTCCCCAGAAACTTTGTTAGAACAAGTTGCCGAAAGAGTTGATAGAATAGAAAATACAGAACAACAGCAAGGAATCGCTGCTTGTACTGGCATTCTAGCGGGGTTACGCTTTGAGAAAGACTTAATTCGTTCAATTTTGAGGGCCGATATTATGCGCGGGTCTGTTATTTATCAAGAGATTCTCCAAGAAGGAAGACAGGAAGGAAGGAAGGAAAAAAAGAAGGAAAAAAAGAGGAAGCAATTTTATTTATTACACGCCAATTAACGTGGCGATTTGGGGAAATTGATTCTACATTTCAAGAACGAATCCGCAGTTTATCTATCGAACAATTAGAAGATTTGGGAGTGGAACTATTAGATTTTTCCGAAGTGGCAGATTTAGAGGCGTGGTTGGGATATCCGCGATCGTAAGTATTGATTGAAAATGTAAAATCTCACTTGTCAACCAAGTTTTGCACCTGCTTTCCTTACCCGCCAGGGATTGAAATCTCTGGCTAGTTCAACAATTGTCTCCTAATTGCTGTTCGCAAGCGCCGATACTTACCCAGGTGCTAGAACCATCTTCCCAGTGTTCTTTCTTCCAAATGGGGGCGTTGTGTTTGAGAGTATCGATCGCATATTGGCAAGCTGCAAACGCCTCACCTCGATGGGGACAACCAACCGCTACCAACACGCTGATTTCGCCGATTCCCAAACGTCCGATCCGATGGTGAATCGCCACCCGATTTACATCTTGCCACGTTTTGCGAATATCAGCGGCAATTTGACGGAATACTTGAACCGCCATCGGCTCATAAGCTTGATATTCTAAGGCTACTACAGGCTTTCCATCGGTTTGGTTGCGAACCATCCCACTCATCAATACTACAGCACCGTTAGCGCGATCGTCTGCTAGTGCGTAGACTTCTTCGAGGGATAATGGCGCAAAGGTAATGGCAAAATTATCTCCTGGGTGGCTGAGATTAGTCGCGGTTAAAGAAATAGTAGTTGTATTGTTCATAGAATTTCAATACAGATGTAGGGGTAATATCGTGTTAGTTTGCATCAAGTTGTCTGTTTTTATCGTTGGTTAAATTTTTACCGCAGATGAAGACAGATGAACGCAGATGAACGCAGATAAGAGAAGAACGGGGATTTTTAGATAACCGACGTAACCGGACTTGCCCCTACATCTAGTTAGCAGTGTTGGAGAAATCTTTCAAATTTGAAATTAATTCCCATTTCCCTGCAATCACGCCTTACCGCCGCCTATCAAGTAAAGCAGCGCCATGCGGACAGCAACGCCGCTGGTAACTTGTTGGGAAATCAGACTAAACTGGGGATCGTCCATCAGATCGGAGCTAATTTCCACGCCGCGATTGACGGGACCCGGATGCAGTACTTTGACATCGGGTTTGCAGAGTTGGATGCGATCGCGCGTAATCCCAAACAACTGATGATATTCTCGTAAACTAGGCAACAAATGCTGACTCATCCGTTCCTTTTGCAGCCGCAACGTCATCACAAAATCGGCATCTTGTAAAGCAGGTTCCAAATTCCAATGCAAAAATAATTTTCCAGGTCTATGTTTACCATAATCGGCAAACAACAGCGGTAATAAAGTCGGTGGCCCAGCTAGATGGACTTCGGCTCCACTTCCCATTAAACTCCAGATATTAGAACGTGCCACCCGCGAATGTAGAATATCTCCGACGATCGCAATTTTTTTGTCCTTCAGCAGTTCTAATCTAGGTCGGTCTGGGTCTAACGTAGAAGAAATGGTAAACAAATCCAGCAACGCTTGTGAAGGATGTTCGTGTTGACCATCACCAGCATTAAGCACACTCACCTGAGATTGTAGCCGATCCATCTCGTTTGCGATCGCTTGCGGCACACCCGCTTCCTTATGGCGAATCACCATAATATTCGTTCCCATCGCCAGATAAGTTATCGCCGTATCCAGGATAGTCTCCCCTTTCGTTAGAGAAGAAGTTGCCTGTGCAAAGCTAAGCGTATCCGCTGAGAGTCGCTTAGCCGCCAATTCAAAACTATTGCGAGTCCGGGTAGAAGGCTCAAAAAACAGGTTTGCCACCACCTGTCCTTGCAGCGTCGGGACTTTCTTCACCCGCCGCGACAGCACTTCCCGAAAACTAGCCGCAGTTTGAAGCACCGTATCATACTCAGATGGAACAAAATCAGCTAGGGAAATAACGTGGCGGCGCGTCCAAGTCGTAGTAGCCATGAGGGTAATTTAGCCAAATTACGTTGAAAATGTCTTCAAAGCGAATGAAATCATGGTTAGAAAAGTCAAGAATCCCACTGCATCCAGCAATGTAGTCAGCAAAGGCCCACTAATCAAAGCCGGATCGAGATTCACCCGCTTTAGTCCCATTGGCAACAACGTTCCCAGGGAAGCTGCTATCAACACATTAATAGACATCACCGAAGCGGCAATTAACGCCACCCATCGTTCGTTTGGGGGAGACCAAATCAGAGATAGAATGCCCAGAGAAAGGCCCAGCCCCAAGGCTGTACCCAATCCAGCCAGAACTTCTTTGCGGAGAATTTGCAGGGTATCTTTGGGTGTTACCTCACCCACGCCGAGTCCCCGCACTGTCACCGATAAAGCCTGAATAGCCACATTGCCGCTGGCATTGGACAAAATCGGCATAATGACTGCCAGAACGGGTACTAAGGAAATCACTTTCTGAAAAGGAGCGATCGCACTAGCAGCACCAATATATAAACCAATGTTACCCAGCAGCCACGGCAAGCGCTTGCGAAGTGTCACCAACGGATGAGATAGTGCTGCTTCGTCACCGCCGCTGACCCCAGCCAACTTCTGGATATCCTCAGTAGCTTCTTCTTCTAAAATGTCTATAACATCATCGATAGTGATGATTCCCACCAGACGATCTTCGCGATCGACTACTGGCACTGCGATTAAATCATAGCGTTTCATCTGTCGCGCCACCTCTTCCTGCGCCATATCCGTCCGTACTTTAACGACGCGATGGCTAGCAATATCCCCTACCAAGACATCGGGAAAAGTAAATAACAGCTGCCGCAAAGAAACCACCTTAAGCAGTTTGCGGTTGTCATCGGTGACGTAAGCATAGTAAATTGTTTCTTTATCCTCATCGCTCAAGCGGATTTTGTTTAAAGCTTCTCCAACAGTCAATCCCTCCCGCAGTCGCACATATTCCGTCGTCATCACCCGACCCGCAGTGCCTTCTGGATAGCCCAAAATCCTTGCCGTTGCCTGCCGTTCTTCATAGCTGAGCTGCTGTACGAGTCGCTTTACCACTCCAGCAGGCAATTCGTCAAACAATTCGGCCCGATCGTCGGGACGCATGGCATCTACAATTTGGCATACATGAGCGTTATGGAGAGAATTAATCAATTCTTCCTGCACTTCAGGCGGTAGATACTCAAAGACATCAATAGCCTGATCTTTTTTGAGCAGGCGAAATGCGATCGCACGACGTTCTACTGGCAAATCAGCAATGTAATCTCCCACATCTACAGCCGGGATGCGATTGAGTTCAGACTTTAGTTGATTTAAGTCAGCAATATCCGATAGTGCAACACGTCCTTCCTGAGTGAGCATAAAACCTCCCAATCTCCCACGCGCCGGGAGACAGGGCTTCACCAGGCGCTTAGGAGCTTACTACTGTGACTGGATGGACTTCGGTCCATGAAAGCATTTAATTGAATTCAACACTCGTATCTGCTATAACCTAGCGATACCAGTAAGTCTATGCTACTCCCAGAAGATTAATTGCACAATCCCTTTAAAGAGGGGCTAGGGAAGAGGGAGTGGGAGAGTGGGGGAGTGGGAGAG
>CASBRD010000198.1 GCA_949128025.1 Oscillatoriales cyanobacterium PMM_0008 | reverse complement strand
GGGTTAAGCAGTTTTATGCCAACTTTGAGATAATCGAACGCAGGTTGATACGCCGCCGATGCCTTAGCTTTCTTGCCAGCAATTAAATTTAATTCGGCTAGTTCGTCTCGTTCTGACTGAACGTTAATTAATTCGATACCGAAGTTAAGTTGATTGACAATATCGAAAATTTTCTGTTCTCTCTGAGAGGAAGGAGTATTTTGCAGCAGCAGTTGACCTATTCGCCAGTGAAAAGCTTGCTTGCTGGATGTGGGAATCAGGGAATATGCGGCTTGCTGAATGCGATCGTGTGCAAATTTGTATTCCGGTAATGGGTAATTGGTAATGGGTAATTCGTCATTGAAGGATTCTCTGGAAGTTAATTGCATATCTCCCACATTGCCAAGAGGCAAGACTAAACCTTCTGCAACAGCTTCGCGCAGATCAACTGCTGTTTCTTCGGGAGATTTTTCATAGACGATCGCCAGCGTCTGCAAATCAAATTGATTGCCAACACAAGCTGCCAGTTGCAATGCTTGTTGTGTAGTATGCGGCAATTTTTGAATCTTCTCTGCCAGCAGTTCCACAACATTATCAGTAAATCCTCGCGCCGCAATCCCCTCTATAGACCACTGCCAACCGCCCTGCTTATAGTCAAATTCTATTAGCTTTTCTGTATAAAGCGATTTCAAAAATTCATTTGTAAAAAATGGATTTCCTTTAGTCCGTTCCAGCACTAATTCTGCCAACGGGCGCGAAGTTTCCGGAGTGCAGTGAAGAGTATCTGAAATTAACCGATTAACGTTTGACAAATCCAAATTTTCAAGGAATATATGATTTACAATTGCTCCTACTTTTTGAATCTCATCCAACGTCAACATCAACGGATGAACCGCACTCACTTCGTTATCCCGATACGCCCCAATTACAAATAGTCCTGTTGTAGCTGTTGTCATCAGCAATTCGATCAATTTCAAACTAGCCGCATCAGCCCACTGTAAATCATCCAGAAAGATTACCAAAGGATGTTCTACCTTTGCAAACACGCTAATAAAGTTTTGAAATACCAACTTTAAGCGATTTTGCGCTTCTGTTGGTGGCAAAGTTACCGCTGTTTGTTGCTTGCCAACAATCAGTTCTACTTCGGAAATTAAATCGATAACTACTTGACCGTTTGTTCCCAAGGCAGTTTTTAGTTTATCTCGCCATCCGCCAAGTTGCGCTTCGCTTTCCGTTAAAAGTTGTCGCACCAAATCAGAGAAGGCGCTGACTATTGCACTGTAGGGAATGTTGCGCTGAAACTGGTCAAATTTACCCGCAATAAAATAGCCCCGTTGCTTGGTAATGGGTTTATAAATTTCTTGCACTAAAGATGTCTTGCCGATGCCGGAATAACCGGATACCAGCATCATCTCGCTACTGCCTTGAATAACTCGTTCAAATGTCTCTATTAAACCATCAATCTCTTCTTCTCTGCCATAGATTTTTTGAGGAATTTGAAATTTTTCAGAAATATCTTTAATACCGATTTTAAAGTCTGTTATATTGCTGTTACGTTGTAATTGAGCCAAACATTCTTCTAAATCTGCCTTTAATCCGTAAGCGCTTTGATATCTTTTTTCAGCAGTTTTCGCTAACAGTTTCATCACTATATCCGAAACGGCTTTGGGAATTTTTGGATTTACTTCACAGAGAGGTACTGGCTGTTTGGCGATGTGACAGTGTACTAATTCGATCGCATCGTTAGCATAACAAGGTAGTTGCCCTGTGAGTAATTCGTAAAACGTAACTCCTAGAGAGTAATAATCTGTGTGGTAATCGAGGGAGCGATTCATTCTGCCAGTTTGCTCTGGCGAGATATAAGCTAAGGTTCCTTCCAAAACATTGGGATTTTTAATAGTAGGATTCTCCCGCGTCAATACTGTGGAAATATCAAAATCGATTAATTTGATAATCCCGGTTTCTAAGTTCAAAACAATATTTGCTGGATTGATATCTTTATGGATGACATTCTGCTGATGCAGTTGGCCTAAACATGAGGTAATTTTGATGGCTATCTGGATAGTTTCAGAAAGCGTAAAGGTTCTACTTGCCATCAATTTTTTTAATGATTCTCCGCCGAAATCCTCCAAGATAATGACGGGAGTGTTCTCATATTTCTGCAAGTCATAGCCTCTGACAACGCCGTCTATGTTCAGGTGGCTGATAATTTCATATTCCTGCTTGTATCTGCGTATTTCGTCTGGAGTTGGATATTCTTTTTTGAGGATTTTGAGAATAACGGGTAGATTGTCGCGATCGCGTATCCCACGATACACGATTGAATTGACGCTTTCATCGACTTCTGCCAAAACTTGATAGCCTGGAAGCGTTATCATAATTTTGTTTAATTAAATCAAAATCTTATTTATTCAGCAATATCACAAAAACTAGAAAAAATCCATAACAAATGTTACAAAGAATTTATTGACCGCCCTCCTTATAGAATTGCGATCGGGCCTGTTCATTTTGTAGTAGCACGGCATCATCAATATGTCGGTCATACTAAGATTTTAATTATGCCGTGCTACTACTACAGATCCTGTTCATTTTGTAGTAGCACGGCATCATCAATATGTCGGTCATACTAAGATTTTAATTATGCCGTGCTACTACTAGAACATATTTGACAAGGGAAGAACCGAAAGTTTCTGGTTTTGACCACAGCGCGATCGCTTTGCAGTATATGTTCCAACCTATCTCCCACAAGGCAGACCCAGCGCAGACTTATGCAGATGCTTGCATTTTTGCCAAGTTTTAGTTATATTAATTTACATAAAGGTTACAAAAAGTTACCAAACGGAGATCAGACTATGCAAGGTGAAAATCGGAACGATATAAAGTTTGGCTTTACTCCTGGAGCCGAAAATTTGAACGGTCGTCTAGCCATGATTGGCTTTGTCGCCGCATTGATTACTGAATTCGTCACTGGCCAAGGTGTGCTGCACTTTTTAGGACTCATCTAATTTCCCATTTCTTTTGCCGCGCCCTTAGAAACCCGGTTTCTTGGACAATATCTTCGCCATTTCTTTGTAGGTTGGGTTGAGAGAAGCGAAACCCAACGCATTTGCCCTAGTTTCGTGCCTCAACCCAACCTACTAATTTCTTAGAAACCGGGTTTCTTGGAGAAACCGGGTTTCTGCGTAAGTGCCGACACCATAAAAAACTCCGATAACAGCAACTTATCGGAGCCTGACATTGACAGCAGATTGCTTGCTACCGAATATATTCTTTGAGAATACTATTGCGGTTGGGATGGCGCAATTTGCGGAGAGCCTTAGCTTCAATTTGGCGAATTCGTTCGCGAGTGACGTTGAAAATCTGGCCGATTTCCTCAAGAGTCTTCATGCGTCCATCATCCAAGCCATAGCGCAGACGCAAAACATCGCGTTCGCGGGGACTCAAGGTGTCGAGGACACTTTCCAAATCTTCTCTCAAAAGATTTTTAGATACTTGGTCTTCTGGTGTTTCGCCATCGGATTCAATAAAGTCGCCCAGTCGGGAATCTTCCTCTTTACCGATCGGCGTTTCAAGAGAAATAGGCAGCTGAGCTGATTTAGCAATGAACCGTAGCTTCTCGATGGTCATTTCCATGCGAGTAGCGATTTCTTCTTCCGTGGGTTTGCGACCCATTTCTTGGGAAAGTAACTTGGTAGTTTTCTTAATCCGAGATATGGTTTCGTAGAGATGAACAGGCAGGCGGATGGTGCGAGACTGATCGGCTATGGCCCGCGTAATTGCCTGACGAATCCACCAAGTTGCGTAGGTGGAAAATTTATAGCCTTTTTCGTGATCGAACTTTTCTGCCGCCCGAATTAAACCGAGGCTGCCTTCTTGGATCAAATCCTGGAATGACAGCCCTCGATTCATGTATTTTTTCGCAATGGACACTACCAAACGAAGGTTAGATTGCACCATTTTGTCCTTCGCCCGCCTACCCAGATGGAGGCGATGACGAAACGCTGGTAACGGCATACTAACCGCTTGGGCCCATTCGCTATCGTGCGGATCTCGCTCTAGCTGGCTGGAAAGTTGCTCCCGTATGCGCTCCAATTCCAGTAAATCTGCTATTTTGCGTGCCAGCTCAATCTCTTCATCCGCCCGCAAGAGTCTAATCCGACCAATTTCTTGCAAGTAGAGACGAATAGAGTCTTCTGTATAGTGCTTCTTCTTGGCTTGAACTCGACGACGGGTAGTGCGAACCTTACCAGGCTTCCCGTCGTCTTCTTCCGTTGAAACCTCTAAAAAATCGTCTCGATCTGTTTCGTCCTCTAACAATAAGAGTTCAAAATCATTAACAGGCTGATCGAGGGTTTCCAATACGTTGCTAGCCTGGGTCATGCCGCGTTCCTCATGCTCCTTTGGGTTAACAAATCAACAACTAAAAATGGTGATGTATCGACATCGCTATTCTCTAGCCAGGGGTACACCTGACAAGTATTTAATACTCGATCGATGGTTGACTGGCTAGGGGAAAAACACTGGGCTTCGCAGGAAAAGAGATTCCTTAAGTGGAAGCTCAGTAGATAACTTTGCCGTTGCATCTTGCAAAGATCTTTCCGATTGTAGCCTTTCTCACAAAAATTGCACGCAGTTTTTCATATAATCCATGCGATTAATTCATCCTCTGCATCAAGCTGGAAAATCATCAAAAATTCCGCTTTGGCATCACAGGCTTTTGGCTTGGGATGCTTAACAGTGGCATAATCTCAAAAAAGCTGGATAATGCGACCTGCGTTTGATAAGAAAGGGAAAGTTCAGGCGAACCGTCCCGATCGAATGGGAGAGAATTGGTTGGACTTAGTTGTTGTCCGTTTTATTGCGAGTAAGGCTGAAAAGATTGTTGCACCCATCTTTTGTCGATTTCCTTGAATTAATTGTGAGTATCATTCGCCTTCGGTCAAGTTAGTTCAGGTTGCTGGTATTTTTCCCCTTTTTTGACTGCGTTGCAGTTGACTGCTGCTTAGTATCGGCAGGTTTAACCAGATAGTTCGCCAGGTAAGCAGGCGATCGCTGGTTAAAAGAGCGCCAGAAAAGCTTTGGCATAGCAGTAGTGACTTTGGATGAATTTCAATTGCACCCAAGCCTTTGGGGAGAGATTTCAGGTTAAACTAATACGTCTCAGTCCAGGTTGACTTGACAAATGGCTGAAGTACTCATCTGACATTCTAATGAACTAATCTGTGATATGGGAGCGATCGGGGTTGAGAAATTAACATTTCTACTACTAAAGTGCGTAGCTTATCCGGGGCGGGGGTAGTCGGTTTGCTGCCAAAGCCGATCGACTGTAACAAATTTCAGCCCTTGTTGTAGCAGACTCTCAACAATCTGGGCAGTGGTTTGGGCGACATCTTGCCCACCGCAAGCGCCATCGTGCAAGACAATCACCGAACCGTTGCGAACCTGCTGCAACACGCGCTGCACGACTACGGAGACTCCAGGTCGCACCCAATCTTCGGGTACAACACTCCACATAACGGGACGATAGTTCCACTGGTGCAAGTATTTCAAGGTCTGGGGCGTAAACACGCCGTTGGGAGGTCGAACATCTCGGACAGACTTGTATACATCCTGTAAATCTAGTTCGCAGGCGTTGGCGATCGCAATTTGGGTTTGTTGTAAACTCCACCTGAATTCGTCAGGAGAGAGACTGGGAAAAACGCGATGATCGTAACCGTGCAAACCAATCCAGTGGCCCCGCCGATAAACCTCTTTAGCAACATCTGGTGCCCGGTTGACGCAGGCACCCAACCAAAAGAAACTGGCTGTGATGTTGTAGCGGTCTAAAACTTCTAATAGTCGCGGTGTGTACTCTTGGTGGGGGCCATCATCAAAAGTGAGGGCTACGCTGGGTTGGGTAACAGTTCCAGCCCAAAGACAGCTCTTAAAGGCGGGTTTGAGAATTCGATATGCAATGGGATAAAGGGGCGCAAATTCCATCAGCCAAATTACCCATTAAAAATTAAAAATTTGAGGGAACACGGCGGCGTGAGGAGGCGGCTTCCCGCTTTAAATCTGGTGGTACTGATAAGGGCCCTTCGCCAAGAGCCTGCTTTTGAAGACGATCGAATGCCTGTAAGCCATCGAGAACCGCATCCCGAATCACCGCTTCTGACTCTTGAGAGAGCATCAAGCAAAAGTACTCAGCGATCGCGTGCTGCTCACAAGAGTCATATTTTGTTCCGAATCGCGTCAGATGTCGAACAGCAATCAGACGCTTGAGGGGGTCAGCATCCGTGAGGGAAGCCAGCATCCGATCGAGCTTTGCCTCATCTCGAAAAGCTCGCCGTCCCACAATTTGCCAAATCAGCAATACCAAGATTGCCAGCGTACCTAAGCCTTGCAGGATCGCACCACCAGCGATCCAGGGACTATCGGTGTCAACTCCGATCGAGATTGCCATATAGGTGCTGAGGGTAGCAAGTCCGCCACTGCCTACTGCTATAGTTAACTGGCGATTCGCTCCTCCAAAGAAACGACGCAGGTTTGACCAAGAAAGCTGCCAGTCCAACACTTGCAGCCGATAAACCAACCACATTACCAGCACGCCGACGCTAGTAGCTAATAAAAGCTCCCAGTTCCAAAACAGCATGACGATCGCTACAGTCAAGCCGGAAAGCCAGAGTCCCAGATGCCCGAAATACTTACCAGAAAGCGATTTGAAGGCTTTACTTTTGAATTCTGGAAGCGACGAGCCCGGTATTTGGTTGACGAGTTGCTGCCACCAAGACGAAGCCTGTGCCACTTTGCTTACCTGTTAACGGTGAATAGTATCTAAAAATATGGATAAATATCCACATATCTAGATGGAAACAATACCACCTACTAGGATACCTAAGCTATTACAGTCCTACATCTGAAAATTCAAATCATCCACGGTAAACTGACCATCAAAAGCACAGAAGGTAATGCGGTGGATATTTGGCGCTTTTAACATCATCGGTATGTTCGGGGGAATTGCCGAGTCAGATCCGGCTAGATTTGACCCCGGCATTTCCACTTGGGTGAGTCGCTGGTTATCGCGATCGTAGGCTGATAGAACCAGCCGCTGCGAACTGGTGACAAAGGCTTTGACAAAAGAAACTGGTTGCAGGAAAGTGGCTTCCAGCCATCCTGTCTTCGGCGCTCCCATCAGTACTGTAGCGCCAGAATGAGCGGGAAAAGCTGGGTTAGAAGGATGAATGGCTATGCAGTTATGGAATATTACTCCCCAACGTTGATATTGCCGATCCACCACTTCAAAACACTTGAGGTCTTCCAGATTCAAGTAAACACAGGCTGGTAAGGTAACGAGTGAGTCAGATTCCGATGTCGTTTGACTGCCGCAAGGAGAAGCCAAAAAAGTCGGTGCATCGATCTTCTTATCCATCGCCAGCCCCAGTTTTCCTAATGCGCCAAGGTCATCCGATTGAGGGCTGAACTGCTTGGACATCACGCATTCTGAGTACATTTCTCGATCAACCTGATTAACTATATGTTCTTTTTTGAACTCCAAAAAACGAGAAAAATCTGCTCGTTTTTTTTAGAATCGCCTCAGAGTTTTCGGCTCGGTATGCTTGACTCTAAATTTGATTCGGTGTATATACGGTCGTTCTGCATAGAATAACATGAAAAACAGATTGTGGGGTCTAACCCCCCATGCCGACTCACAAGTGCCATAGTTGGCTGGTGTCAGCATTTTGAAGCTAAAAATGCTTTTGTACTGGTATTAAAAAATTCACTGAATCTTTACAGAAAACCTGTTTATCTTCAACCCACATTCATCTGCAATTAAGACAACGGGAAATTTTGATGAAATCAATCTATTACCACAAGCAGGGTGAACTTGCCATCATCCATCGTGATGTTGCAAGTTTACCCATGTTGGTGTTATGCGAGCTAAAGCACCATCTAATTAGCTTTTAATCCGCACGTCGATAACGCTGGAGTTAAAATTATAATCGAAGCCTTCCAGTTCGATCGGCATACCGACTTTGATTTTGTTGTTGCCGAGAACCGGGCCATTAGCGGTGATTTGGGCCTTGCCAGCTAAGGTGATCATCATATCGGTGCTAAAAGTATCCTTTCTCGGATCGGGAAGCGCTTTGACGGAACCATCGGGTTGGGGAACGACCACGCTTCTGGACAGTTCTTTGACCGATTTGATATCAACCAGGCCGTAGGGTTGATTGCGGATAATAATATTGGTTTTCTTTTTCGTCTGAAACTCCTTGATTAACTCTTGGGGGTTGCGTATGCTCAAGCCTCTGACAACGACATCAACCTCGACGGGTTTTGTCGTAACTCCCAATTGAGCTACGGAACCGGAAGTGCCTGGAAAGAAAAAGATGCCTACTACAACGAGCAGAATCACTAAAGCAGCACCCACATCGAGGATGCTGAGTTTGCCGAACAAGCGACCTTGAGAGTCCAAAATCTTCTTCATGGAGAATCGTCCGTTGCTAATCGAGAAAAAAATTTAGTGAAGAAATCCCCGCCAGCCAATTATTGTAAAAAGTTCTTGATGCTGGTTCTGCCTTGCCAGATTACCACACGGGGGAGAGTGGGGGAGTGGGGGAG
>CASBRD010000197.1 GCA_949128025.1 Oscillatoriales cyanobacterium PMM_0008 | reverse complement strand
GTTGTCAGTGGTCAGTGGTCAGTGGTCAGTGGTCAGTGGTCAGTGGTCAGTGGTCAGTGGTCAGTGGTCAGTGGTCAGTGGTCAGTGGTCATTGGTCAGTGGTACATTCCAGACAACTAATGACAAATAACTAATGACAAATAACTAATGACAAATGATTAAGACAGCACTGATTACAGGAATTACAGGTCAAGACGGCTATTACCTCAGCCTCTTGCTCTTGGAAAAGGGTTACCGGGTTGTGGGATTGTTGCCACCACAACGTCAAAGTAATATAGCAAAGCTGGGTCATTTGGCAAGTCAGGTTGAGGTTTATGCTGTAGACCTGACTGATAGTGCTGCGCTTGAGGTTGCGGTTGAACAAACGCAGCCCCAAGAGATTTACAATTTGGCAGCGCCGAGTTTCGTACCGGATTCGTGGAATGACCCGTTGGGAACGTTAGACTTGATAACTGGAACGGCAACGAGATTGTTGGCGGCGGTACGCAAGGCAGGATTGGCAACGCGGTTTTATCAAGCTAGCAGTTCCGAGATGTTTGGGGATGTAGATCGATCGCCTCAAGACGAACAGACTCCCTTTCGGCCCATGAACCCCTATGCGGCGGCAAAATTGCACGCTCACTGGACAATGGTGCATCACCGCCAACGCTACGGTTTGTTTGCTTGTAGCGGTATTTTATACAACCATGAATCGCCCCGACGCCCTCCTCAATTTGTCACCCGTAAAGTATGTTTGGCGGCAGCAGCAATTAAATTGGGGTTGAGCGAGACTATTGAAATGGGCAATCTGGATGCAAAACGCGACTGGGGTTATGCTGGAGATTATGTAGAAGCAATGTGGCGGATGTTGCAAGTGGATCTACCGGAAGATTATGCGATCGGCACTGGCGAGCTGCATAGCGTTCGGGAATTAGTCGCTGCTGCGTTTGAGTGTGTGGGGCTAGATTGGACTCGTTATGTAATGGTAGAGCCGAAGTTATTCCGAGCCGATGAACATTTTCAGTTGGTAGCAAATCCAGCCAAAGCCAAAAACAACCTCAAATGGGAGCCTCAAGTTAGCTTTGAGGCTCTAATTGAAAAAATGGTGTTGAAAGATTTGGAACGACTGGAAAATGGCACTATCACGCCTGCCGCCCTAAGTACGCCCAAATAAACCAAAAGCTTGAGTTGGGGAAGTGAAAATTCATCAAAATTTGGAGAAGATGGTTAACACCAAAACCAGCTACGTCTTCGTTTTCCTAGAAATTTTCGCGGGCGAAGGTGGTATTCAGTCTTACGTTAAAGATATTTGGCGAGCTTATCTCGGTTTACCAGATTCGGAACTAGCTCAGGTGTTTCTACTCCGGGATAGACCGATCGGCGATAATCCCTTTGAGTCCAAAAACCTCAAATTTCATTATTTTAAAAGTTTGCACCCGATGTTGGGGCGAATGAAGCTGAGTGCTTCGTTACTTGCTTGTCTGTGGCGTCAGCGTCCGACTCATGTTTTCTGCGGTCACATCAATCTCGCTCCTCTGGTGCGGACTATATGCCAACCGTTTGATATTCCCTACACTATCTTGACCTACGGTAAGGAGGTCTGGGAGCCGCTACCGCAACCATACCAAAGGGCACTTAAGCAAGCAGATGGGATTTGGACTATTAGCCGCTATAGTCGCGATCGACTTTGTTCTTCCAACGAGATCGATCGCAAGCAAGTACAGCTTCTACCTTGTTGTGTCGATGGCGATGCCTTTACTCCTGGCCCTAAGCCAAAGGCGCTGGTAGAGCGGTATGGTCTTGAAGGTGCTAAAGTCTTGATGACGGTGGCAAGGCTGTGGTCTGGAGATATCTATAAGGGTGTGGATGTAACTATTCGGGCTTTGAGCGCGATCGCAAAAGTATTCCCAAATGTCAAATATTTAGTCATCGGTCGCGGCGACGATCGGCCCCGCTTAGCCCAGCTGGCCCAAGACTTGGGTGTTGGCGATCGCGTCATCTTTGCCGGTTTCGTCCCCACAGAAGATTTAGTCGAACACTATCGCGTTGCCTATGCCTACATCATGCCATCACAGGAAGGATTTGGCATTGTCTACCTAGAGGCGATGGCTTGTGGGGTGACCGTACTATCGGGTGACGCTGATGGGTCAGCAGACCCCTTGCAGGACGGGCGTTTGGGCTGGCGAGTCCCCCATCGCGATCCAGAAGCAGTGGCGGCAGCTTGTATCGAAATCCTCAAAGGCGATGACCAACGCTGCAATGGTCAATGGCTGCGACAGGAGTCCCTCGCCCACTTCGGCAGGGATGCTCTCGTACAGCAATTAAAAGAACTTTTGGCGAAAACTAGAACACAGGGGCTAGAAAAGTCAAAAGTCAAAAGTCAAAAGAAAATAGGGGCTAGGGGCCAGGGAACAGGGGGGAGAATTGTAGATTTTATTTCAATTTGAAATCCAAAATCTAAAATCTAAAATCTAAAATTCCCTTCTGCCCGCCTCTCACCGGAACTCGCTATGCTAGAGGCAGACCAAGATGAGATGCAGAAAATGGGCAGCATCAGAACCTCTCAAT
>CASBRD010000196.1 GCA_949128025.1 Oscillatoriales cyanobacterium PMM_0008 | reverse complement strand
GGGTAAGAGGGGAGGGAGGGAGACAACACAGATTACTCTATCCGTGCATTTGTGCTTATCTGTGTTCCCCTTTAAATTTCCCCTAAGTCAGAAAATTTGACTTGGTATTCCCGTTCTAAATCCATGCTCCGCTGTTTAGCCTCGGTGAATTCTTTGTAATATTGTTGCTTGCGTTCTGGATCGCTGGATAAGTTAGTTTTTTTCCACAGATCTAGAAAATGACGAGAGAGTTTTTCACACATCACCTGCTCTATCCGGTTGACAGCAGCTTGCATCTGTTTGAAGGTGCGGGAAATATCTCGCTGGCTCTTTTCATCTAAGTGAAACAGATGAGAAATTTGAGCCATTTCTTGCTTAAATTCTAGCTTCTTGTCTTGCAGCTTCGAGATTAAGTCTAGTTCTAGTTCTGCGGCTGTTTCCTGTAAATGTAAAATTTGTCGCCACAAAAATCTGTGGTGGGAAAGACTAAATTGCAAATCTCGCTCCTCTAAAATATCTGCGATCGCTTGACGACATTCGGGACAATGCAGATAAAGGCGCAAAAGTAAAGCTTCTGCTTTCTCTAATTTCTCGCTCTCAGAAGAAGCTGGTATAGATTCAGGTGGACTCGAACGCCGGGATACTATCCCAAGTGGCCGACTGCGGTGGGTTCTTTTAAGTTGAGCCATGAGATTTTCGGCAACCAAAGATACCCGTCGGGCATCGCCTTGGCTGAGAATTTCTGCACAGGAGTTGATATAGTGCGATCGCGTATCTGGGTTGCCAATGTTGTTCAGTAATTTCACCATTTGCTGAACAACTTGCTGATAAATATCCGCTTGTTTGAGGTTTTTATTGACCAGCATTTGCTGAATCTGCCAGTCTAACCAGAGTGGCGCGGTTGTCAGCAGATGGTGATATTCTTCTGGGGAATATGTTTTGAGGAATTCATCGGCGTCTTTGCCATCGGGTATATTGAGAATTCGCAATTGCACTTCTCCCCGGTAGGCTAAGTCGGCGATTTCTCCAATTGCTCTTTGAGATGCGCTAGTACCTGCTTTGTCGGCGTCGAAGTTGAGTACCAGTTGTTTGGATTCACTGTAGCGCAACAACAGGCGTATTTGATCTATGCTGAGTGCTGTGCCAAGGGAGGCGACTGCGTTGGTAATTCCGGCGGCGTGGAGTGCGATCGCATCAAAGTATCCCTCCACCACGATACCTCGATCTTGCTTGGCAATGGCGTCTTTGGCTTTATCTAAAGCAAATAAAGTTTTACCTTTATTAAATAGTTGGGTTTCGGGTGAGTTGAGATATTTGGGCTGGTCGTTGGTAAGAGTTCTGCCGCCAAAAGCGATCGCTCGTCCTTGGATGTCGCAGATGGGTATAATTAAGCGATCGCGAAATACATCATAATAACCACCCCCCTCCTTGCGAGGCTTAATCAACCCCGCCTCTTCCACCAAATGAACAGAAAAGCCTTTCTGTTCCACTAAGTAGCGGTAAAGCGTTTCCCAACCCGCCGGTGCATAGCCTAGCTGAAACTGTTGGATCGTTTCTTCACTCAGCTGACGTTGAGATTTGAGATATTCTAGCGCCTGCTGTCCTTGGGCCGATCGCAGTGCGTGCTGATAAAACGCCGCTGTCACTGCCAGAATCTCATATAGCTGTGCCCTTAGAGTGATTTGGCGTTGCAGTTCTTGGCGGTGTTCTGGTTCGAGGGTTTGCACCGGGACGGCGTAGCGTTTTGCCAGTTCCAGCACTACATCGCTGAAGGGTAGTTTTCCCAGTTGCATGAGGAAGTCGATCGCATTTCCCCCTGCTTGACACCCGAAGCAGTAATACATCTGCTTATTGGGACTGACGGTGAAACTGGGGGATTTTTCTTCGTGGAAGGGGCATAATCCGACAAAATCTTTGCCCCGCTTGCGTAGGACAACGCGATCGGATATCACATCAACTATGTCTGCTTTTTGCTTGACTTGTTCGATCGTGTCTGGGTGCAGGCGGGGAATTTGCATGGGGCATGGGTAATTTTAGATTTTAGATTTTAGATTTTATTACTGTCCTAACCTATGTGACTGTGGCTATATATGTATTGTGCCATAAGTACCCCGCCTCACAAAAAATTTCCTGAAACTATTTATATACAGCGTATCTTTATTTAGATCGGCGCGAAGACCACCAATAACCCCAGGGTATAGCGATCGAATCAGACTTCAGCCAGTTCTCAGAGTGTCTACCTCCAATGACTCTTCTCCTTCACCAAAGTGGATTTAGAACTGAAATTGACAATGACGCTCAATAAACTGGTCAACCACGACCTTTACCCAGGGACTATTTCCACTTAAATAAAATCAAACACGATAACTTTGCGAGGAACAAATATGGAAACTCTAGCTTATATTTATATGGCTTTGGCCTACGAACAAGCTCAACAAAATAATGGCAACTGTAGCCAATCCCAGAGAAGCACCTGCCAAAGTTATGAATTGCTGAAAGCCGCTTATCAATCAAACTTCTATGGCTAAACCATAAACAAAAATTGTTGCCATTCCCCAACTGCAAAAGCTTGAGAGATTAATAGTTATGCCCCTCATGACTGATAGAACACTTGAAGTAGTAATCGACGATTTAAATATTCTGATCCGGGAAATAGAAGCCAATCCTGGCACTTCTTCTTGGACTATTCGTATGGCGCTCAAGGCGATAGTCGATAAAGCCGAAAAGATGAAGAAGGAAACATCCTAAAAGTAAGTTTGAAATCAAACTATAATGCCAGAAACCCGGTTTCTTTGACAATACCTTCGCCAAAAACCTAAAATGCCTAATTTGTAGGTTGGGTTGAGGCACGAAACCCAACAGATTTGTTGGGTTTCTTTGTAAGTAGGGACACGGTATAATCAAAATTTTCATTTATACCGACATATTTATGATGCCGTGTCCCTACAAAAATGTTCACCAGAAACACTAGCATAATAATTCCGAAAGACCCAGATTAAGCTGTCTTAAAAAACCGGATGAGTTCGCGAACGCGATCGAGAAATTGGCCGTCGGTTGTCAGTTGGGCGATCGCTTCTTGCGCCTCACGCGCCAGTCGGTTATGCTCAGCTTGATTGGTCGATCGCAATTCTTCAAAGCCAGCCCCCATGCGGGTTAAATCGTTGCGAATCGCTTCCAACTGGCGCTGCTGTACGGAAGCCCAAGAGTCTGGATATTCTGAGTTCAGTCGATCTTCTATGCGCCCAACGGCTGTCTCCAAAGTAGCAAAGCGAGTACGCAATTCCACGATATCTTCGCGAGGATACTTGATTTGTTCGCGAATCATCGCCAGCCGCACCGCTAAATATTGATAACCTCGCACAGCTGGGCGCAGCACAGTTAAGAGCAAAGCGGCTCCCGAACTCAGGTATCCGATGACACTGATACCAGCGGCGGCTAGGATGTACAAACCGATCGCAGAAACAAGATGTAGAACAATAGCGACAAAGAGCGATCGCTTCGCCACCATTTTGGCATACTTGACTTGCTTGTCATCAACTCTAATTCCCTTTTCCGCAGACTGTGCTGCTTCTGCGATTACTTCTTTAGCTTCAAAGTGGATATTCCAAGGCACCGTCACAATTGCCAGCAACCATTCAAAAATAGCCACAGCAATAACCCAGTCGATAAAACTACCCGCTGGGACGTGCAACCATTGCAGTATGCCAAAAACCAGCAAAACCAAAAAGACAATTCCCAAATTAAAACTGATGAAATAGGAATAGACCACGATTCTTTCCTTACAGCCTAAAAGTATTGCTTTGATAATGGCTGATGGTTGGGATGGCATCTGGGTCGTGTGTGACAGTTGCGGGGGCGGAGTGTGGGCTAAAATAACAGCAATTATGAAAGAATCGAGGAGCAGTTCATAGACAAGGACAAGGAGGATAAGCAGGATAAGGAGGACTTCTCCGTGCAGACCAACTACCTATGACTACGCCTAAGATGAAGTGGAATATAATCCAAAAAATATTCTGCAACTAGCACAAAGTGAAGGTGTCATGGCCCCTCTACCCAGCTATCGTCCTAAGCAACTTTCATTAGGGCCTTTGGAAACCGAGATTTTGAATATTATCTGGGAACGTGGAGAAGCCAGTGTCAAAGATATACACGATCGCATTCTAGCTGACCCAGAGCGGGAATTGACTTATAGTTCAGTAACAACAGTGCTAAATCGCCTCACTCAGAAAGGTTGGCTGGCGTGCGATAAAACAGATCGCACATTCTCTTGGCGACCCTTAGTTTCACGCTCTGAGGCACAGGTTCTTAAGGCTTACGAGCAGTTACACAAATTTCTGGAAGTGAGCAACCCAGATATCGTGGCAGCGTTCGCAGACAGCCTCGACCATACCAGTTTAGAGCAATTAGAAGCGATTGCCCAACGTATTGAAGCTGCACGCCGTGCGAGGGAGAAGGAGTAATGCACCTAGTAATGATTCTGATGGCACTTTCTCTGACTTGGTTTGTGCGATCGCAATGGTCTGGGCCAAGGGGAAACTGGTTAGAGCGTTGGCAACGAGCAATATTTTTATTTCTATTTCCCCCCCTACTACTGATGATGACAGCGGTAGCAGTGCTTTATATGGGACCCCAGGAACGAATTGTAGAGATCCTGCTAGGATGGTTCAGCTATTCGCTTTCCTTCGTTTTTTTAGGGTGGTCGGGTTTTTTATGCTTCCAGCTAGCGAGTAAGGGATCGAAAACTCTGCGAAAAACCCGTACCTATCAGCGGCGTAAAATTAAAGGTATACAGGCTCGTATTCTCGACATAGATGCCCTATTTACAGCTCAGATCGGTTTTTGGCAGCCCGAATTGGTGATCAGCGAGGGACTGTTGGAGAAACTAGATGAGCTTCATCTAGAAGCTGTCCTAGCCCACGAACAAGCACACTATTATTATCGAGACACATTTTGGTTTTTCTGGCTCGGTTGGTTGCGTCAGACAACAGCTTGGTTACCAAATACAGAAGCTTTGTGGCAAGAGTTGTTGATCTTGCGAGAACTGCGTGCTGATGCTAAAGCAGCTCAACAAGTAGACCCCCTACTGTTGGCTGAATCTCTGCTAATGGTAGTGAGCGTGCTGCCTGTGCCATCGGAAAGTTTCTGTGCCGCGCTCAGTGCGGTTGCGCCTCCAAATCGCTTAAATGAAAGGGTAGAGGCGCTCCTATCAGCGCCAGTGGAACCGCCATCAGCCACTTGGAAGTCATTGATTTGGTTGCTTTTGGTGTTCCTGCCTCTGATTGCTGTGCCGTTTCATTGATTGAGTTAGAAATGGATTTATTCAATTACGATCGCCTGTTCAATACGATTGAAGAGTTAGTACTGCACCATTCTCCCAGCGGTGTTGAAGCCGAGATCGATCGGCTGTTGATGGCTCGATTTAACGCGCTGGGAGTGAAAGCTTGGCTGGATGCGGCGGGGAATGCGATCGCTTTAATTCCCGGTAAAGATTCTACAAGGGCTATAGCCATCACCGCCCACAAAGATGAAATTGGCGCAATTGTCAAGAGCATAGAATCTTTTGGACGAGTGCAAGTCCGAAAACTGGGCGGTGCGTTTCCCTGGGTTTACGGGGAAGGCGTTGTGGATCTCTTGGGAGACAACCAAACGATTAGCGGCATTCTCTCATTCGGATCGCGCCACGTCTCCCACGAGTCTCCTCAAAAAGCGCACCAGGAAGAGAAACCGTTGCGCTGGGAAGATGCTTGGGTGGAAACAAAATGCACAGCCCAAGAACTAGAAGCCGCTGGGATTAGGCCAGGAACCCGCGTAGTGGTGGGTAAGCACCGCAAACGACCGATCCGGCTGAAAGACTATATTGCCAGTTACACCCTCGATAACAAAGCTTCGGTGGCAATTTTGTTAGAACTGGCCCAGAATTTAAAGCAGCCTGCGATCGATACCTATCTGGTAGCTTCGGCGAAAGAAGAAGTGGGTGCGATCGGCGCTTTGTACTTTACCCAAAATCAGCGTCTAGAAGCTTTGATCGCCCTGGAAATCTGTCCTTTGTCAACCGAATATCCCATTGAAGACGGGGACGCGCCGGTACTGCTTTCCCAAGATGGCTACGGAATTTATGATGAAACGCTCAACGGCAACATCCGAATGGTGGCAAAACGACTGGGGATTCCCTTACAATTGGCAACAATAAGCGGATTTGGCTCCGATGCTTCAATTGCCATGAAGTTCGGTCATGTGGCGCGTGCGGCTTGCTTGAGTTTCCCCACCCAAAATACCCACGGTTACGAGATTGCCCATTTGGGAGCGATCGCCAACTGCTTCCATCTACTGCAAGCTTACTGCGAAACGGAATTCAGCGATTAGTCATTGGTCATTAGTCATTGGTCATTAGTCATTGGTCACTCGCTTTTGACCCATAACCGATAACTAAGACAAAAAATTAACAATATCTAAACTGCATCCGTCGATACCGATAATTTTCTACAATAATACTGAAGCCGGGAATTAATCAGAGATAGCAGTCGATCATGCCCAAAACAGTTGCCGATGTGATGAGCCGCGATCCCGTCACGGTGCGGCCCGAAACGTCTCTCAAGGAGGCTATCAAGATTTTGGCCCAGCGCCGCATCAGCGGTTTGCCTGTGGTTGATGGAGATGGCAAGTTAGTCGGTGTTATTTCCGAGAGCGATTTGTTGTGGCAGGAAACCGGGGCGACCCCTCCAGCTTACATCATGATTCTCGATACCGTGATTTACTTAGAAAATCCCGGTCGTTACGATCGCGACCTCCACAAAGCTTTAGGACTAACAGTTGGGGAATTGATGACCGGGGAATCCCTCGCAACTGTCCATCCTGATAAATCCTTGCGGGAAGCTGCACAACTGATGCACGAGCGAAATGTTCGCCGCTTGCCCGTGATCGATGATGGCAGTCATGTCATTGGCATCCTTACCCGTGGCGATATTATCCGGGAAATGGCAGCCAGTCAAGATTAGCTTTCTCTAAATCGTTTATTGTTCATCGCCATGACTAATGAACAATGAACAATGAACAATGAACAATAAGCAATAAGCAATGACAATTACTCCTGAGTCTGTTAAAAAATTGCTAAGTTCGGAGGAAGTGAGCGATCGCTTGCGAGGACTTAACCAACTGCGTCAGTTGGAACCGGCGATCGCTTTTGAGCTGGTTCAACTTCCTATTGGGGACAAGAATACTCGCGTTCGATATTCTGCCGTCAGCCAAATGGATACCCTGGGTAAGCAGGATTTAGAAAAAGCTTTAGAAATTTTGCGCTCTAGCCTGCTGCACGACTCCGAAATAGACGTGCAAGCAGCAGCGGCAGATGCCATAGGAGCGCTAAAGTTAGGAGAAGCTTTTGAAGATTTGCGACAAGCCTATCGCAACACTTCCGAATGGCTCCTCCAGCTGAGCATCGTCGCTGCTTTGGGAGAAATGGGCGATCCGCGATCGTTCGACTTACTCACTGAAGCACTCGGTTCCAGCATTGACCTAGTTCAAACCGCCGCCATCAGTTCCTTTGGGGAATTGGGAGATTTGCGTGCCGTTCCATTGCTTGCTCCCTACGCCACACATCCAGATTGGCAGATCCGCTATCGGTTAGTCCAAGCGCTCAAACAGTTGGGTAGCCCAGAAGCCCTCGTTATTCTGGAAAAAATGACTAATGATGAGGTAGAGCAAGTGGCTGGGGAAGCCAAAAACTCTTTGCCCCTAGCCTAGACAAGGAAGTCAAAAGTCAAAAGTCAAAAGAACAAAGAGACAAAGAGACAAGGGGGACAAGTGGGACAAGTGGGACAAGTGGGACAAGGGGAACTCTTGAAGAGTCTTCCTGCCAACCAAGTACTTATGGCCACACCCCTAGCACGCACTTCCACGATCGCCCAATGTCAAATTTCCCATGCCCCATACCCCATACTCCTATTTTCTTTTGACTTTTGACTTTTGACTTTTGACTTTTCTAGCCCCATTTCAGTTGCGGTGATTGTTGTTATAGTGAATTCTGGTACCTGCCCACATCAGCTTTTCTCGTAGGGTTTGGTAATAAGAATAGTTATCCCGCAAAATAATAAACTTAGCTTGACAATCGGCCATTCTTACATCCACCCGCTGTCCCGGCCAAATAGAGGTTGCCATAACGCCATCCATCCAGAGTTTAGTGCTGAGTTCATAATCGCTCAAAGGCCAGATGCTAACTACTGACCCAGAAGGTAATATAATGGGACGACTGGACAAACTCAAGGGGCAGATTGGCGTAACTGCGATCGCTTGCATTCCATCGTGGATAATCGGGCCGTTAGCCGAAACGGTGTAGCAGGTAGACCCCGTAGGTGTCGCCACAATTAACCCATCTCCCTGGTATTGATCGACCACCTCCCCGTCAATTTCCATCTCCAAGATAGAGGTGAGCATTCGATCGGCTGAAGCAGGTTTAACGCACATTTCATTGAGAGCGAGGAAGCGATCGCTCGCAGGCTCCAAATTCGTGCGATTTCCCTCAAATACCGCCGCCTGCAACATCATCCGCCGCTGAACTGCGTAGCGATCTTCCAGAAGCCGATCCCAAATCTTCTCCGTCTCTTTAAATTCCTCAAAAGGCTCAGTCAAAAACCCTAGATGCCCACCCACATTGACTGCCAAAATGGGAATGCCATCAGGAGCCAAATTCCGTGCAGCTGATAGAGCCGTACCATCACCCCCCAGTACCAGCGCCAGATCGATCGATTGTGTAGATGACGCCAAAAAAACCGGGAAGGGGTTATCCTTCGGCCCGCTGGGCCCCATCAAAACCTGACAATTGCGCTGTTCGAGTTCCTTAGCGCATCTTTCTGCCCAGCGCTTGCTTTGTGGATCTCCTGCCTTATGTGCAATAATAACCTGTTTTAGTTCCACTTCCTTCCTAGTATTATTCAGTTACAGATTAAGCTCTCTTAAGTAGGTCGGCAATAAAAAAACAACCTATTTAACGAAACATAAAATTTCTGGATTTGGTACGTTGTTGCGATGCCGCGCTAAACCGCAAACAAGGCTAATGACTAATTATAATTGGTTCATATTAACAATTAGCCATTAGCACTTGCCCAAATTTACCACTTCAGTAAATTAAACTGCTCCATATCTACCGTATCGCGATTGCGGTAAATCGAAAGCACAATTGCCAGACCTACTGCTGCTTCAGCAGCAGCTACAGTGATCACAAACACCGTAAACACTTGGCCTTTGATTTCTTGTGGGTCTAGGAAATTAGAAAACCCCATGAAATTAATATTCACTGCATTCAGCAGCAGTTCAATTGACATCAGTACCCGAACCGCATTGCGGCTGGTAATCAAACCGTAAATGCCAATGCAAAACAGGGCGGCTCCTAATAGTAGGAAATATTGAAGTTGCAGTTGCATGAACCCTCTTGTTAGCGAATTGGTCAATGGTAAATTTTAAATTTGAGATGGCAGATTTACAATTTATGAGGAGGGAATAGGGAATTAGTAAAGATTTCAAATTTAAGATTGCAGATTTAATTTCAATTCTTCAATTTAAAATCTAAAATCCAAAATCCAAAATCCAAAATTCCCCGTTGCCCGTGACTATTTGTTGCGATCGCCCGGAGTGCTAGTAAGGGTAGATGAGTCGCTGACTGCGGGCACCAATTCCCTCGGACGCTCCGGCAAAGTCAAAACTTGTTGCTGTACGTTCGGTGTCTGCAATACTTCCGGCAAGTATTCGCGCCGCGCCAAAATAATCGCACCCACCATTGCTATCAACAACAGCACCGATGCCAACTCAAAAGGTAGCAAAAAGTCAGTAAAGAAATGCTGCCCAATTCGCACAATTGAACTTTCTGTGGTAGGGACGCTTGCGGTTGATGCAGACCAGGGAGTTGCTAAAACCATCGTGCTTAATAGCACAAACAAACCAGCACAGACTAATGCTGTTGCCCCCTTACGAAGCCCAGCACTGGAAAGAGGAGTAAAATCTTCGCGCTTGTTCACCAGCATGATGGCAAACAAAATCAAAACGTTTACCGCTCCAACATAAATCAACACCTGCGCGGCTGCCACAAAGTCAGCATTAAGCAGAATGTACAATCCGGCGATGCTGATAAACACCCCCCCCAACAAGAAAGCGGAGTAGACAATGTTAGTGAGCAGCACGACACCCAAGGCGGCTGCAATCATCATCAAACTCAACAGGGCAAACGAAACAATCTGAACCCCTTGCGCTAAATCCACAGTTTTTTGTCCTTAATCATTAGTCATTAGTCATTAGTCATTAGTCATTAGTCATTAGTCATTAGTCATTAGTCATTAGTGACCCAATGCCCAATGACCAATGACCGAATGGCGCTAAGTTAAGGGAGGCTCTGCCTCCTTTTGGAGCTTCTCGCGACCAGGTTCAACCTGGTCGCGAGGTTTTGGAGGCTCTGCCTCCTGTGTCCCAGCTGAACAAGCGTGCCATTCGACCAATGACCAACGATCGCTATTTTTCCGATTTTTCCAGAATTTCCTCTGGAAGCTGACCGACGCGACGAGCGGTGTCCGGAACTCCGTGAGGGTCCATGACGCCCTTCGGCAGGTAAACCAGTTCGCGCAGCGGCGTCACCATCGGGTCATTCGTTACTTTATACGGCAAACGGCCCAGCGCCACGTTGTCATAGTTCAATTCGTGACGTTCGTAGGTGGAAAGCTCGTACTCTTCTGTCATAGACAGACAGTTGGTGGGACAAAATTCCACGCAATTGCCGCAAAAGATACAAACTCCGAAGTCAATACTGTAGTGCTTGAGCTGTTTCTTTTTAGTTTCTTTGTTGAATTCCCAATCTACTACTGGCAGGTTGATCGGGCAAACTCGGACGCAAACTTCGCAGGAGATGCACTTATCAAACTCAAAGTGAATGCGCCCCCTAAAACGCTCGGAGGGGATAAGTTTTTCGTAGGGATACTGTACCGTAATGGGACGACGGCGCATATGGTCAAAGGTAACAGACAAACCTTGACCGATATATTTACCGGCTTGTACTGCTTCTTTGGCGTAATCGCCAACTTGTTTGAGGAACTTTAGCATCGTGTCTCACTCAGATTGGAAGTTGTAGATTTTAGATTTTAGATTTTGTTTTCCATCTAAAATCTAAAATTGATTTAGCCGCCGAAGGCAAAGGGAAATACCAGCTTAAGGGCAGCTGTTAGCAGCAGGTTCGCCAAAGAGACTGGGAGGAGGAACTTCCACCCTAAATCTAGCAACTGGTCAATCCTGACGCGAGGTACTGTCCAGCGCAGGAGAACAGCTAGAAAGACGAGGAAGTAAGCTTTGAGAATGGTCATGATGATGCCCAGCGAGGCGGTGATAATCTGCAACCAGGGGTCTGTTTCACTTACCCCCAACAAGCTGGCTAACAAATCGATGGGAATTGGGAAATTCCAGCCTCCCAGGTACAGTACGGAGAAGAGTAGGGCAGAAAGAACGAGGTTGACGTAGGAACTCAGGTAGAAGAGAGCGAATTTCATGCCGGAATACTCGGTCTGATAGCCTGCTACGATCTCTTCTTCGGCTTCCGGCAAGTCAAAGGGTAGCCGTTCGCATTCTGCCAGGGCGCAAATCCAGAATACGATCAATCCGAATGGCTGACGCCAGATGTTCCAGCCCAGAATACCGTATCCTGATTGCTGCTGTACGATGTCGATCGTGCTGAGGCTATTTGACATCATAACGATCGCCAGCACCGACAGCGACAGGGGAATTTCATAACTGATCGACTGTGCAGCAGCCCGCAAGCCGCCCAACAAGGAGTACTTGTTGTTAGAGGAATAACCCGCCATCAGCAGGCCAATCGGGGCAATGCTGGATAGGGCCACCCACAAAAATATGCCTGTGCCGATGTCTGTAATTACCAGGTTCTGTCCGAAAGGCACAATCAAGTAGGACAGAAACACTGGGATGACGACGAGAACCGGGCCGAGGGTGAAGAGAAGCCTATCCGACTGTGCTGGCAGGATATCTTCTTTAAAGACGAGCTTCATGCCATCCGCTACAGGTGCCAGCACCCCAAAAGGCCCCATGTATTCAGGGCCGATCCGCTGCTGTGCGGCTGCGGAAATTTTTCTTTCCAGCCAGACTGTTACCAGCACTCCTACCGTTGCACCAATAATCATCAGGAACATTGGTAGGGGCATCCAAATTGCCTTGGCGGCACCTGGTGGGATGCCCAAATCCATGAGGGATTCAATAAAGATTTCTTGCAGGTCAATTCCTGAGTTCATGTTTGCCGATATGAGTAGTTATTGAGGCAGAACCCAACCAACCGTGTCTAATCGGTCTATGAGTTTGTGAAGATTTTTTTACGGCTCCACTCGATAGTATATCGTTGCACGGACTTCAGCCTTGGGCAACAAATGAGAATTTCTGCTTATGACAACCATTGGGGCTGCTTTATAGTTTGCCCAGAGGTGGGCTGATAAAGTAGGTATGATGGGGGATTCATGCCTCAAAGGTGGGTTCCCTTGAGCATCTTACCCTACGAATCGGCGTCCCAACTTACAACAGCAGTTGATTAATCAATAAAATTCAACTTATCCTCATAACCCCGCATAATCTTCTGCAATACGTTTCGTAACTCCTGAAAGTCGGAATCATCAAGAACAAACAAAATCAGGACTTACGCAACTGGCACAATTAGTAGGGTGCCCCGGAACCCGAAACCCTGATTTGATCGCTCGAACACTGCGTCTGACGCACCCTACAAGCTGATTAAAGTGTGACACTTGGCCTTATCCTGAAAATAAAAATTACCCCATAGCTATGAGCCAAATTATCCAAGCTAAGGATGTTACCCTAGATGAACTCGAAAGGCTCTTTCGCCTTCAGTTAGTTGACTCTGAAGACTTCTTCAGGGAGTGGCAAGAAAATTTGCCAGAAATCACCGATTGGCAGAAGCAACTTTTAGATCGAGTGAGAGCGGGTTACTTCAATTTAATTAAGAAACCGCCTCTTCTAGAAAAGCCAATCAATATGGCGATCGTTTCTCCTCTCTTATTTATTGGGGAATTTTACCTTTCTCCCTTTGACTTAAAAGCTGAAAAATCAGTAGAAATTTTGTCGGAAGATGAAGGCACTTTGATTAGAGGGAGTCTGGATACCTTAGTTTTACAGGAGCAGTTTTGGGTTATGGTGATTGAATCCAAAAAAGCGGCGTTTTCGATCGAAGCGGGGCTGGCTCAAATCCTGGCTTACATGATGGCTAACCCTCAGTCAGAGAAACCCTGTTTTGGTATGATTGCCGCAGGGGGCAGCTTCGTCTTCATCAAGCTAGTCAGAGGAGAAACGTCCCAGTACGCGACTTCTAAGGTTTTTGAACTTCGCAATCCGGGAAACGATTTGTACGGTGTCCTTGGCATCCTCAAACGCCTGAGTCAATTGGCAGTTTAAAGGGGAATGGTGGGTGAAGGCGAGGGAACTCAAGTACTTACGCAAGTTGCTAAGTAGGTGGGCGTAAATAAACTGAACTCCCAGAAACCGGGTTTCTCCAAGAAACCGGGTTTCTTTGGGCCTGGTTATGCCTGGGTGTTCTAGCGTTGCTCGATCGGTATATAAGTAGCTTCGTGCAGTCCGGTATAGACTTGAGTGGGACGGTAAATGCGGTTTTCTTCGATCTGTTCTTTCCAGTGGGCTAACCAACCGGCGACACGAGCGATCGCAAAAATTGGCGTAAACAAATCGATGGGAATGCCCATCTTTCTGTAAACCAGACCAGAGTAGAAATCTACATTCGGGTAAATCCCTTTTTGACCCAGTTTCTCTTCTACAGCCTTTTCCAACTCCACAGCAATGTCGTAATACTTATCATGCCCGAAGCTTTCAAACAACTGCTGCACTAGATTCTGGAGTATAGTCGCCCGTGGATCTTTCACCTTGTAAACTCGGTGCCCAAAACCCATAATTTTAGCTTTGTGTTCCAGGCGATCGTCCAAGAAAGGTCGGACATTTTCCACAGAACCAATTTCTTCTAACATTGAGATGACTTCTTCATTTGCCCCACCGTGCAGCGGGCCACCCAAAGTGCCTACAGCTGAAGCCATCACTGCGTAGGGGTCTGTCAAAGTCGAAGCAGTCACCCTCGATGAGAATGTGGAAGCATTCATCGTATGTTCTGCATGGAGCGTTAGGCAGATATCGAAAATCCTAGCTGTGAGCGGATCTGGTTCCTGCTCGTTCAGCATATACAGAAAATTAGCGGAGTAGCCCAAATCATCGCGGGGCTGCACTGGGTCATTACCCTTACGCATCAGTTGGAAAGCTGCCACCATCGTGGGAATTTTAGCCAACAAGCGCACCACGGCTTCTCGGGTATAAGCCGGGTTATGTAAGTCTCTTCGGGAATAGAACAACCCTAATGCGGCGGCTGAGGCTTGCAGGGCGTCCATCGGGTGGCCGCTTTCGGGAAAGCATTTCATCATGTCCCGAATGCGATATTTGATCCGTCGATGGTAGCGAATTTCATGCTCAAAGGCATCGAGTTCTTCTTTGGTAGGAAGTACACCCCAAATTAGGAGATACGAGGTTTCCAGAAAGGTGCTTTTTTCTGCGAGTTCTTCGATGCGGATTCCCCGATATTCCAAGATACCTCGCTGTCCATCGACGTAGCTAACGCTGGATTGGGCAGCAGGAATGCCTTCTAGACCTGGCCTATACTCGCAGAGAGTCATAACTTTACCGTTAGCGCTATGTGAAATATCTATCAGGCTAACTTACCAGAAACTTGCGTACTGTTGCCGACTGCACAAAAATCCTTTACAGAACCATACAAGAAAGTCCGCTGCCTGTGGTAAGCTGCTACGCATCTAATTTCACAGTCAGTTTTTCTGAAGCTCTCTTGTGGGATGGGCATCCTGCCCGTCCTTGTATTCGATTTAGATGCGTAATAGCTTATTAAGGTACGAACAGGAACTTGGGGGATGCGAGCCAAAATAGCTGGCTGCGGCCTACTGGCGAACCAGTTTCGGGAAGGGTTAAACCGATCGCACCAGCTTTTTTGACGACCAAACGCCCGCAAGTCTCTCCCCACATCAATATTTCTGCCCAATTCCCCAAATTTGGTTGATGACCGACCAATGCTAGCGTCTCGCCACCTTTTTGTCGCCACTCCTCAAACCAGCTTAGCCAAGCTTGCATATCGCCGTCACTAGCGAGGTCGATCGATTCTTCGAGTCGATCGCTCAGCTTGGCTGTTTTGAGAATATCGGCAGTTTGACGAGCGCGTACCAAAGGACTGGTAAGAATAAGATCGAAACGGAGATTTAACTCCCAGAGTCTCGCCGCTACTTTGCGAGTTTTGCGCTTACCCTCATCTGTAAGCGGGCGTAGGGCGTCATTGGAGTATTCTTCAGGTTCAGCAGCTATGCCGTGACGGATTAAGTACAGTTCTACCATTTGTCAATTTTGGATGAAAGGATTTTGGATTTTGGATTGAATCTAAAATTTCCTTTGTTATTCGCTTTCGATCGGATCGTGGGTAGGGTTAATCAACTTTAGGAGCTTTTGCTTAATTTGGGTATCGAAGACTTCCCACTTCAGCTTGGCGTAATCCGAGTTCTCGTTGCCGCCGCCCAAGAAACCGATCGGGATTTCAAAGCCACCAGCCATCATACGTCCGCCGCCAAAAAAGCGTCCTTGCTTATCTTGACCAAACGCTTCTTTGAGGAATTCATCGGGGTCAAGGGTAAGCTTGGTGGTTCGCAGGGACCCTATCACCAATTCTATTTCTTCATCTTCGTTGTGAACGATACCGTATACGACAGCCGTATGGACGTTTTCTTCCGTCACTAAGAAGTCAGCTGCTTGGGGGATGGCATCTCGGTTGTCGTAGCGCAGATAGCCGACGCCAGCAATGGAAAAGTTATTTTGGACGGTGCGGTTTTTGAGACTGCGCTCGATCGCATCCATGACTCGCTTAGAGCGATTCGTCTGTAGGATAGCCTCAAGCAACTGAGCGTCATAGAATCGGCTCAGATAGGCAGCGGCGAGAAACTCATCTTCCTGTGCTTGTCTGAGGGCGTTAGTATCCGATCGCAAGCCGTGCATCAGAGACGTGGCACACTTTATGTGTTCGCTCACACTACTGTCCAGGTTGAGCAACCCTGCTTGCAAGTATTGCGTCAAAATCGTGGCAGTTGCTCGTATAGAAGGCCGAATATCCGCAAACTCAGCCTCAAGGTTGCCTTGCTGTTTGTGATGGTCGATGACTACCGTTGTCGGTATACCTTGTAAGAAAGGCATTAACTGGCTGGTAGTGCCTTGATTATCAACCAAAACCAAACCCTGATACTCCGACAAATTTTTACTCTTGATTGTCTGAGGTGTCCAGCGTTCTGCTGGTAAATTTGTCAGTTTGACCAGCGCAATATTTTCTTGGTGACTCAGGGTGCCACCGTAAACTATTTCGCAGTGAATATCGTATTGTTGGGCAATCAACTTATACGTCCAAGCAGAGGATAAGCCATCCGGGTCTGGGAAGTCTTGTACAATAATTAGCTGGTGTTCGTTCCGGTGTCGCTCCAAGGTTTGCCGCAAAGCTTCAACCTTTTGACCGAACGGATTGGGGGAACGCTTAGGCTGTTCGTTGACAGCTTCACTCAGCGCCGTTACCGGACGCTTCATCGCGGGAGATTCTACAGAGGCTGTGTCCGCGTTGGCCTCTATAGGTCGCGGCTCTGGTGCTAAAGTCAAAGGGTCAAGCGGCTGGAGCGAACGAGATTGCATATCCGAAGGTGCGAATGGTGTGTTAATCAAGTAAATCCAGGGAGGTTTTGTGACTATGCTTGCTTGGGGCAGTAGCCAGTCAGTTGAGAGTAAATTGCTACTACTTAAGATCTTCGCAAAAAAATCCGGATTCTACATACCCTCCAATGGGACATTCCTCTGGGTAGAAGTCCCGAAACAAAGTCAAACCCTTTCATACAAAAAAACCTGCACGCGAGACTGGTGCAGGTTTGTTATATCCCGATGACATATTTTCGCCACTCCTGATGCGTCCCGCTCTTTAGGTGTTTAGCGACTTCAAAGTATAGACTGCTATACGGCTTACGGGGGGTATTCCGTAAAATCATGTTCGCTTCCACAGGTGTCCGGTTCCCTTTTCTGATATTGCAACGGACACAAGCCGTTACCATATTTTCCCAGCTATCGCCACCGCCGCGCGATCGGGGTAGCACATGGTCTAAAGTTAAATCGTCGCCAGTGTAACTACAGTATTGACAGCTATGACTGTCACGGTGCAGTATATTACGGCGGGTAAGAGGAATTTCTTTATAGGGAACCCGGACGTAATGACGTAGCCTAATCACCGTTGGAAGGGGAAAATCCGAATATATGTACTTGCCGTTGTGTTCGACCCGCTCTGCCTTACCCTTAATCAGGAGAATGACCGCTCGCCGCCAGCTGGTAATGTTGAGCGGTTCGTAGGAGGCATTTAACACCAGAACCTTGCCCATTGGAGATCGATAGATAAAAGTTTTCTATGTCAAGATTATAGTCCGCACGCCAGAAATAGTTAGTCTGGGGCTAGGGGCTAGGGG
>CASBRD010000195.1 GCA_949128025.1 Oscillatoriales cyanobacterium PMM_0008 | reverse complement strand
TGACTTTTGACTTTTCTAGCCCCTAGCCCTATGATGCCGATTTTCACGCAACGTTTGCCAGCAGACCCAAATGCAGCAGTCAGTTATACTCTCTCTCTGACAGCTAGTGAACGCACTCGCAGTCGCCACCGCTTCGAGATGCCTGACGGGCAAGCGTTGTTTCTGCGTTTGCCTAGAGGTACGGTGTTGCGCGATCGCGACCTCCTCCAATCGGAAAACGGTACACTGGTGCGGGTAGCTGCAAAACCGGAACCAGTTATGACAGCTCTAGCTCCTACTCAATTGGCGCTACAGCGAGCAGCTTATCATCTGGGTAACCGTCATGTGCCGCTAGAAATCGCTCCCACTTATTTACGGCTATCTCCCGATCCAGTCTTGAAGGATATGCTGGAACATCTGGGGGTAGAAGTAAAAGAGGAAATTTTGCCGTTTGAGCCAGAAATGGGAGCATACGGACATAGCCATTGAAAATTACTCCCTTCCCACCCAAAGAATATCTATGAGGGAGCAGAGGAGCAGAGGGGCAGAGGGGAAGAAGAATGATAGATAATCTTCTAGCCCGAAAGGAGTAAGGATTTATGCTGGATGATTTAGCGCTGCTGAGTCTGCTGCAATTGACTAACTCCGCTTTACCAGTGGGAGCATATAGTTATTCCGAAGGTTTGGAAAATCTGATTGAAGTCGGTACAATTAAAAATCCACAAAGCCTGAAGCATTGGCTAGAACAAGAACTGCGCTACGGTGCAATTCGGTTGGAAGCATCGGTGATGGTACGAGGCTATACATCTGTCAAATTGGGCGATTTAGATACTTTGAGTTATTGGAATGCTTGGGCTTCAGCTACCAGGGAAACCGAGGAGTTGCGCGAACAAAGCTGGCAGATGGGTCGGGCCTTATCTCGCCTTTTGCAACATTTGCAGCCACAATTGACCTCAGTTTTTACCGAATTGGGTGAAACTTGTAATTATGCTCTAGCATTTGGCATCGCCGCCGCCCACTGGGATATTCCCGATCGAGCAGCTGTGTTAGGCTACTTACACAGTTGGGCTACAAATATTGTCAGTGCTGGCGTCAAATTGATTCCCCTGGGGCAAACTTCCGGTCAACAGTTACTGTTAGACTTACATATCAGTATGATGCGTGCGACAGCAGAAATTTTAGCTTTGGATGATGACAAACTTAGTAGTTGCGGTTGGGGATTGTCTTTAGCTAGTATGGCTCACGAAACGCAATACACTCGGTTATTTCGTAGTTAAATTAACTTTCAATTATTAAATAGGTTGGCGCAAATAAATCATTATTGGTACGTTGTTGCGCTAAAGGGCGGCATCGCAACAACGTACCAAAACCAGAAGAATGTCAAAAGGAGCCGATCTATGAATGCGTTTCGAGTGGGAATTGCTGGCCCAGTGGGTTCTGGGAAAACGGCCTTAGTCGATGCCTTGTGCAAGGGAATGCGCGATCGCTACAGCATTGCAGTGGTCACCAATGATATTTATACCAAGGAAGACGCCCAGTTCTTGGTGCGGAGTCAGGCGCTGGAGAGCGATCGCATCCTGGGTGTGGAAACCGGCGGTTGTCCCCATACCGCCATCCGAGAAGACGCCTCCATGAACCTAGTGGCGATCGAACAGATGGAACGGCGATTTACGAATCTTGACCTGATTTTTGTAGAAAGCGGCGGCGACAACCTCGCCTCCACCTTTAGTCCAGAACTGGTCGATCTGACAATTTACGTCATTGATGTCGCCGCTGGTGATAAAATTCCCCGTAAGGGTGGCCCCGGAATCACCAAATCTGACTTACTGGTAATTAACAAGATTGACTTAGCCCCCTTTGTGGGGGCCGATCTGGGCGTGATGGAACGGGATGCCAAAAAGATGCGCGGCGATAAACCGTTCGTGTTCACCAATTTAAAAACTCAGTCAGGGCTACCGTTTGCGATCGAATTTATCAATTTGCATATTGGGCGATCGCACTAGCGCCGCTACGCGGAAGTCACGCATTCAAAAGTCACGCATTCAAAAATCAAAAATCCTTTGAGTGTAAGGCGGGGACTGTGTTTGTACTAAAGCCGAAGCACTTTGCTATATTTTGTGGGAAAGTTATTTTTTAGGTTCATTCCATGAAACAGTTCTCATACCAAATTTCCAGTTGGAGAAACTACCTCCAGCGCCTGATGTTGTCGGTGGTTTTGATATTGGCGACAACTGTGCTAGTTGCTTCCCCGGCTTTTGCTACGAGTGTGTATGAAATGCCTAGCCTTACAGCAGACTCTAGCACCTGGGTACTTGACAAGGGCGAAGTTGTCAGTCGCGTCACCGAAGGCAAAATTAGCAGCTTGCTGGAGAATTTAGCCAAGCAGACGGGCAATGAAGTCAGAATAGTCACCATTCGCCACCTTGACTACGACGAAACAATCCAAAGTTTTACAAATCAGCTGTTTGAAAAATGGTTTCCAACACCAGAGGCGCAAGCTAATCAAACTTTGCTAGCGATCGATACCGTCACCAACAGTACGGCAATTCGGACTGGGGAAAAAGTAAAATCCATCATGCCCGATGAAATTGCCCAGAGTGTGGCCTCAGAAACCGTACAAGTACCGCTGCAACAAGGTGATAAATATAACCAAGCTTTGGAGGATGCAGGCGATCGCTTAGTTGCCGTATTATCCGGTCAGCCAGATCCAGGGCCACCCCAAGTAGTAGCAGAGAACGTTCGGGTAGAAGGAACCTTCAAAAAAGCAGAAGAAACCGACAAAGGTAGTTCTACTGTCTGGGTAGTTGGTTTGTTAATTGCCGCCACCGTCATCCCAATGGCGACTTACTTTTGGTATCAGTCAATGAGTTCTTAAGTAGCTGGGCGTAAATAAACTGAACACCCAGAAACCCGGTTTCTCCAAGAAACCGGGTTTCTTTTAGTCTTGAACGTAATCTTGACCGCTAATGAGAGCCATCTGGGCTAGAACAAACTCTCGGCCTAGATAAGCGGCATGATCCAGAAGCGTGACTGGACAGGGCTGAGTTTCTTCAAAAATCTTGACGCAAAGTTCCTTTGCGGTTCTGCCAGTATATACGGTGCTGTAAGTTCTTTCCACTTTACCTTTTGCAGGAATCACCTTTCCAGTTTCGGGGTCAACGGCTAAACCGCGATCGTCAATTACATTCGTGAAATGCTTGGCGCAAATCAGTCCGGCATCGCGATCGAGGTAGATAATAAAATATCCCCCAGGGTCGAGTTCGATATCGCGCTTAGAAAGGTTGTCATCAATTGCAGCAAGGTTTTCAGAAGTTTGATTCATTTTTAGTCAAAAAATAGATTAGATGGCTTAACTATATTCATGTTATGGTTATCCAAAACTTTGACGAAATACCGTTTGACATGAGAATCTCCTAATTTTTTGGTTCCAACTCAACATCAAGTGGAAGTTCGCGGCGGCTAAAGGGAATATCCTCGTTAATAGCGTCGATTTCTTGCTGCTCCATTTCGTTGACTTGGCTGATGTAAGACCGCAGAATTTGGCTGAGGCGGGGGTTATAAAAGCGGTGCAGGCTGTGATTGGCACTAGCGGGGAAACCGCGACGTTTTTTGTGGTGTCCGCCTGCACCAGGGTCAAAAGTGTCGATGCCGTGCGCGATCGCCCATTCAATTGGGCTATAGTAGCAAGCATCAAAATGCAGGCAGTCAATTTCTTGATTGCAACCCCAGTAACGTCCGTAGAGTCGATCGCCTTTTGTGATACAAAAAGACATTCCCATCGGGTGCTGGTCGTTTTGTTCGTTGTAAGCAGCTACAAATAAGACACGATGCCGGTATTTGGGATAGAGTTGTTCAAAAAAGCGCTTAGTCAGATATTTGCTTCCCCACCAGCCAAACTTATCGCAATGGTCGCTATAAAAGCTGTACATCTGACTAAATAGCGACTTAGGAATTTCATCGCCTGTCAGGGTTTCGAGTCGCAAACCCGCTTGTGTCACAGCTTTGCGTTCCCGTTTGATGTTGCGGCGCTGATTGGCATTAAAGACGCCCAAATAATCATCAAAAGTATTAAATCCTTTGTTTTGCCAAATATAGCTGTGGTGCAGCCAACTGATGAAACCGTGGCGTTCCATCACTCTTCGCCATTGTGGGTCAACATAGAGGAAATTGCAGCCAGAGATGCGGTTACTGGCGCAAAAACGATCGATCGCCGCTACCATCAACTCTGTTAGCTCATCCTCATCTTCGCCTGGCGCAATTAAAAAGCGATAACCTTCCGCAGGCGTAAACGGCGTCATTCCCAAGAGTTTCGGGTAATACTCCACACCCAAACGACTAGCCAAATCTGCCCACTGGTGGTCAAAGACAAACTCGCCGTAACTATGACCTTTAACATAAAGTGGCGCAGCGGCAATCAGATCTCTGTTTCGCCACACCGTCAGATGTTGAGGAAGCCATCCAGTTTGAGCCTTAACACTGCCAGACGTTTCTAAATTGTGCAACCATTCCCATTCGAGAAAAGGCGTTTTCAGGGGCATTGCGAGGGCATCCCACTGCTGTTGCGGAATGTCGCCGATTTGGTTAATCCAGTTAAGGTCATAGCTCGGCTTGAGTTGTTCTAGCATCGTGAAAAGCTGCGATCGAAGGTTCAAACTTTCTTTAAAGTAATATAATCTTCCTATTGTTGCAGGCGATAATGCAAAAACACTTCTTCCTCAACCTGTTGAACTGCTAAAAGTTCGAGACGAGGAGCTAAATCAGGTAAAAATCCCGCCCCTTCCACTGGCGTTGGTGCAGATGCTCCGCCTAAAATCAAGGGGCAAACCGTCAGCCATAATTCATCAATTAAATTAGCTCTTAGCAGCGATGCTACCAGTTTGCCGCCGCCTAAAACCGCCAATCGTGCCAAACCAAGCTGTGCCAGCTGTGCAAAAGCCGCCACCCAGTCAATCTCGACCTTTGATGTCTCAAAAACTAAAACTCGCTCAAATTCCGAGTTTAATTGCCATTTTTGGGCACCGCTAGCTGTAGTGAGCAACCAGCGGGGAATCGGCTGAGAAAAGAAGCGCAATTTGGTGTCAATAGCTGCGGAAGCCGAACAAACAATCTGTACTGGTTGTAGTGGTTTGCTTTGCTGTTCTCGTTGTTTGAGGAGATGGGGATTAGAAACGCTCAGCGTTGTTCCGTAGGCACGCAGCGTCCCAGCACCAAATAATACCCCGTCAGAAGAAGCGATCTGTTTTTCCATGTGTGCTTTATCAGCTGGGGAACCGAACCGTGCGGGGGACCCTTTGGCATCGGCAATCTTGCCATCGGCACTCATAGCTAGAACAACAGTGGTATGCGGTCGGTTCATCACAAAAACTATAATTGTGTTTATCGATTGTTTTAAAGCAGACTGGCGGCGATCGTTCAGACTCACCCATAGCATATTTCGACACTTGTGGCTCTAGGACATTCGCTCGATCCGGTCTGTTTGTGCCTCCTTGCTGTTGCGGTTCGCATCTTAAGTTAGAGACTATCTATGGCTAAGCCAGGTCAATTTTCTGTTCGGAGCATCCTGCGATCGCACTACGCGCAAGCTATGATGCGATCGCCCTTAATGCAGTTCATGGCTAAGCCACGTCAATCCTCATTTCGCCGCATCCTCCTATCCCGTATTTTGCTGCTTTCCGTACCAGTTTTACTGTTGGGACAGTATGGGATGTATAAAAAGGCACGCTCGACCCTATTGGAAACTGCCCGCCAAAACTTAACCGAAAGCGCGGTGAGAAAAGGAGAAAAGATTGACGAATCAATCCAAGCAGTAGCGGCGAATCTACTTACAGCTAGCGAAACTGCTGTTGTCAAGTCTGGATCGATCTCCCAGGCTCAAGAATTTTTCGCCTTTCTAACAGAACAACTGCCGACAAAGATACAGTGCATTCAACTTACGAACGTCCAAACGGGTAAAGTTGTCACCAGTACTTGTGGAAGTGGATCGATTAGTTCGCTTCCGGCTAATTTATGGCCGCAGCAGCAAAGTCAATTGTTTCCCGATCGCTCAATTATTCGCGTGACAACGCTACTACCGCCAGGAAAATCGCCAAGAGTTGCTTCTCTTGCCGAACAAAGCAGTTCAGAAGGCCAACTGGAATTAATTTTTACAGCACCCATTTATGACAGTACCGGCTTACTCCGCAACGCCTTAAGTATTCAGTCAACTTTGTATCGGCAACAAACTGCTAAACCTGGATCTCTTTCCGGCTATACGGTAGTGATTGACCAGGACGGAATGATTTTAGAGCATCCGGTTGCTGACTTAATAGGGCGTAATGTTGAGCAACTGGAAGATGCAAAGCGACTCAAAATTTTAATTAAAAATGCCCTGGCTGGCGAACAAAATTTTCTTCACTTATTTGCCTTTGAAAAAAATGGTACAGAATCAGTGGCTGGGTATACGGCTATCCCCAGCCCTGTCAGTAACGATCCAAATCACAAGTGGGTTATTTTAGCAGTAGCAAGTTTGGATAATGCACTGTTTGGGCTTAAAGAAATTAACCAAGTTCTGATTAATTTGAGCTTGTGGTTGTTAGCGGCTAACCTATTGGCAACTCTGTATGTATCTCGCGATCTAGCGCGTCCCTTAGAGCAACTCGGAGACTATGCCTTGAATGTCCGGGGCAGACAATCGCCATCTAAAGTGCCCCACAACTTCAAAATCCAAGAATTTAATCATTTGGCCGAATCCCTCGATAGTATGGTCGAACGACTGACAGCGTGGGCAGAGGAGGTAGAAACGGCCTGGAAAGAAGCGCAAGCAGCTAACCAACTAAAAAGTGAGTTTCTGGCTAATACGTCTCACGAATTGAGAACTCCCTTAAATGCCATCATTGGTTGTATTCGCTTGGTAAAGGATGATTGCTGCGATGACCGGGAAGAAGAGATGGAGTTTTTGCAGCGGGCAGATGATGCTGCTATTCACCTGCTCAATATTATTAATGACATATTAGACTTGTCAAAGGTTGAATCGGGTACGCTTTCTGTGATGATGCAGCCGATGGATTTGCGATCGGTCCTCAAGGAAGTAATCGATCTACAAAATGTTCAGATTAATCAGAAAAACCTCCAATTGCTTTGGACAGATCCACCAGGGCCGATCGCACTGCAAGCAGACCCTGCAAAGCTAAAACAAGTTTTCCTAAATGTGATCGGCAACGCTATTAAGTTTACTGACAAAGGCAGCATCACTATTAGTACACGCCAGGAAATAGCGTTAGACAAAGACGGGAGCACTAATAGTTCTTCAGTTGTCGTAAGCGTCAAAGATACGGGAATTGGCATTGCGATCGATGAACAAAAAAAACTATTTCGACCGTTTGTAATGGCTGATGGTACGAGAACTCGCAAGTATGGCGGCACCGGACTGGGACTTGCCATCTCCCGCAAATTAATGGAACTGATGGGCGGTAGCATCTCTCTACACAGTGCTGGTATAGGTCTTGGCACAACGGTTGAGATCGAAATGCCGATGATTAATTCCTCTGGGTTACCCACACAAACCGATGCAGCATCAATGTAAATTTTGGATGAAAGGATTTTGGCTCTTCCCCAGACGGTCGTTCGGAGGCTTGAGACATTTTTGGTCATTAGGCGATTTTATAGCCATAGTTAAATATTTGGTATGTTGTTGCGCTTCAGCGCTCTTTAAGATAGCGCTAAAGCGCAACAACATACCTAAGAAGTTTTAGTCGGGACATGATATTAGGACAGTATTGAGCTATTCCCCGCAAGGAAGCCACTGTGTTTGTATTCAGCACTTTGCTATATCTGTGAGCAAATAGGTAATCATTTGCCCTTTGCCTTTGATAGCGATCGGGCCTCTTTCTTCAAACAAATACTTATCTTTTAAACGCTCATAAGTAGCCTCCGTAATTTGAATACTTCCCGGTAGACCTGTTGATTCCATCCTTGAAGCAATATTAACTGCATCGCCCCAAAGATCGTAGATAAACTTTTTCGTACCAATGACTCCCGCTACCACTTGTCCGGTGTTAATTCCGATGCGAATTTGAAACTGCTCGCCCTTTTTGGCTTGAAAGTGGTTAATTGCGATTTGCATATCCAGTGCCATTGCCGCGATCGCTTCTGCATGATCGGATCTTGCGATCGGCAATCCACCCACCACCATGTAAGCATCCCCAATCGTTTTAATTTTTTCTAAACCGTGTTTTTCAGCTAGTTCGTCAAAAGTAGAAAATATCTCATTTAGCAAGTTGACCAATTCTAGCGGCGGCATTTTGGCAGAAAGAGGAGTAAAGCCAACGATATCGGCAAATAGAATAGTCACTTCGTTGAAATGTTCGGCGATTGGAAGCTGCTGTTTTTTTAACTGGTTAGCTATAGCTTCGGGTAAAATATTTAGTAATAATTGTTCCGACTTTTCCTGCTCTAATCGCAACGCTTCTTGTGCCTGTTTGCGATCGCGCGATTCGATTGCCAAAGCAACCAAATCGGCAATAGAGCGAGCAAAACTTTCCTCTTCCGGCGTCCAGTGATGGCATCTTCCCACTTGTTCCAAACACACTATACCGAGAGTTTTTCCACTCTGGTTAATCGAAACATCTAGCAAAGATTTAATGTCCAAGGGAATCAGGTAAGATGCAAGCAATTCCTGGAGTCGCGGATCGGTAAGAGCCTTGACAGCAACAACAGAAGCAGAGGATTGTAAAGCTTTGAAATAGCTTGGATAATCTTCGATAAAGATTTCCGTCCCTTCTGAATAACGGTTGCGATCGCTCTCGAACAGCGTCAAGCACTCAATCTTTAACCCACTCCGATCGTACAACCATACACTCACCCGCCCTATCCCCAGAATTTTAGCAGTTGCTTTGGTAATCGCTTTCAGTGCTGCTGACAAATTACCCTGGGAAATCGCCTTATTTCTTGTCAGTTTCACCAGCACTTTGTTTTGTTTTCGCAATTGTCTTTCGCTCTCTCGCAACGCATCTTCTGCCAGTTTGCGCCGAGTAATATCCGTGACAATGCCTTCGTAATAAGATAAGTTCCTTTGAGCATCGCAAACCGCACGTGAATTTTCCGAAACCCAGATAATGCTGCCATCTTTGCGATAAACCTGAGATTCAAAATTGGATACAGCACCATTCTGTGCCAGCAGTTCTAGAAAAATCGTCCGCCGATTTGGGTCTACATAAATTTCTTTTTCAACATTAGTGACGCTAGCAATCAATTCCTCTGGCGAATCGTAACCATAAATTCGCGCCTGTGCCAAATTTGCGCTGAGATAGCGTCCATCGGGGGCTGTTTGGAAAATGCCCTCAGTGGCATTCTCAAAAATACTGCGATATTTTTCCTCAGCTTGTCGGAGAGCTTCTTCTGCCCGTTTGCGATCGGTGATGTCCCGCACGAGAATTAACACCTCATTGTCATCTATAGGGACAATACGGACTTCTTCATCTAATATCTCCCTATCAATGTGAATTTGCTGTTCGTAAATTTGCACTTCACTTGTTTCCAGGGCGCGGTGGATATAAAACATCCTCTCTTTGAACAATTCCGGCGGAAATCCTGTCGATAAATGCTCACCAATCGGATTGTGGCTGATAGCCGACACCTGAGAAAATTTCGGTTGGATGAAGTCCAAGTAATAGCCATCTCGATTGATTCGCATCATTAAATCGGGAATCGCCAAGAGAATCGCTTGCTTTTGTGCCTCGCTTTGGAGCAGTGCTTCGTCTGCTCGCTTGCGTTCGGTGATGTCAAATATCGCTCCATCCAGCCAGAGCATTACCCCATCTCGATCGAAAATGCCCTGACCTTTTTCATAGATCCAGCGGATGCTGCCATTGGCATGAATTATCCTGTATTCCAGAATATAAGGAAGTTTTGCACTCAAGGCCCGATCGACATCTATTTCCACCATCTCTGTGTCATCGGGATGGATGATACTAGCAAAAGTTCGCACCTGATTGTCAATAAAATCAGAGGCAGGATAGCCAGAAATTTCCTCGATTACATCGCTGATGAAATCCATTGTCCAGTCAGAGTCCCACTTACCGCGACAGATAGCGCCTGCGATATTAGAAACCAAACTTCTAAATCGCTCCTCGCTTGAGCGCAGTGCTTCTTCTCCTCGCTGGCGTTCGGTAATATCTTCGGAAATGCACAGCAAGTGGGTCACTTGAGCGCGATCGTCAATCAGAGGCACTTCCAGGGTACGCAACCATCTTGTTTCACCGGATTTTGTATCGATGGGTTGAGCGGGAATGTCAATTAACTTGCCCGTTTTCACCACTTCCAAGTCCTTTTCCACAAAGAAATCTGCTTGCTCTTGGGAATATAAATCGTGGACATTGCGCCCAATAGCCTCATCTCTGGAATTGCCAAAAATCTGTTCGCTAGCTTTGTTCCACAGCACATAGCGAAAGTCATTGGCAACATCTTTGGCAAATACTGCCAAGGGAATGTGTTCGATGATGCTGTCTAAAAACCGCTGTTGTTGAGACACTTCCTCTTCCAAGCGCTTGCGTTCGCGTGCTTCTAGAGCTAAAGATGCTAAATCGGCTAATGAGCCTGCAAAATTTTCCTCTTCCAGCGTCCAATAACGAGCTAATCCCACCTGTTGTAGACATAAAACACCCACCGTATGTCCGCCCAATCGAATGGGAGTATCTAGCATAGAAGTGATGCCTAGTGGAAGCAAGTAAGAATCTGTAAATTCTCCAGTTCGAGGATCGTTACGAGCATCGTGGGCTGCGATCGTCCAGTCTTCTTGCAAAGCTTTGAAATAAAGAGGATAGTTTGCTGCTGTCAGTTCAATTCCTTGTGAATGTTGGTTTGGACTGCGCTCAAATAAGTCAAGGCATTGAATCGCCGAACTTGTCTCGTTATACAGCCAGACACTAGCTCGTTCGATCTCTAGAGTATGGGCAGCCGCTTCGGTGATTTCTTTGAGGGCGACACTCAAATCGCCCCCATACAGACCTTTATTTCTCGATAAGTTTACCAGCACTGTGTTCTGGTGGCGTAACCTTATTTCACTTTGCCGCAGGGTTGTTTCGGCTAAGGTCCGATCGCGAATTTCTTGTTGCAGCACTGCATTTTGTTCTTGCAGTTGCTGTTGCAGTTTCCACAGAGCTAAGTGATTCTCGACGCGAGCAACAACTTCTGCGCTTTGAAATGGCTTGGTGATGTAGTCTACACCACCGACAGCGAAGGCTTTTATTTTATCCAACACATCATTAAAGGCGCTGATAAAAATTACCGGCACCCCGCGAGTTTGCTCATCCGCTTTCAGATGTTCACAAACTTCATAGCCATTCATTTCTGGCATATTGATATCGAGTAAAATCAAATTTGGTAGAATTGCCTGACACGCCGTCAGGGCTATCTTACCGTTCAAAGCTTTGCGAACTTCATACCCTTCCTTGGTTAGGATCGTTGATAAAAGGCGCAGGTTGTCCGATTTATCATCAACAATAAGAATATTCGCTTTATTATTAAGAATAACTCCTTCTATATCATTGATTTTAATTCCTAATGCTTGCTCGTTAGTCATTTTTTTGCCTGTTGAATTAAATCTATGACCTTATCAAAACGAAATTCATCAGCCCACTCTTTCAAGGTTTTGGCGAGAGGGGAACCGTTCGCTGGAATATGCTCGATCATCTCGAAAATTAGGCTATCGCTGCATTGGGCAGCCGCCTGATATAGCTGGGTTACCCACTCGGCGGGCATTTGGGACAAGTATTGATCGAGGGGTCGATCTGAGCCGTGGCCGAGATCTGGTGGAACTAGATCTCGCGCCTCTTCTTGCTCGGATTTAACTTCCAAGCTGTTCGCCACTGGCTCGTTATAAATGTATAGCACCCCTAAATAACGAGCCATTTTTTCTAAGATTAGCTCGATTGAGAACGGCTTGCTCACAAAATCGTCACAACCAGCCGACAAAATACCGATTCGGTCTTCCTCAAAGGCACTGGCAGTCAGGGCGACGATCGCAGTAGCCCCACCCAGAGGATGCGCTTTGATGCGTTTGGTAGCCTCGTACCCATCCATCACCGGCATCTGTATATCCATCAAAATTAGGTGGGGTTTCCAACTCTCCCACAGAGCAACTGCTTCCATACCGTTAGCGGCAGCACGCACCACAAAGCCTACATTTGTAAGCAATTTAACCAGCAGGAGGCGGCTGACTTTCACATCTTCAACCACAAGGATACGATAAGAAAGTTGGTTAGCCGCTAGCCCAATTACCTTGCGGGTTTCCTGAGAAGTCGGAACATCCTGCCTTTCAACTACACAAACGGGGATATCAAATTTAAAACTTGTTCCTATCCCCAGGGTACTGCTGACGGTGATATCTCCTCCCATCAGTTGCACGAATTGTCGGCTAATGGGTAAACCCAATCCGGTTCCTTGCTCAGATTTTCGACCCGTTTCCGTTTGTCCGAAAGGTGCAAATAGGAGATTTATTTCTTCACAGGCAATGCCTGGGCCAGTGTCTTCAACTTCAAACTGGATTTTCAGTTGTTCTGGCGCAGGTGGGACGCCTGTGTCAGTTGTTCCTTGTTTAGATCTGCTAACCGCTGACACGCAAAGCGTGACACTACCTCTTTGGGTGAATTTGATCGCATTTACAACCAGATTTATCAAGACTTGACGCAACTTGTTATCATCTGTTTTTACGTATTGAGGAAGGTCTGGAAATAAATCGAAGATTAGCTCTAAGCCCTTAGATTTAGCTTTGAGTTGGAACATCTCTTTGAGAGTGCCAAGCAGGTAGTATAGGTCGAAGCTATTTTCATTCAGCGTTATCCTGCCAGCCTCAATTTTCGACATTTCCAAAATGTCATTGATCAATGTCAGCAAATGCTCGCCACTGCGACTGATAATTCCCAAATGTTGCTTCTGCTCAGCCGATAAGGATGAATCGCGGTTCATCACTTGGGTAAAGCCCAGAATCGCGTTGAGGGGGGTACGCAGTTCGTGGCTCATCTTGGAGAGGAATTGGCTTTTGGCGCGGTTGGCTGCATCTGCGGCATATACAGATTCTTGGAGCTTCTCTTCTGCTTTTTTGCGCTCCAATTCTGCTCCGGCTCTGGCCGCGAAAATTTCCAAAATTAACTCTATTCTCTGGTCATTGCCCATCGGCTTCACATCCATCACTACCAAATGGCCTAAGACATTGCCATTGGAGTTAATCAGCGGCATTCCTGCATAGCTTTGTATGCCTAAATCAATGAGAAATTTATTGTTAGGAAAATGTGCTTCCAGGCTATTAGGGTAGTAGCACAACTTGGCATTTAAAATAGTTTCACCGCAGGGAGTCCCAGCTATTTCAAAGTCGATGTTTTCATTTAAATCAGTGCCATTCCAAAATGCAATACTGCGAATTTTGGTTTTTTCCCGATTTGCCAACTCCGTCACCAAGGCGTAACGGACTTGCAGTATTTCAGCTAGATATCGGACACACGAGTGCATGAATATCCCGCCAGTTTTTGAGGCTGTCCCCTCGACTATTAATCGCAGCGCTTCTTCCCGCCGCTTGCGATCGGTGATATCTCGCGCTACTAAAATTACTGAATCTGGAGAAAGAGGTGAAATGTTTGCAGACAGCCAAACTTCTCGCGTGTTAATTGTGAGACTGTATTCAATATTAACCGTTTCGTGAGTTTCTAGAGCTTGTTGAATTGAGCTAAGAATGAGGTCGGCTTGTTCTTTTGGTAGAACATCGTGCAGCGTTTTGCCAATCATATCAGCAGCCTGTTTGTACAAATTCGCTGTATAGGTGGGGGCGATTTTGAGACAGCGCCCTTGGGCATCTCTCACTATGACAACATCAGTCATCGCCGCGAATATGGCACGCAGTTCCACCTCAGATGCTTGGAGTGCTGACTCTACTTGTTGGCGTTCGCGAATCTCTTGTTGCAGTTGCTTATTTTTTTTCTCTAATTCCTGCGTGCGAATTTTTACTAATTCCTCTAATTTTTGATTGTAATCCTCTAAATTAGCATTTTGTTCGACTAACTTTTTTTCATTCCAGTACCTGCGGACTGCCTCTTTAACCGTCAATTTTAGGTCTTCAGACTGCCACGGCTTGGCAATATAACGATATAAATTTGCGGAGTTTATAGCATTCGCTACAGCTTCAATATCTGCTTGTCCTGTCAGCATTATTTTGATAGCTTTTGGTAACATGGCATGAATACGCTTTAATAATTCATCGCCTTTGATATCGGGCATTATATAATCGGAGATGACCAGAGCAATTTCATACTCATTTTTTAGCAACTCTGACAATAACTCCAAAGCATCTTCACCACCTTCAGCAGTTTCTATAAGATATTGATCCCCAATTGCCCTTTTCAGTTCAATTTTCAGGCTATCAAGGATTGTATATTCGTCATCGACACAAATAATGACTGGTTTATTCATACTTTTGACAAGCCATCCTTTATAGTTTCAATTAATTCTTTTTTACGCCAGGGTTTTGGCAAGTAAGAATGCAGGTTAGCTAGAAGCTTGGCACGTTCGACCGCTGCTCCATCGGTTTGTCCCGTTAACATTATTGGTTTAGACATAGGGTAGTTTATCCTCGTTTACTTAATTGGCAGGGACACCGTAAAAGTGGTTTGACCTGGCACGGATTCCACTGAAATGTTACCCTCGTGTTTATCAATAATCTTCTTGACAATATTCAATCCCAAACCGCTACCTTCTCCTGGAGGTTTTGTGGTGAAGAATGGATCGAAGATTCGTGGCATAATCTCCGGAGCTATTCCCGTACCGCTATCGGTGATGCCGATCAGTAAGTTGGTATCTTGCTGTCTTACATCAATGGTTAAGGTTCCCCTGTTGGTCATCGCTTGTAAAGCATTATGGACTAGATTTGTCCAAACTTGATTTAGTTCGTCGGGATAGCACAGAATTGATGGCAAGGCCCGATCGTAGTTTCTGATTGCCTCCACACCATGTTTGAGTTGACTTTCATAAAGGGTTAAGACAGTTTCAATCCCTTCTATGATATTTGCCTTTACTTTGTCTCCAGAATTGTCATAATGAGCATAGCTTTTCAGGGCAAACACTATTTTGGCGGCACGGTTTGTGGCAGTTGTGATGATTTGCGTGCTTTTTTGGACACTGGCAACTTGGTAGAGGGTGTTTAAAATATATTCGCTTTTTGGATCTTTTAACAATGGCAAAAATGGTTCGATATTTTCATAAAGGCCGATGTCTACTAGGGTATCGGCAATCGTGTCAGCATTGGTAATGTCGTGGTTGGAAAGTTGACCAACTAAAGCGCGTTTAAAAGCTCGTTTTTCTTTACTAGAAAATGTTGTAACCTGTTGAGGGGAATTTTGCAGCAAGGCAAAAAAGTCTTGCTGACGTTCTGGGGAAAGTTGTTGAAAAAATGCGGGTAATTTTTCTAGGTATAAAGTCATGAACTCGGCAATATTCTCAACGGATGAGCGAATTGCCCCCAGGGGAGTATTGATTTCGTGGGCAACCCCAGCAACCAGTTGACCTAAAGCTGCCATTTTTTCGGATTGGATTAGTTCTTCTTGGGTGGCTTTCAGGTGTTCCAGTGTTTGAGAGAGTTCTTGAGTGCGTTCGGCAACTTGAATTTCTAAGTTGCGATTGTATTCAGCTAATAACTTTTCGGCTTGTTTGCGTTCGGTGATGTCTTGAAAGGCTGCGAGTGCATAAGCTACATTGCCTTCTGCATCATAGATAGGTGTTCCCCAAACTTCTAGGGGGATAATCTTGTTGCCTTGGTGAATTTCCAGGTCGTCAACTGTCGCACTTTCCCCTTGCAATGCCCGAATTATCACAGTGCGTTCATAGGGAAATAGTCGATCGCTTCCGGCGAGATAAGCTTGATAAACTTTTGTTAATTCATCGCCAATGGCATTAGCTACTACTCCTTTGCCTAGCATCTGCTGTGCTGCGTGATTGACATAGCAGGGTTTACCTGCTGCATCCGCCACAAATACGCCCACCGGCATAGCTTCTAGGTATTGATTCAGCCGACTCTTACTTTCGCGCACTTCTGCGTAGAGTTTGGCATTAGCGATCGCGATCGCTGCTTGCCCAGATAACAGTTGCAGGACTTCCAATCTGTCAGGGGTAAAAGCTCCGGCAATCAAATTATTTTCTAGATAAACAATGCCGCTGAGTTGACCCTGATTCATCAGAGTAGCACACAAAATAGATTTAGTCTGATGTTTTTTGATGTAGGAATCATTGGTAAAATTTCCCTCACGAATGGCATTATTCAAAACCACAGATTCCTTCGTGCGGATAACGTAGTTGATGATGGATAGGGGTAGGCAGTTATCAATAGGAATTGACTGCAAAACGGCGATACGATCGGAATCCACTGCACCCGATGCTTGAATCAGCAGTTTTTCCCCATCCTCTACCGGGGAATTTAAAATTAAGTATCCAACTTGCGCCCCCGCATTTTCGATGAGAATTTTCATCAATTTAGCGAGTAATTTATCCAGCCCCATTTCGCCGGAAATCGCTTGCGATGCTTTCATAACTGTGGCTAAATCCAAAACTTCGCCTGACTTACTGCCAGTTGAGATAATGCTAGTTATCGTGCCCGTTTCTGGAATCCTCCTCGCTGCCCCTATGCGCCTGAGTAACTGCGGGTAATTTGACTCTAAATGCTTGACTTTTGCCGTTGCTCCCCAGCGAGAATAGCAGTAGTAGGCATCAGTCATATAAACTTGGGCGATTTTTTCTTTGCCCCATGAAAGGTAGAATTTCGCAGCTAGTTCGTTGGCAAGGGCTTCTTCGTTGATATACTCATTTTGTTTGGCTTCAGTAATGGCCCGATCGTACATCTCTAGGGCTTCCACATATTGACCGAGTACCCGATGTCGTTCGGCTTCCACTAGATAAAATTTGTGTAAGTGATTCATGGGGGCATGATGCGCCCATTTCTGCATTTTTTCCTGGTTAGTTATTACCTGTTCTATCAGGGTTTGTTGTGCGGATTTCTCGGCACTAGCATAGAAAGCCAGCCTTGCTAAAGAATCATAGAAATGGAAGACAGGCACAGCTAGCATCCCAGTCACGCTGTCTAAATATTCCGCTGCTTTGGCCGCATTTTCAACCGCTTGATAATAGTCGTAAAACAGATAACTTAAAATCAGCTTATTTAAATATAAATTGTTAAGTGATAGGCGGTCATTGGCCGTTAAAAGCTCTGGCAATAATTGCTTTTCGTTATAAATTTCGCCAATTAATAGACTAGAATTTTGAGTCTCGTAGATCAAATTTAAAACTGCTTGATGAAAAACATCTATTTTTTGTCTAATTTGACCTATATTGCCACTGTATTTAGCCGTAGTTTTAACAATTTCGTTCAATTCTTTACCGATAAAATATAAATTCTGAAAATTTACAAGCGCACAATAACCAGCCCATTCTAACTCTCCAGTTTGCAGTCCAATTTGATAACCTGATTCTAAATAAGTTAATGTTAAAGCAGCAGATTCTTTCCAATGATATATATGTCCTGCTACCGCTTCAAATGTCATAGCTTTAAGTGAATCATCGTTTAAAATAGAGGATAAATTTAAAGCTAACTTGCCAAATTGATAACCAGATTCAATGTCGAATACTACTCCGCACAAAATTGCTCCGTAAGTAGCATAAGCATAGCTAGACGAAGGCGCATTTCCATATTTAATAGATAGATTAACTTCTTCGCACACAATCAACGTAAACATTGGAGGAGCTACCATATAGGCAGCAGGAGCTATCCTCGCTAGGATACGCATAGCTGCTAACTTTTCTGGATCGGTCATTTTTGGCAGGTGAATTAATCGATCGATCTGCCTCCCGTTCAAATTTGAAATTGTTTGTTCCAGTTTTCGATGAAGATCGGATAAGCTAGGTTGTTCGTTCAAATTTATACCCAATAATTTCACAACTTGTAGCCCAATTTTGAGTACTTCTAGTAATCTGGCTTTTACTTGATAAGCTTGCATTTTGACTTCATAGACTTTGATGCGATCGAGCAAAGTTTTGGCTTGTTGCAGCACCACTTCTACCAGTGTCTCCATTTGCTCAAAGTCGCCCGATAAATATGCCGCCTCCGCTGCTAATTCATAAAGTGCCAGGGTCATGTTATAGTGCGTTTGCCAGCTATCTTCTGCTAAAAGCTCTCGCCCCAAATTAAAATACCTGCTTGCCGCCCCATAAGCTGTCGCTGCTTTGGCTTTTTTACCTGCGATCGCATTCAGTCTGGCAATGTCATCTCTTTCTTCTTGACTGATATGCAGAGATGTTAAATTTAACGTTTCTACAACGCCAAGATTGAGATGATCGACGATCGCAAATATGTTCTCAGATAACGCCTCTGGCGTGGTATTCCGCCACAGCAAGCGACCTATTTGCAAATGAACTGCTTTTTTCTGCTTTTTATCGATCAAAGCATAAGCCGCTTGTTGGACGCGATCGTGCAGGAATTTATAATTTTGAATTAGCAGTCGATCGTCTAATTCTGATGTCGGCAGGATAAACCCAGCCTGAACAGCCGTAACTAGGTCAGGAAAAATTTGCGTGGGTAATTTTTCGCAGATGATAGAAAGGGTATTTAAGTCAAAAAATGCGCCCACACAAGCCGCCAAGCGTAGCACCTCCTGCGTGGTTTCTGGCAGTTTCTGCAACTTCCCTATCATCAACTCCACCACATTGTCTGTGATTCCCTTCGCCTCAATTTCTGCAATATCCCATTGCCAGCAGTGACGTTCAAAATCAAATGCGATCAGGTTTTCGGCGTACAGAGTTTTCAGGAATTCAGTTACAAAGAACGGATTGCCAAGAGTTTTCCGCACTACCAATTCTGCCAAGGGTTTTACTGAGTTAGGCTCGCTGTGCAATGTGTCGGCAATCAACTGGCTAATATGCTCTACGTCTAAAGGAGTTAAGGTAATAAAATTGACACTTTCTCCTTTCTGTTGTAACTCATCAAGCATTACGATCAACGGATGGGAAGTATTAACTTCGTTATCGCGATACGCCCCTATTAAAAATAGGTATGACCTATTCGCATCTGCGATCATTAGCTCAATTAACTTCAGAGAGGCTCCGTCTGCCCACTGTAAATCGTCTAGAAATATAACTAATGGATGTTCTTTGGCACAAAATGCCCGGATAAAGTTTTGGAAAACAAGATTAAAGCGATTTTGCGATTCTTGCGGTCTTAATTCTGGTAAGTCTGGCTGCTTGCCCACAATCAATTCTACTTCGGGAATCACATCTATAATTACTCTACCTTGCTGGCCGAAAGCAGCTAGGAGTTTGTCTCGCCATTCATTTAGTTGTGCTTCGCTTTCAGTTAACAGTTGCTTCACCAATCCCTCAAACGCAACTACCACAGCAGAATAAGGAATATTGCGTTGAAATTGATCGAATTTACCCGAAATGAAATAGCCGCGCTTTTCTGTAATCGGTTTGTAAATTTCGGCTACCAGAGATGATTTACCAATACCGGAATAACCCGCTATCAGCATCATTTCGATTTTGGATTTTGGATTTTGGATTTTGGATTGGGCAATTTCTACAACTGTTTTGTCCGGAGGACACGCTACGCGATCGAAAGCTGCGAGAAGATCTTTAACTTCTGGTTCACGTCCATAAAGTTTTTGAGGAATAAGAAACTTGTCCGAAATATCTTGTGTACCCAGAGTCAAATCTGATATATTTCCATGACGCTCTAATTGAGCCAAACATTTTTCCAAATCGGCTTTAATTCCCCAGGCACTTTGGTATCGTTGTTCTGCCGTTTTTGCCATCATTTTCATCACAATATCTGACAGTGCTTTGGGGATATCGCGATTTAATTCATGGGGTGAAATTGGCTGTTTAGCAATATGACAATGCACCAATTCGAGGGCGTCGGTGGTAATAAACGGCAATTGTCCCGTGAGCATTTCGTAGAAGGTGACACCGAGGGAATAAAAGTCGGTGCGGTAATCTAGAAAGCGGTTCATTCTCCCTGTCTGTTCGGGAGATATATATGCTAAAGTGCCTTCTAAAACATTGGGATTTTTGAGTGTAGGATTTTCGCGGGTTAAGACGGTGGAAATACCAAAGTCGATAATTTTGAGTTGCCCGGTTTCTGGGTGAAGAACTAGATTCGATGGGTTAAGATCTTTGTGGATTATATTGGCTGTGTGAACATGGCCTAAATTATCAGTAACAGTAATAGCGATCGCTAAAAATTCAGCTAGGTTAAATTTACGGCTATTCATCAATATTTTTAAGGATTCGCCGCCAAAATCCTCAAAAATAATGACGAGAGTATTCTGATAGTTTTCTAAACCATAAGCTTTGACGATGCCATGAATATTCAGGTTGGAGGCGATCTCATATTCTTGCTTATATCTGCGGATCTCCTCTGGGGTGGGATAGTCTTGTTTCAGCACTTTGAGGATAACGGGTTGGTTATCCTTCTGGAGGATGCCTCTATAAACTTCGGAGTTAGAACTGTCATAGATTTTGGCTGTAACTGCAATGCCGGTCAGGTCAAGCATAGTTAAGTTGTCCGGGTTTAGGGATTAAGTCGTCTGTAAAATTGCACCCATCCTCGATCAGAAGGATAACGCCTTCCGCAAAATCTGGCAGGGACAGCCCATAACCCTTAGACGCTGGCATTGCCTGTATTATTGTAGAGTGCGTTGCAACACATCCTACAGATAGATTTATAGCATAAAGAACAAAATATGTTGGGTTGAGGTAACGAAATCTAACGCGGATTTAAGCTTTGTTGGGTTTCGCTATGGCTCAACCCAACCTACAATTCTTAAACTCCAGTAGGAGTAAAACCCACATCTACAAGATTTGGGTAGATGATTAAATATCAAGAATTACTATAGCCGTCCAACCGTCATCGGTTTTTTCCAATTGAAAACGATGTAAAGTAAGAGATTTTAGATTGAATTATGCTAGAGAAACAACGGAGTTAATAGACTAGCATTGAATAAAAATCCTAATCCAAAAAAGAACGTGACGATCTCTTTCATGGTTACGAAAAACGATACCTCTTCTAGTAGATTATAGGTTATTAAAATTTGAACGGTTGGGGAACAGTAACGGGCACTCCACCTTGTTCTAATGATTCTGTCATAGCACGGAGAATTTGGACTAAATGAGCGCCAACCCAACCAGAAGAAACCGTTGAGGTTGTGTTGTTGCTAACACAATCAAGAAAGTGTTCGCAAACTCGTTTTAGAGGTTCTCCTGGTTCGACATTCACGACTTCATGGCTTTGATTTACAGGAGTAAATCGGTTGCCGCTTTGCTCCAAGCTGCCATGCTGTATAGTGAGGGGTGATTCTGTCGATAATTCGTCAAAAATCAAAGTCCCTTGACTGCCTACGACTCCCAGACGCCGCTGTTTATCGGGATTGAACCAGCACAAATGGAGATATGCTTGAAATCCGCTGGGGTAGGTAAGCGTCACCCAAACCAAGTCAGCTAAACCACTTTGCAGCCAAACGGTGCCAGTAGCTTGCACTTTTATTGGCGTTTCCCCTAGCCAGGTGTTGAAAATGGCGATATCGTGGATGGCTAAATCCCATAAGGCATCGACATCCGGGCGCACGGGGCCAAGGTGGGTTCGGGTGGCGTAACCATAGCGCAAGTCTCCCAGTATTCCTTTTTGGATGATGGCTTGTCCGCCAATTACTGCGGGATGGAATAGATAGGTGTGGTCTACCACAAGTTGCCGGTGCTGTTGTTCTGCTAAACGGCAAAGTTCCAGGGACTCGGCTGGGTATAGGGTTAAAGGTTTTTCTGCTAGGACGTGGTAGCCTTGCTGGAGGGCGTCAGCGATTAAGGTGTAGTGGGTGGAGGCTGGGGTGACGATCGCAACAGCGTCCAGTTCCGGCAATTCTCGCACTTGGGCCCAATCGGTTGCCAGAACTACGCTTAGGTCGAACTGATGGCGCGATTGCAAAGCTGCCAATCTCTCCGGATTGGGGTCTACCACCGCCACTAGACGCGCTTGGGGATTTTCTAAGAAGTTTCGCACCAAATGGACACCCCATCGCCCAGCCCCTAATACAGCAATTTTAATTGTCATTGGTTATTTGTTATTGCAAAAGGGAAGATTTTAGATAAAGTAGAAGAATTGAGAAATCCAACAATGTTGCTACGCTTTTATTAGTTGGTCGTCATTCATCCCTACCTAAAATGTGGGTCTTTTTATAGTATTTTTAGGTAGTGAGTTCTGACGACATTTCTGTTAAATCTGAAATTATATCGTGTCCGGTTGCATCGTTAGTACATGAGTGATATCGTCAAATTGTCTTTTGTCATCGTTGGTTAAATTTTTACCGCAGATGAAGACAGATGAACGCAGATGAACGCAGATAAGAATGATCGCACGATTTTTTTTAGGTAACCAATGCGTAAGGACATGATATTATTCATTTGACATTTTAACTTTTGATTGCTCAAAAGCAACTTTTGCAGCAGCTTGTTCGGCTGCTTTTTTCGATCCTCCTTTTCCTGTTCCCCAGGTTTGTCCCAGTACTTTGACAACTGCGGTAAACATTTGCAGATTACCTCGAATTGGCTTCATTTCCTTAACTTCATATTCGGGTAAAACCTTGTATGCGCTTTGGGTAAGTTCCTGGAGGGCTGCTTTATAATTACGACGGGCTGGGTCGCTGCGAATTTCTGCGGCTAATTGTTTAAAGTGCGTAGCTAACCAGGGTAGCACTAATTCCAAAGTGTGGGTACTTAGGTAGAGAGCGCCCAAAACAGCTTCTAAAGCGTCTGCCAGCCTAGTTTCCCGTCCTGCAATGTCTCCCGCCGCACTTCGATCGAGCAGTAGGTATGCCTCTAATCCATAACTATCGGCTATTTGTGCCAGGATGCGATCGCTCACCAGTTCCGCCCGAATCCCCGAAAACTCACCTACACTACAGTCGGGATAAGTTTCCCATAAAAATTCCGCAGCCGCCAGCCGCACCACGGCATCTCCCACAAACTCTAGCTGTTCGTAGTTAGCCTCTGCCGAAAAAGTCGGATGAGTTAGGGCCAAGTCCAGTAGGTGCCACTGAACTGGTACTTTTTCAGGTAGTCCAAGCTTTTGCAGCAAGCTTTGGAGTTGCTTTTGACGGCGGGGGTAGGTGAGATTCATGGGGAGGCAGACTTCTTTAAAAAAGAAAAGAGAGGAAGAGAGTCGGACATAAGCCGGGTTCTGTTTTCAAGGCCCACGTGGAGCTTTGAAGGCGGTTATCTATCTGGGACGCCTGTTACCAGACGCCTCTAGCGGTACACAATAAGCGGAACGGGTAAAAGACCAACCGTCGTTCCTCCGACCTTGCTCCCAACCGGGGTTTACCGAGCCAACGCCTCTCGACGCTGCTGGTGCGCTCTTACCGCACCTTTGCACCCTTACCCTCAAAGATTTTAGATTTTGGATTTTGGATTTTAGATTTAATCCAAAATCCAAAATCTAAAATCCAAAATCTTTGAGGGCGGTATCTTTCTGTGGCACTATCCTCACGGTCGCCCGCACTGGGCGTTATCCAGCAAGTTTGGTCTTTCGGGAGCCCGGACTTTCCTCAGACTAGCTCTGGCTAGTCCGCAACTGCCTGCGCCTACTCTCTTCCCTTATCATTTTAGGTTTTAGATGGGAGTACGTCACTCTTTTTTGATTGTGGAAAAATTATCGAACCAGCCGCGACGCCAGAAAAAGTAGATTAGACCAGAGGCGATCGCAATCATGACAGCCCAGCAAAGCGGATAGCCCCAGTACCAGCTGAGTTCTGGCATATTCAAAGGTGATTTCTCCGTATCAAAGTTCATCCCGTACACACCAGCGACAAAGGTTAGCGGGATAAAAATTGACGAAATCACGGTCAGCAGCTTCATAACCTCATTCATCCTGTTACCGACACTGGATAGATAGACATCCATCAAACCGGAAGACAGTTCCCGATAAGTTTCCACAATATCCATCACCTGAACTGCGTGGTCGTAACAATCTCGCAGATAAATTCGCACATCGGGACTAATCAGAGTGCTGCCATCTCGAATCAGGTTATTTATGGCATCTCGCTGCGGCCAAATAGCGCGGCGGAGTGTGAGCAAATCGCGTTTGACTTGATAGATTTTTTCGAGCGTGTGCCGCGTCGGGTTAGTCACCACTTCATCTTCTAGTTCTTCAATCCGCTCACCATAGATTTCCAGCACTGGGAAAAAGCCATCAATAATCGAATCTAACAAGGCATAGGCTAGAAAATCGGCTCCTCGCTGGCGGATAGTACCTTTGTCGTGGCGAATGCGATCGCGCACCGCTTGGAAACTATCGCGCTCTGCCTCCTCCTGCACCGTTAGCAGATAATACTTTCCTAAAACAAAACTGACTTGCTCGCTGTAAAAACCATTACCGTCTTCCTTGGGCATCACCATCCGAGCAATAATCACCAGCTGCGAACCCAAGTCGTCCACTTTAGGTCGCTGGGGTACATTGACCACATCTTCCAGAACCAGCGGATGCAAATCAAACACTTGACCCATTCGCCGCCAAATGTTTTCATTTCCTAAGCCGAGTACATCAACCCAAGAAACCGACTCGGTATCCAAATAAGGAATGCAAGCTTCCGGTGTATCGAGTTGAACGCGGGTGGCTTTGGTTTCGCAATAATCGATCAACACAATAACGGGTGGAGGGGCGTCTGCGGCAAGGTCGAGAGTCCCCGGCATACTCCCTGGTTTGTCGTAGTTGAAATCAATGTAAGATTCATCTTCATCTTCGGCATCGGGTGGTGCAGCTAATTCAGAAGGTGGGAAACGTTTATCTGCCATGTTGGTTCACTTGGACGGTAATTAAGCGGGCTTTATAAAATTCTGGACGATAAAAGTTACACAGGACTAAAGCCAACTGTCACACTTATATCAACTTGTAGGGTGGGTCAGACGAAGTTATACATCGATAGAATAAGGGTTTGTGCCTCTGACGCACCCTACTCTATGTGCCAGTTGCGTAAGTCCTATGACATTTCCATAGCTCCGGGTTGGATTTCATACCTTAACATCCCTAATGAGATAATCTTTAGAATTTGAGTTCTAGCAATTGACCGATCGGCCCAAATGAAGACAATCAAACCAACCGAACCAATTCAGACACGGGGAAACCTGGACAAAGTAGTCATCGAAAACGACGTTTTGCACTTAGCGGGCTGGGTAGCCTCAGTTAACGCTGGCCCTGTGGAAGGCTTCAAGATTGTCTGTGCAGGTAAAGAGTTCACCGAGTTTGTGATGGCTTTGGGCCTTGATAGCCCTGACGTGGAGGAGATGTTTCCAAAGCTAGACTGCTCTGAAAAAGCTCGGTTTCATATTAATGTGTTTTTGAACGAACAACAGCAAGAACAGGTTCGGGATTCCCTGATCGTTTTAACGCCGCTGTTCGAGGGTAGAGAAGGATGCCTCCTGCTCGATCTGTTAGAACCTTCCCTACCGCTTCCAGACAGCGATTTGCGCGGCTTTATAGGCGCAAACGTCAACTTTACCGACGCTGCGATCGAATTTCTCGGCTACTTTTTGCAAAAGGGTGGCCTCAAACCGACAGATTCGGTACTCGATATTGGCTGCGGTGCAGGCCGCATGGCTTATGCCCTAGCTTACTACTTGGCACCCACAGCCCGATATGAGGGATTTGATATCGCACAGCCGTTGATCGAATGGGCCCAAAAGAACATTACGCCTCGCTTTCCCAACTTTAATTTCCGCCAGGTCAACATCTACAATAAACTTTATAACCCGGATGGAACTTTGCAAGCGACGAAATTTGCCTTCCCTTATGAGGATGAAACCTTCGACTTCGCGTTGCTAACTTCAGTCTTCACTCATTTACCATCTGAGGAGGTTCGCCATTACCTGGACGAAATTCAGCGAGTTCTCAAGCCAGGTGGTCGTTGCCTATGTACCGTCTTGCTGCACAACGAGGAGTCCCAAAAGCTGATGGAGGCTGACAAGAGTACTGCTAACTTGGTTTACCAAATCGATGATTATTTCGCTACCAGCCCGGATGTGCCGGAAAGATTCATTGGTTTCCAAGAAGATTTGCTGCTGAAGTGGATTTGCGATCGCGGTTTCACCCTACATGGCAAGTACTATGGCGATTGGTGTCGCCGCACCGAGTTCACCAGTCACCAAGACATACTGGTTTTCCAAAAAGATTGGTCTTTCGTTTTCCGTATGCAGATGTTCGCTAGGAAGATTTACCGGATGTTCCGAAGTCGCAACATGATTGAAAAAGCTTGACTTTAGTACCAAATAGCATAGTAATTCCGAAACAGCTTGACCTTTATGAAGACAATCACACCAACTAAACTGGTTCCAATGCGCGGGAACATCGACAAAGCGGTCATCGAAAACCGGGTGTTGCAGTTAATAGGCTGGGCAGCTTCAGTTAATGCAGGCCCTGTGGAAAGCTTAAAGGTTTCCTATGCAGGTAAGGAATTTACCGACTTTGAGATGGCTTTGGGTATCAAAAGTCCTGATGTCAAACAAGTATTCCCAAACTTGGAATGCGTCCAGAAGTCGCGGTTCCGCATTCGCATACCTCTGAAGAAAGAAGAACAACACCAAATTCGGGATTCCCTCATCGTTGTGACGCCCTTGTTCAAAGAGGGAGAGGGAGGGTGCATACTCTACCTGCTAGAACCTTCCTTACCGCTTCCCAGCGAGGATGACAGCGAATTGATGCTCTGGATAGGGTCAAATGCTCTAGCCACCTTCAGCCGCACAGCGATCGAGTTTCTCGGCTACTTTTTGGAAATGGCCGCTCTCAAACCGACTGACTCGGTACTTGATGTTGGCTGCGGTATGGGTCGCATAGCCTACACCCTAGCTTACTACTTGACACCCACAACCCGATATGAGGGATTCGATATTATGGAGCCATTAATACAATGGGCTCAGAATAATATCGCACCTCGCTTTCCGAACTTCAACTTCCGTCTCGTAAACATCTATAACAAGCTTTATAACCACAATGGAACTTTGCAAGCGACGGAGTTTGTTTTCCCTTACGAGGACGAAAGTTTCGACTTTGTTTTTCTGGGTTCTGTATTTACTCACATACCGGCTTGCGAGGTTCGTCATTATCTAGAAGAAATCTACCGGGTTCTCAAACCGGGCGGTCGTTGCCTATGTACCGTCTTTATGCACAACGAGGAGTCGGCAAAACTGATTGCGGCAGGCCAAAGTTCTGCTAATCTGGTTCACGAGATCGATGATTATTTCGCTACCAGCTTGGATATGCCGGAGATGTTCACTGGGTTTAAAGAAGACTTGCTGCTGGGGTGGATTTGCGATCGCAATTTCACGGTGAAAGGCAAGTATTACGGTTCTTGGTGTGGCCGCAGCGAACACACCAGTTACCAGGATATTCTGATTCTGCACAAAGATTGAACTAGATTCGGTGTAGGTGTAGGGTGCGTTAGCCTAAGCGTAACGCACCTTAAAATAGCTGAACCCTCAACTTTCTCCCAAAGTCAATACCGCTGACTGCATATCCACTACCAACCGCCGATTTTTCAACCACTGACGACCGATTAAAACTTCTGGAATTCCCTAAATATTAGGTATGTTGTTGCGCTTCAGCGCTCTTTAAGATAGCGCTGAAGCGCAACAACATACCTAAGAAGTTTTAGTCCAGACATGATATTATAAGCCCTTATCAACAATCAACTTTATTTCAAAAAATAGCTCATCTTTATCGCCAAACCTCCCCTGTATCATATTGTGCCGCACACCCCTGTCTCATTGATTCTGAAAACGGCCCACCTACTTATATCCGCATTTTAGGCGATCGCCACAAAAAAAAGCAGCCTGTCTGGTAAACAAGCTGCTGTAATGAATCATTGGTCATTGTCAAAATTCTACTAATGACTAATGACTAAAGGGCTACATCATGCCCATACCGCCCATATCGGGGGCTCCGCCAGCGGGTTTCTTCTCAGGCTTTTCGACAACTAAACCTTCGGTAGTTAAGACCATACTGGCAATAGAAGCGGCGTTTTGCAGGGCCGATCGCACGACTTTTGCTGGGTCAATAATTCCAGCTGCAATCATGTCTTCAAATTTATCGATGAGGGCGTTATAACCGATATTGAATTCGGTGTTTCGCACGTTCTCGACAATCACAGAACCTTCAACACCTGCGTTATCGGCAATTTGACGCAATGGTGCTTCTAGCGCTTTGCGGATAATCTCGGCACCGATCTTTTCTTCGGCATCCAAGCTGTTTTTAATCTCGTCGATCTTTTTGGCCAAATGAATTAGAGTCGTGCCGCCACCGGGTACGATGCCTTCTTCCACAGCCGCTTTGGTGGCGTTGAGGGCGTCTTCGATCCGCAGCTTACGGTTTTTCAGTTCGGTTTCGGTGGCTGCACCAACTTTAATCACCGCAATTCCACCCGCAAGTTTGGCAATCCGTTCTTGCAGTTTTTCTTTGTCGTAATCTGAGTCGGTTTCTGCCAGTTGGTTGCGAATTTGGCCGATTCGCTTTTGCACGTCTGCGGTGGTTTCGCCACCAGCGACGATGATGGTGGTTTCTTTATCGATCGTGATTTTGCGGGCAACTCCCAGCATATCGAGGGTGACGCCATCCAAGCTGAGTCCGACTTCTTCGGAAATCATTTGACCTCCGGTGAGGACGGCGATATCTTGGAGCATAGCTTTGCGGCGATCGCCAAATCCAGGTGCTTTGATCGCGACGGCATTCAACACACCTCTGGCTTTGTTCACCACCAAGGTTGCTAAGGCTTCTCCATCAACATCTTCGGCAATCACCAGTAAGGGTTTACCCAAACGGGCAACTTTCTCCAAGACGGGTATCAAATCTTGGATGACGCTAATCTTCTTGTCGGTGAGGAGGATGCGGACATCTTCATATTCCACCGTCATCCGTTCGTTGTTGGTGACGAAGTAGGCGGAAATATAGCCGCGATCGAGCTGCATTCCCTCGACTACTTCCAGTTCGGTTGTCAGGGACTTAGATTCTTCAACGGTAATAACGCCGTCTTTGGTGACTTTCTGCATCGCTTCGGCGATCATCGCCCCGACTTCCTCGTCGTTACCGGCAGAGACGGTGGCTACTTGCGCGATCGCAGAACCTTCTACTGGCTTAGCGACTGCCTCGATTTCCTTCACCAAGGCGACAATCGTTTTTTCGATGCCATGCCGTAAGGCGACTGGATTTGCCCCAGCTGCTACGTTCTTCAAGCCTTCGTGAATCATCGCTTGGGCTAGGACTGTGGCGGTGGTGGTGCCATCACCGGCGACATCTTTGGTTTTGGAGGCGACTTCCCGAATTAGGTGGGCACCCGTGTTTTCTAGGGGGTCTTCTAATTCAATTTCTTTGGCGATCGTAATCCCGTCGTTGACAATTTCCGGTGCGCCAAACTTCCTTTCCAGTACCACATTGCGACCTTTTGGCCCCAAGGTAATCCGAACGGCGTCGGCCAAGGCGTTGACGCCCCGTTCTAACGCCCGCCGAGACTCTTCACTAAATGCAACGATTTTTGCCATATTCTGTTTCCACGCGGTTCTATTAGCAAATTTAGCACTCTAGGCGTCCGAGTGCTAATCTCTTGGGGATTGAGGATTGGTCAAAACTCTCTGTTCCCTAGCCCCTAGTTAGGCTAAAAGCCTGCGTAGGCAGGCTTTGTTTGTGTAGCCGCGACTTTAGTCGTTAGGCTAATGAACAATGAACAACTATCATGCCATCACCATGCCACCATCGACGTTAAACACTTGTCCGGTGATGTAGGCAGCAGCTGGGTCAGCAGCGAGAAACCGAATCATACCAGCAACTTCTTCTGGTTGACCGTAGCGACCTAGAGGAATGTATTTCAAGATTTCATCTGATTTGAGGTTGCCGGTCATATCTGTGACAATAAATCCAGGGGCAACAGCATTGACTGTGATGCCGCGAGAAGCAAGTTCTTTGGCAACGGTTTTGGTAAAGCCGATGACGCCTGCTTTGGCGGCGCTGTAGTTGGCTTGACCGGGGTTGCCCATTTGACCCGCAACGGAAGTAATGCTGATAATTCGACCGCTGCGTTGTTTGAGCATGATTTTACTGGCGGCGCGGGTACAGAGAAAGACGCCTGTGAGGTTGATATCGATTACGGCTTGCCAATCTTCTGGTTTCATCCGCAGTAGCAATGTGTCGCGGGTAATACCAGCGTTGTTGACGAGGATATCGACGCGACCCCATTTTTCCATTGTGGCGTTGATGAGGGTGTCTACTCGATCGGCTTTGGAAACGTCGGCTTGGAGTGCGATCGCATTACCCCCTCCCGCTGTAATTTCCGCTACCACCTCTTGTGCAGCGGTACTGGAACTGGCATAGTTGACAACTAAATTCGCTCCTTCGGTGGCTAAAGCCAAGGCTGCGGCGCGACCGATTCCCCGCGAAGCACCTGTAACAATAGCAACTTGTCCCCGCAACCGCTGATAATTTTCTGGCAATACTTCCATGTATGTAAGCGAGATAGTTCAATAACTGCGCTAACTATCTTAGGGTGATTCGTACCTAAGACTTACAAAATTCATCAAACCAGTAATCTAGGATTGAGTTGGTGTTAAGCAAACAATTAATTTTGTCTTATGGCGACTAAACAACAGTTCAACAGCTTTGAAGAATTGCTATCTGGCTCAGAGGTGCCAGTGTTGGTTGATTTTTACGCTACCTGGTGCGGCCCCTGCCAGATGATGGCTCCCATTCTAGAGCAGGTGAATGCCCAAATGCAAGGCCGCTTAAAGGTTGTAAAAATTGACACAGATAAATATTCTCAGTTAGCTTCTCAGTATAGCATTCACGCTCTGCCGACGCTAGTACTCTTTAAGAATGGTAAGCAGGTCGATCGAATTGAGGGTGTGCAGTCAGCGCCACAGTTGATTCAGCACTTAAAAACTTTAATTTAAGTAAATCTGAAATTAAATAACCCACCTGATTGAATAAGTCCGGTGGGTTATTTAATTGGTTTCTCGTTACATACGTCGTCTTGAGGAAGCCAAATAAAGTTTTGATAAATATAAAGGCTATATTTGGTTGTAATAAACAATTCTATGCAGTCATGGTTGTTGACTTTGGGAGAAAGTTAAAAGTTGAGGGGCAGGAAGGTGGCGATCGCATATAATAAAAATATCTTCAGCCGAGCGCAGTGATTATCGAAAATTAGATATTTCAGAAATAGGAGAATCAAAAATGACTGAAACAAAACCAACTCGCACGGTGCGTCGAGGCAGAATATTCCCAGAAATTCAGTGGTCAGAAGAAAAAAAGGTGCAGTGGAAAGCCGAACAAGAAGCATTTCATAAGCGCTGTAAAGTGGTTTTCGATCGCGTTCAACCCGCACTGATTAAAACTCATTACAACTGGTATATAGCGGTTGAACCTGATAGTGGAGAATATTTCCTCGATCGCGATATAGAACTGGCTACACAAATGGCGCGTCATAAACACCCAAATGCCATCCCGTTTCTGTTCCGAATTAATGAAACGGGAGCGTGTGGTACGATATGATGCAAGGCAAATTCGGCGATAATGATGAGTTATTTTTGGAAATAGAGTTGATTGCTGATGATGGATTAGAATTGCCAGTTGATTCGATGCTAGATACTGGGTTTTCAGGTTGGTTAGCAATTGATAAACAAGATTTAGAGGGACTCGGTTGGTTTTATGTTCGCAAGGAATTGATGCGGTTAGCACAAGGAGGAGATTCAGAGTTCGATCTTTATGCGGGAAAAGTACGAATAGATGGAGAAGAGTTTGATATTCCCGTTCATGTTGGGGATGGAGTTCCAGAAGTTTTAATTTGTCGTCAGTGGTTGAAAAGTCGGCGGTTAGTGGTGGATATGCAGTCAGGAGTGCTGAATTTGGGAGGAAGTTGAGAGGGAGGGAAGGAAGGGCGATCGC
>CASBRD010000194.1 GCA_949128025.1 Oscillatoriales cyanobacterium PMM_0008 | reverse complement strand
AGTAGGGGCGAAGCATTCCGGTAGATGATTTATTGGTAATCAGCAAAGATGAATTACCGGAATGCTTCGCCCTTCCCCTTCGCATACTGTACCTCTTAACAGCGGGAACCGCTGTAAGTTGGGTTTCGTTCCTCAACCCAACCTACAACTAACTTTATGGTACAGTCGCTAAATTAAGCCATTGGGATACAATTGGCGGTAGTTCTGCATTGAAGCGAAGTGCTATTTCTGAGGTGGAGAGGGATTGGGCGTAGGCTGGTGTCAAAAATGGTTCGTAGGTTTTAGCTTCAGGCGTTAGCTGTTTGATGAAGGCTAAACTGACACCTTTAAGCAGCTGGCGGAGGGGTTCGGCGTCTTCTCCAAGACGTTCTTTGAGGAAAGTATTTCTACCGTAATTGCCTGGGTTCCCAACGCTTAAGTGAGTTGCACCAATTGCTGTTAAAAGATATTTATTACCGCCGAACTGGGTAAAAGGTTGCAGTTGATGCCTAATGGCTGGGGTAAAGGCGTCTTCGGTACTAGCTAGAATGAGTGTGGGAATTTTCACCTTTTTCAGACCCGTTTTACCAAACAGCTGACCGACGAGGGGATTGAGCGCGATCGCACTCTTAACGCGATCGTCTCGCAGCTGCACCTTATTATTGGGTAAATTAGCGGCGGCACACTGCAACCACTCACCTGGAGATGGTAATATCGACGAGTTTAACGAGATATTTTCTCCGTTTGCAGATGTTCTAGTTAAATCTGCTCGAAAAAGAGATTTACAGATCTGTCGCAAATCGTCTAAATTCAGCTCACCTCCGGCTAGGGCTAAGGCGGTGTAACCTCCCAGAGAATGACCGATGACGGTGACTTGCTGGGTGTTAAATTTCCCCTGTAGCGAACCTGGTTGGACATTGAGTTCTGCCAGTTTATCTAGCAAAAAGCTGATATCTTTAGGGCTGTCTAGGAACTCACTGGGCGATATTAAACTGCTGGGGTTTTCGCTGACGGATGCCTTAGATACCGTGTTAAAGTTGCTTCCTGGATGTTCTATGGCTGCTACGGTGATGCCGTGAGAAGCTAGATGACGGGCGACATACTCCAAAAATGTTCGATCGGCCCCAAAACCGTGGGAAAGGACGACTAGCGGGTTAGGAGAGTTTTGAGTTGAAGAATTATCGCTGTAGTAAATATCTACTGGTATTCTACGTTCCCGTTGCCGATCGCGGAAGGTTAGCGTTTGCTTAATTACCCGTTCTTCACCGGGGATAGCTGGGTCAAAAGCGGCACGGAACCTGGGACTGGTGACGCTGAGTTCCCGCTCTAATAAGGGCCCTAGAGCGTGGCTTTGCCAGTAGGAGGGGTTAAACTGGAGGGCAACTGCGATCGCTTCCGAGGCATCTACCGTCACCGTTTCCCCTGGTATAGCTCGTAAAATGCCAATTAGGGTCAAACCGTTTGCTTGCCGCGCCGCTACAGCTACAGCAGCCTGCATTTGATCGATGGTGATTCCAGGGATAGCACGCCCCAAAGCTGTCAGTAATTGCTGTGACATTGGCGATCGCAACCAATTCTCCATAAACTTGTTCGCCAAGTTGGGGTCTAGTTGCAGACGCTGGGTGAGGGCTTCTCGCACGCTGGAAGTCAAAAGCATGGAAAAAGGTTTGAGTCCACTAGATAACTCGCCAGTTCTAGCAAAGCGATCTAAATCTGAAATCCTGACCGACTGTTCAAAAGGGCCAAGACGTAGCCTCAATCGCTCAGATGCGATCGCAGGTGCCGATATTAAAGTCACAAGTAGAAAGTCAAAAGTCAAAAGAAAAAGAAATGAGTTTATTTTTTTTATTTTCCCCTTTTCCCTTTGAGCAGCTTTAATTAGTGTGTTGGCGGACATAGAAAATATTCTATTAAATGCGACCTGATTTTTTAATGCCATAAAAACAAGCCATTCCTTGTTAAATTTCCGAAGCTGTTTTCGCCTACCATACTAGCTCAAGTTGCTAGTTAGTTGCACTCTGGGTATGTTGTTGCGCTTTAGCGCTCTTATACAAACTTGTATAAGAGCGCTAAAGCGCAACAACATACCTAATACCAGCCTCGATTATATAACTATCAACTTGCGTTAATATTCCATCCCCACAATCCTCACACAGAGTGAAAAAAAATTAAAATTATCTGTGTTCATCTGTGGTTAAAAATTCTCAAAATCCCAAATTAAAATCATGGCTAAAACCGTTCTCATCACTGGTGCTTCTCAAGGTAGTGGCAAAGCAACAGCACTCTTATTTGCGCGGAATGGTTACGATGTTGTTCTAGCAGCGCGTCAACCAGATAGATTAGAAACTGTAGCGCAGGAAATCAAAACTATCGGTCGTTCTGCTTTGGCTATTTCTACCGATATGGGAGATTTTGAGCAAGTACAAACCCTGGTAAATAAAGCGCTGCAAACTTTCGGAAATATCGATATTTTGATTAACAATGCAGGCATTTGTCTGACTGCGCCAATGGAGAAAACTTCTCTGAGTGATTGGCAGAAGATTATGGATACCAATTTCTGGGGATATGTGTACGCCATTCAAGCTATTTTACCCCATTTCTTAGAGCGAAATACTGGAACTATTGTCAATGTCGGTTCTTTTGGTGGAAAAATGCCTCTGCTAAACATGACCGCCTATTGTGCTAGTAAATATGCAGTTACTGGGTTAACTGAATCTTTGCGTTTGGAATTATTTCCCAAAGGTATCCAAGTCTGTGCGGTTCATCCTGGAGTGATTAACAGTAATTTTATGGAACGCGCTATGTTTCGCGGTGGGGATGAATCGGAAACTGAGGCGCGTCGTCAGCAGATGAGTAAGTTGCTTGAATCATCTTGGGTAAGTAAACCAGAAGATATTGCCAATGCGATTTGGGATGCCGTTCAGAATAAGCGGTCTGAAGTAGTTGTTGGGCCAACATTTTGGACAACAGAAGCTTATCGGTTATTTCCCGGTTTGATGCAGTGGGTGATGAGTAAAAATGTTAAGTAGAATAATTGCAGATTGCTGATTTAATACTAAATCCGCTTCTCTCACCCCCTTTTTAACCCTCACCCTCAAGGGTGGGGCTACACAAACGAAGTCCGCCTACGCGGACTAAAGAATTTCTCTCACCCCCTTTTTAACCCTTCAACTATATTTAAGACAAAACTCGATCGCTTCTGACAAATCGCTAGTAACTTGCGGATACTCAACCAGTGGCGGCTCGATTACCACCAAAGATACTCCTAATTCATCTGCAACTT
>CASBRD010000193.1 GCA_949128025.1 Oscillatoriales cyanobacterium PMM_0008 | reverse complement strand
GGGGTTGGGGGTGGGGTTCCGTTAATATTTGCATCTTAATTTTCATCAAACCTTGTCCAAATCTAAGCTGAAAAACCAATGTCTAGCGATAACAAACCTGAAAATACCAATATATTCGCCATTTTTTCAGTGGCAGTAATATCCTTTTTGATTTTAATCCCCATTGTCAATGCCATACGTATACCTTTAGGGACAAATAATACAGGATTAGTTTCAATAGCTACCATAAAAAAAATAAGTCCTTATACTAACTACTTACGATTCTTACTTTTCCTTGCCGTTCCATTTCTGGTAGCAGTTATTGTCGCGAGCAAAAAGCCAGATTTCGTAACCCGACAATGGCAGTTTATCAAAAAAATAGGTAGATTTTTAATCGATACCAAGTTTTATACAGTTTTTTCCTTCATTTTACTTTTGTCGTGGGCAATTAACAGAACCTATGGATACTTAAGCTTTCCCTTAGATGACACATTTCACGAAGGCGAATACTTAGGATTTTTGCCTAATTTCCTTACTCAAACCAAGCCATTTTTGAATACAGTTATGATTCACGGATTTGGTTTGAATGTTTTGACTAGCCTCATCGCCAACAAACTAGCTACTCATTCCAATGTAATTGCCTTAACCCGGTTTTTTCGGATGACTCAAGGTTTGCTTACATACCTAGCTTGTTTTTGGTTAATTTGGGAGATTATCTCTTCGGCCAAATTTAATATACCCAGGCGAAATATTTTCTTGCTATTCTGCGCTGTCTTTACTTTTTTTGACGGATTTATCTTTGAAATTGCTAAAGGTATTCACCAAGGTAGAGATGTATATTTATTAGTGCAACTAGCTTTAACTATCAGATTTTTTAGGATGTTGCTCTCAAATAACTTAAGTAGAGCCGAAAAATTGATTTTGCCGACTCTTATAGGAATATCGTTACCAGTAAGTATTCTATATGTGTACGATCGGGCCATATATTTCATTTTAATTTACCTCGTTTGTTGTGCTTTAGCCATCTTTTTAAACCAAAAATTTTCTAGAGATTGGCTGATCGGTTCTGGTTTTGGTATAGTTACTTCTTCAGTAGCTCTAATTATTATTTTAGGGGTAGATCAAGTTTTAGCAATACTATCGCAAATTTCATATTGGGGTCGGTATGGCAGATACATGACATTTATTGCGTTACCGTCTCTTGATTGGGAATCTCTACCAATTTGGCGTTCTTTCACCTTTTTAACTTTAGTTATAATTTTAGGTGCTATCTATTTATTCCTGGAATATCAGAAGTATTGTAACTTAAAAGAATTTTGTGCAAATAATAGTTTAATTATTATCCTATTCTTCTCTTCTTTAGTATACTCAAGAATCGCTTTAGATAGGAGCGATTACGGTCATGTCGCTCCTGGTGCGCTGATGAGCGTATTTTTACTAACTCTGATTTGTGTAAATCTCTTCAAACAGCAAATTGAAAATTTAAAATTAACGCTGCACTATTGGGTGACTTTGCTGATAATTTCACTGGCAATCTTAAACCCATTTTTTAGACCATATAATGCTTATCTAAACCTGGATGCAATTCAAAAAACATACCAGATACCAGATACAAACATTATCAAAAAAGATTATTTGGATGCTTTCAATAGTCTAAAGCCTGAAATTGATAAGCTATCCTGTTTCTATGGTCTTACATCAGAAGGTCTGTGGTATTATTTGTTTCAAAAACCTTCTTGCTCAAAATTTATCTACGTTTATTACGCCCAACCTCCGCTCGCTCAAAAAATTGTAGTTAGCGAAATTGAAGAAAAGAAGCCCAGACTAATTTTATTTACAAACGACTTCTGGTCTAACGCTGTAGATAATATCCAAGTTTCTGATTCAGCTTCTATCATCTATCAATACTTCTTAGAAAAATACAAACCCTACACCCTTATAGGTTCTCACTGGTTCTGGAATCAGCGAAATAAAAAGCTGAGTTTCATTAAAAATCAAGGTAGTATCCAGAATGGATATATGGATACAGTAGTGCCTGAAAAAATTAAAAGAAGGCATAGTGTACCGTTGGGTGGATGGGCTGTTTTGCCTAAACAAGTTAGACCAGCAGATGCAGTTTATATCAGCTACGGTTCCCAAAATAAATTGATTGCAGTTGCCAGAGTTAATGGTGCTAGGCCCGATGTCGCTAAAGTATTAGCTAATGATGCTTACACGCAATCAGGTTGGTCACTCTTGCTTCCGATCAAGACTTTACCAACTGGCAATAACGTCCTGAGAGTATGGAGTTACGATGCTAAAGGCGAACAGCTTGAACAAATAGGTAAAGACATCAATATTAACCTGGTTGATTGAATCAATCAATTTGTAGGTTGGTTTGAGGTAACGAAACCCAACCATCTGAGGCTAACAAGTTCGGTTTCGTTATAAGGGCTTTGTCTGTTAGAATCGTTGGTTAAATTTTTACCGCAGATGAAGACAGATGTAGACGCTATCGCGGCTTCCCGCAGGGTACGCAGATGAACGCAGATAAGAGCGCGAATTTTTTTTTCAGGTATGTTGTTGCGCTTCAGCGCTCTTTAAGATAGCGCTAAAGCGCAACAACATACCAAATATTTAACTATGGCTAATCGACCGGACATGATATTAAATGCGCGACAGCTTATACCCCAGAAAGAAACCCGGTTTCTTAGGTCAGGTCAGAATGGGGCAAGATCTCAGTTTATTGTTCCAGTTTTTCCAGAATTTCTTTAGCTTGGGCACACAAATCGTCATGACAGTAACCGTTGCTAGCTATCAAGCAACCCCACTGATTCACATCGCCGCGATTGTATTTCAGGGGAGAACCATCTAGATAGGTGAATTTGCCGCCAGCTTCTGTCAAAATTAGTTCTGGAGCAGCCATGTCCCAGTCTTTCGGTGCAGATTTGCCGGAAAGAGAGATGTAGATATCTGCCTGCTGTTCGATAATAGTGACGATTTTGCAACCTACACTGCCAACATATTTTTTATTTTTGCAAGGCAATTGCTGCAAGAGATTATTGAAGCGATCGTCTCGGTGGGTGCGACTGACTACTATAGATAAATCCTCAAGATTGTGGCGCGAGGACACCCGCACTGGCTTTACCTGTCCATCGCGAGTTTCCACAAACGTGCCACCGCCTTTAGTAGCATAGTACACTTTTTCAGTTTCGGGCCATGCAACCGCTGCCACTATTGGACATCCTTCATATGCTAAGGCAATCTGAACAGCGTATTCGCCTGTCTTGTCAATAAAGTCTCGCGTCCCATCTAAGGGGTCAACGATCCAAATCCAAGGTTCTGCTAAAGGCGATGACAATACTCCTTTAGACTGAAATTTATACGTCTCTTCACTCAAATAACCAAAGTCTTGCAATCCGAAAGAAGCTTGCAAATTGTCCAAGATGTACTGGTTGGCTACCACATCGGCAGCAGTAACCGGGCCATCCTTTTTTTCTTGAATATCCAGGTCACCTGTGTGGGCTTCGCCGCGATAGTAAGACCGCAGGATGTCTGCTGCGCCCCAAGCAACTGAGCGTGCGATCGCAGCTACTTCCTCTAATCCTTCAAATCTGTTTTCGCCTAAAGATTTTAATACTGTCACGCTACGATTCCTTTACTATTTGCAGATTGGTGGAGCATATCCAGTAACGGCAGCAATTCTATATCAGGGTGGTGACAACTTATATATAAACCAAACCCTGCTTTTTTAAGCTAGCACCCGCAAGCCGCAATCCTATGCCAATGCCCATGATAACTGGAAATTTAATGCTAGGGACGAGTTTATGAATATTTTTCGTTTTTACTGCTGGCATTTGGCTAAAACCCGGCTCTACAAGCTCAAAACTTCCTCCATCCACCGACGAGTTCCAAAAAATTGACAGCTTAGGGAAGCAACTTTAGCCGCCGATGCCAAGGCGTCAGTAAAGTTTTGGCGCAAAATGTAATGACAGAAGGCACCGTGGAAAACATCGCCAGCACCCAGCGTATCGATCGCCTTAATTTTGGGAACTTCCACCCACCCCGGCGTACTTTGGGAAATATACCTAATCGGTTTTTCTCCCTGGGTGATCGCGATATGTGGAATTCCCTGAGATGAAAGATAGGTTATTACCTCCTGCTCATTTTGGCAACCTGGTGGATAAAAGTTAGCCGAACAAACAGCGTAATCTACAAATGGCAATAACTCTTCAAATCCCGGCTTCCAGCTGCCCCCATCTATGACAACCGGGATATTTTTTGATTTAGCTAACTCTACCATTGTTTGTCCAATTTGCATCTGGTGTCCGTCAACTAACACAATATCGATCCCAAACACAATGTCGGAGGAAACACTTTGCTTGTGACCTTGGGATTTAGTAGCGTTGATAGAAATCACAGACCGCTCCCCTGTAGCTTGAGTAACGATGATAGAAGAGACTGGCGGCGGTTCCAATCGAGCCGAATCAAGGTCTTGTATCTCAACATTGTGACTTTGTAAATCGGCTCGGATTAGGTGAGTAATCGCGTGAGTGCCAAGGTCGCCCAAAAGGTTGGCCCGATCGCCCAAATAACTAAATGTCACCGCTGCATTCGTTGCCGGACCACCCGCTGCAACCGTATAGTCAGTCGCTACAATTTTTTGGTTGTTAGTTGGGGAACCTGCCGCCAGATAGAGGAAGTCTAAAGTTAATAAACCTACAAATAGTCCCTGTCTTGCCATTTCTGCACTTTCTACTCAGCCTGAAAGAATCTCGCCTCAACCTACGGATAGCTTAGATGGGATCGGCAAAGGCAATAACATAGGCGCGGTATTCGATCAAATCTATCCCAAGGGGTTTTAACTTACTCTCCGGATTTAACATACTTGAATTAAAGAATTAAGATTCTAAACTAAACAGAGACTTTCAAGATCGCCCTGAGATAAACTTTACAGTATCTTTAAAAAAGACTACTCTTTATGAAGGAAGTAATAAGAAACTTGTTTGCTCCCGGAAATTTTATCCCCTACGGGCACTGCGACCTGTGGCATCCAGGGCTGGTTTGGCTGCACATCCTGTCGGATACCCTGATTGCATTGGCGTATTATTCCATTCCGCTCATGCTGGTGTACTTCGGGAACAAACGACAAGATGTGCCGTTCAAATCGCTGTTCTGGCTATTTGGGGCTTTTATGATTGCCAGTGGCACAACCCATATATTGGAAGTTTGGACGGTTTGGCATCCAAATTATTGGCTCTCCGGTAGCTTTAAAGCATTTACTGCCATAGTTTCGCTGTATATGGCGGCGTCAGTTTTTCCCTTAATTCCCAAAGTATTAGCACTCCCAAGTCCGGCTCAACTGGAGGTGGCAAACCAAAAACTAGAACGGGAAGTAATCGAGCGCCAGCAGGCAGAAGCAGCCCTAAAAGAGAGCGAGGCACTATTCCGGTCAATTTTTGAGGGAGCCAGCATCGGTATAGAAATCATCGACCTGACAGGACAAACTGTGGCAAGGAACTCGTCTCTTCAGCAGATGCTTGGATACGGCCAAAATCCAAAATCGCATCCTCCCAAGGATGAGGAGGCTGATGAAGAATTGAAGATGAGGAAACGATCGCGCCACCAGATAGATAATCGTTACTTGTTTTGGGAGCGCGATCGCTATCAGATGGAAAAGCGTTACCTTTGCAAAGATGGGCAGCTAATGTGGTGCCACGTTACTGGTTACCTAGTACGCGATAACACAGGCTACCCGCAATTCGGCATTCGCATGGTGGAAGATGTCACCGAACACAAGCAGGCTCTAAAGCAATTACAGAATTACCAAGAACGCTTGGAAGATATGGTGGGAGAGCGGACCGCCTTTCTCGCCAAGGCGAACGAACAGCTCAGCTGGGAGGCTACTCACGATGCGCTCACCGGATTAATTAACCGCCGTGAATTTGAGCAGCGTCTAGAATCAGCTGTAGCAGGTGCTAGAAACCACAATCAACAACATACCCTGTGCTATCTCGACCTAGATAGATTCAAAATTGTTAACGATACTTGCGGTCACGCAGCTGGAGACGAGCTGCTGCGTCAAATCAGCGCTTTGTTGCAAACTCACGTGCGTCATACAGATGTTCTAGCCCGACTGGGCGGCGATGAATTTGCTTTGCTGCTTTACAATTGCTCTGTGAAGCAGGCACTTCAACTTGCCCATTTACTGCTTGCAGCTATCCAGACATTTCGGTTTGTATGGCAGGACAAAAGTTTCAGTCTTGGTGTCAGTATTGGAGTAGTGCCCTTCACTAGCCCCCTGACTTATGGCGATGCGCTGCTAGAAAGTGTAGAAAAGGTGTTGTGCGCCTCTGATGCCGCTTGCTACCAAGCTAAAAACAGCGGACGGAATTGCGTACACCTCTACGAACCTGACGATGAGGAACTAGCGCAACAGCGCGATCGAAAGCAATGGATCGATCGAATTAATCAAGCAGTTCGCGAAACGGATCTGGATGAAAATCAGAGTGATTTTTCTCATAAATCGGAACTGGCAGATAACAAGTTTTGCTTGTACTATCAACCGATTGTTTCTCTTTGTTCTCATCAATTTGTCAGGGAATATTACGAGGTTTTGTTACGCTTGGTAGATGAGAAAGGTGAGGTAATTCCGCCAATGGCATTTCTCCCAGATGCTGAGCGCTATAACCTGATGCCAACCATTGACCGCTGGGTGATTAGCACTTTATTTGGCATACTGGCGCAGCAGAGTTGGGAAATGCAAAGTTGTAGTTTATATGGGATCAATCTTTCTACAGCTACTGTTAACGACAACTGCTTTATTAATTTTATCAAAGAGCAGTTCTCTCTCCACGAAATCTTGCCTCAGTCGATCTGCTTTGAAATTAGTGAAAGTGTTGCGATCGCCAATCTCAGTCAAACAACAAAGCTCATCCGCGATCTCAAGGCTTTAGGTTGCCGAATAGCCTTAGACGATTTCGGTAGCGGAATATCTTCTTTTGCTTATCTCAAGCAACTACCTTTGGATTATTTGAAAATAGCAGGAAATTTAATTGAGGATGTACTGGATGACACAATAACTTGCGAGATCGTGAAAGCGATTAATCAAATTAGTCATGTGATGGACATTCAGACAATTGCCACATTTGTCACGAACGACTGTATCCTGGAAAAGGTGACAGCTATGGGAATAGATTATGCTCAGGGTTATGGTATTTCGGCTCCACATCCGGTAATATTTAGACCTAGCCTCATATACAAAGAAACGTTGCTTGAGAGGCGCTGTTCTTGAGATAAATTAATCTATATGGAAACCGCCCCGCAGACCGGCACGCTTTACTTGGTAGGAACTCCGATTGGCAATCTGGAAGATATGACGTTCCGCGCAGTGCGGATTTTGCAAACGGTAGATATCATTGCGGCGGAAGACACGCGCCATACAGGCAAGCTTTTGCAGCATTTTCAGATTGCCACGCCCCAGTTGAGCTATCACGAACACAATTCTTCCCAGCGCATTCCTGAGTTGGTGGATAAGTTGAAAATGGGAAAAGCTCTAGCACTCGTCAGCGATGCCGGGATGCCCCTGATTTCTGACCCCGGATCTGAGTTAGTCCAAGCTTGTATCGAAGCTGGGATACCAGTAGTACCCGTTCCTGGCGCGAGTGCGGCAATTACGGCGTTAAGTGCCGCTGGGTTACCAACAAACCGTTTTGTGTTTGAAGGTTTTATACCATCAAAAGGATCGGAACGCAAGGATCTTTTGGAAGGTTTACAAACAGAATCGCGGACATTAATTTTATATGAATCTCCCCATCGATTGCGCCAAACTCTACAAGATTTAGCAGATTTTTTGGGTTGCGATCGGCAAATTGTACTGGCAAGGGAGTTAACTAAATTGTACGAGGAGTTTTGGCGAGGCCCGATTGAGGAGGCTATACTTCGCTATTCTCAACGGGAACCTCAAGGAGAATTTACGATCGTCCTAGCTGGTGCCCAGTTAGAAAAGCCGCATCTATCCGAGGAAACACTGAAAGTCGAGTTACAGCAGTTAATGGGTCAGGGAATATCGCGATCGCAAGCTAGTCGCCAGCTGGCAAAAGCTACCTCTCTTCCCCGTCGTCAACTCTACCAACTTGCCCTCACTCTTCCCTCTCCAGAATTTTCAGACGAGCTTTAGGGCCTTTCACCCTCTGTATTCCTCAAATCCAGAGGCGTCTGGGTAAAAATGTGGTTTTGCCTTTTGCTGCTATCTTCTAAAGGGCTAGTTGCTGTAACTAAATTCTTGGATACCTATTGACATTATTACCAAAATAGGTAGTAATCATTATGGTGAGATCATAACGCCTAACTATCCGTGAAGGATAGAAAGCACGTATGGCCGCTCAGAGATGAATTAAATAAGATACTTAAGTCTCGTACTGAAAATAAGAGTAGATATTCTTATGACAGTATCTCTAACTGGGAACTATTGGTCAAAGAACCTTCGCCAACGGGTAAGGGAACCAAGCCGAAAGGCGCATAAGTTGAGCGAACTTATACCGCCCTGTTGGGTTTTGTACAGATTTATCTATTTATGGGTAATTTTGTCCAAGCTTTTAGAAGCGGCACGCTTCCTATACTATGGATGGTGAATTGAGAGGAAGTGGCGATTATGAGTGCTAGCAGCAGCTCGAAAAAGATTCAGTTTGGTACAGACGGATGGCGCGGTATTATCGCCGATGACTTCACCTTTGCCAATGTGTGCAAGGTGACGCGGGCGATCGCCAGTTACTTGGAAACAGCATATTCTAAAGATAGACCAGTTCTGGTAGCATACGACACCCGGTTTTTAGCTGACCAGTTTGCCCGTACTGCCGCCGAAATCCTGGTAGACGCGGGTTGGACGGTGAAGATAGTCGATCGCGATTGCCCGACTCCGGTAATTGCCTACAACGCCAGACTTCTCAACTCGGCTGGGGCGCTGATGTTTACCGCTTCTCATAACCCAGCCCCCTATTGCGGCATTAAGTACATTCCGGATTATGCTGGCCCTGCTACCCCGGAAATTACGGATACAATTGTAGCAAATATTGAAGGTGCTACTGATGCTCCGCCATCGGGTCACAATCTTGACAAGATTTCTACCTTCGATCCAAAGCCAGAATATCTGACATTTATCTACACTCTCCTAGATGTAGAGCGGATTCGCAGTGCCAAGCTGAAGGTAAAATATGATGCCCTCTATTCTACCTCTCGCGGCTACCTGGATACGGTTTTGCAGCACAGCGGTTGCGAGCTAGAATCGTTCCACACCTACCGCGATGTGTTGTTTGGCGGCGGAATGCCAGAACCGAAGGGCGAGCAGTTGGTAGAATTGGTGGAAGCGGTAAAGAAAGATCGTGCTGATTTGGGTTTGGCGACGGATGGAGATAGCGATCGCTTCGGTATAGTTGATGAGCAGGGAAATGTCCTTACTCCCAACACCGTATTGCTGTTGCTGGCGCGTCACTTAGTCAAGAACAAAGGCAAAACCGGTGCGATCGTCCGCACTGTTGCTACCACGCATTTGCTCGATAATTTCGCTGCTAAGTACGGTTTGGAACTTTACGAGACAGCGGTAGGCTTTAAATATATCGGCCAAAAAATGCGCGAGACGCAAGTGCTAATTGGCGGCGAAGAATCCGGCGGACTGAGCATTATTGGCCATATTCCGGAAAAAGACGGCGTTTTAGCCGATATGCTGGTGGCAGAGGCGATCGCTTATGAAGGCAAGCCGCTGAGTCAGCTTGTTGAAGAAGCGATCGCAGAAGCTGGTGGCCCGCTTTACAACAACCGTCTCGACTTGCACCTGGATGATGCACACAAAGCCGCCGTTATCGATTCTTTCAGTAAGAATCCGCCGACAGAAGTGGCAACAGTTAAAGTGAAGGAAATTGGTCGCAAAGACGGCATCAAACTGTATTTGTCAGAGGGAAGTTGGGTATTGCTGCGTCCTTCGGGAACTGAACCCCTGATGCGCGTTTACATAGAAACCAACACGCCTGAAAAACTAACCCAAATCGCTGAGTACATGGAACAAACCATCAGCAAGCTGGAACCCAAGTAGAATTTCAGATTTTAGATTGCAGATTTCAAATTTAAGTAAATCTGCAATTTTTTTTCTTTCAGATTTGTTGTAGCATCGTAGAGATATGCTGTTTTTCGATAGCTAGAAAGATGAAAACCATCGCCAATCTGCTCGCTTCTCTAATCTTAGCTATCTGGGTATTAGCGATCGCAATCTTTTCTGTCCAAAACGCTACCCTGGTATCGTTGAAGTTTCTCGGATTCGAGTCAATTCAGCTACCAGTGGGTGTGGTACTGGCGTTTTGTGCTGGTGCTGGAGTGGTGGGAGGTGCGATCGCTTTTCCCCTATTGAGTCAGGGTCAAGGGGATAATGAGCGATCGGACGATGAGTTTGAAGACGACGACTTCGAGGAAGATAACCAACCTAGTTATAATCAACCTGTCTCTAACCAACCTGTCTCTAACCAAGTTAGATCGGATGATGATTGGCTAGAAAGCGGCTCAAAAGATTGGTAAACTGACATCTTGCACCACGCATTGGCTCGCCTCAGACTCAAGTCTGAGGCTAATAACTCAAGTTGCTAATTACTTGCACTCTGGGTATGTTGTTGCGCTTTAGCGCTCTTATCCAAATTGGTATAAGAGCGCTAAAGCGCAACAACGTACCTAATACCAGCCTCAACTATATACAGCGGGAACCGCTGTAATGAAGTACATTTTAAGTAGGGGCGAAGCATTCCGGCAGATGATTTATTGGTAATCAGCAAAGATAAAATACGGTCATGCTTCGCCCTTCCCCTTCGCATACTGTACCTCTTAACAGCGGGAACCGCTGTATCATAGCAGCTAATGCCTGCGGCACGCTACAAAAAAGCGGCATTCGGCTTTATAGGTTGATGAGATGTATCTATAGTAGTGACCCTGCTTTTACTCCCAAGGATAAACCTTACAGATCTTATCAATAGGAGTAACTGATTATAAGATGCCCATAAAAACTAATTTATTTACAGGTTTTTTAAGTTTATGTAATATTTTTTAATAAATTAGAAATGTCCCTTGACACCAAATCCGGGTTAACTACCCCTTTTTCTTGAAGCCCGCGCAGGCGGGCTTTGTTTGTGTAGCCGCGACTTTAGTCGTCGGGTAAAAAAAAGGTTAGGCAAGCGGATTTGGTATGACATATCAAAAAATGTAATTCAAGCAAATATCGACTATCCGCGTTTAAATAGGGCAATTTAGGTTAAAATTACGCAGAACTGCTACTTTCCCCTTTAATTACAGCAGCACTAATCAAATGTGCCAGACGTAGAGCTTCGGGAACTTTGCCGCAGTCAGTCAGTCGTTGCAGCACAGCAGCCGTAACTTCTGGACTCTCAGCCTCTTTGGGTATGTTGTTGCGCTTCAGCGCTCTTTAAGATAGCGCTAAAGCGCAACAACATACCTGATGGACGCATGATATTACCCAACATCTTCAACTAATTAACAACCAACTGGCTGCTGTTGCTAAGCGTCATCAAATCCGGTTTATACATTTGGTAAACGCGGATAGGATTCACCTGCACTTCTCCCTGTAATTCGGCGTGGAAACGTGCTTTTACCTGAATCGTTTCGTTGAGATTAGAGGCAAATAAAGCAACTTTATTTTGGTTAACCTCCACATGGTCAAATTGCTGCGGTACTTCCATCAAATCTGACTGTTGATTAAAGGTTACTCCCGCAGGAATCGGAATTTCTATCATCAGCGCTTCCAGACTTTGATTGGGTGTGAATTGCAAACTCAAATCTGTATATTCGCCGATCGCAAATTGTTGCTGACTCCATTGGATATCCAGATTGCCAATACTCTGTACCTGGTTTGTACCTATAGATTGTCGATAAGTATGCAGTTCAATCAAAACGTGAGCGTTAAAACCTCCTGAAGAATTGAAAGATATTTTATTCTTACCATTCTGGAATTTATCCAAATAAATTCGCCGTGCTTGATAAAGTAAATCAATTTGTTCTATACCTTCAGCTTTGGAAAAATCAAAAGCCTTAATAGGTTGATTGTTGAGGGAAATGCTGACTTTTCCCTCAACATCAGATTCTGTCCAAGCTAAGTGACCGACTTCTGCGATCGCCCAAGAAGCATACAGCGTATCGCGAGTCGAATACCAACCAGTAGAACGGCGATTTGCTAACAGATAATCCAATCCCAGTTTGATTGCTTTTCGCACGTTTGTATCGGCAGGGAAAGCGTGACCTAATGCCATCATACAGTATGCTGTAGTTTCGATCGGGCCAGTCAGACTGCTTTTACCAATCCAAGTACCATTTTGCTGTTGTGCGTTCAACAAAATATCCTTGAGTTGTGCCATGAATTGCTTTTCTGTTTCTTGGTATGCCTCAACTCGCGTTAAAGCATCTAATACTAAAGATAGGCAAGTTTCATCATCTTGATAACTCGACAAGTTTTGTTTTAGCCATTTTAAAGTTTCCGGTAAAGATATTTTGGCTAAACTAGCACCGTGAAAGATAAAGGATGTGTTACCCGCTTCCGAAAGCGTCGAAGGAAAAGGTGTTTCTAAGCTACGTTGCGGTTCCCAACTGCCTGATGGTTGGCGATAATTTTGTAGGTAAGAAACAGCTTTGTCTAGGATTTCTTGCTTGACATCTACAATTTGTCCGATTAATGCTAACAAGCTGAATGCTAAGGAAGTATGGAAGATGGAAGTGTTTTCGCCACTCCACAAACCGAAGCCGCCTGTGTTAGGATTACAGAAGATGGTGAGATAGCGATCGCGTCCTGCTTGCAAATTTTCTGTGAGCTTTTTGGCAAATGCAGGTGTTAGTTTATTCTGCCGTTCTAAATATCTGTAAAGGATGTAATTCGGCAAAGTGGAAGCATAAGTTTGTTCGCAACATCCATAAGGATATCCCGCTAGAGATTCCACGCCTTCAATTACAGCAGCTTGTACGTTTGGCATCAACGAGAGAATTCCCAAAGTAAATATTTCATCTCCCGCTAATTCAAATTCCCATTCTACAGGTTTTTCTGATAAAGGTGCAGTAAATCGGTCAATTTTTGGTTCTCCAGGTGGTTGCACTCGTAGCGGTGTATCTAGTTGGGAAATTTCGCGAAAATTCTTCGTTTCTAACGATAACAAAACATTGGCATTGCCAACTTCTATTGCTTCAATTGCCCAATTTACCAATACGCTTTGTTTGGGTAGCAATAATGTAATTGCCTGTTCTGTTAAAGATGCGCGAATTTTTTCGGTTTGCAGTTTGAGGGTAACGTCGGTAAATTCTCGATCGGATAAATTTTGAACGATTGTTCTAATCGTACTTTTATCTCCCCAAATCATTTCTGCTGGATTTTTGATCGTAGTAAATAGGGGATTTCGGACAGTTACGCGATGAGTTGCTGTGCCGAAGTTCGACTCGCCGATAATAAAAATGACGATATCGTATTCGGTGATAGCATCGCTTCCCTTGAAATTTACGGTTGCTGAAGTTGCACCGCTTTTGATGTCGATCGGGCCGAAAGATTCTACTTCTATAAAATCTTCGCGCACTACAACTGTAGGCATGGGAGAAGATGGAATAGCAACTTCATCATCGAATTGTAAAGGCGAAATCGAATATAAATTGTATTCCTCCAGTTCATCGGTAGGTACTGCCATTTCCCGCATCATTCCCGGCGGTGCTGCCATCGCCGCCATCGGAGGCATCGGCATCCCCCTACGACGCATCAGAAATTCCGGTGCGTTGTCATCAAAACGCTCCAAATTTCTCATTACATCCCTTCTAGGCGGCATCTGAATTAGCTGATAGAAGGATTTCGACCTTAATTCATCCTCACTAATGTTTGATGCTGACTTGGGAGGTTTTGCCCATTTTACTTCTAACCGTATACCCGTTGCATATAAATCTAACTTGTATATTTGAAATTCTTCGATCGGCTGTAAAGTCTGTATCATCTGAGACACATCTTTACTTTGATAGCTGCTACATAATAATGTTTTGAGGAATTGCTCTTTTTCTTTAAGCCAACTCTCACCGGATGAACCAAACAGTTTCTTAAACCAGTTCTCTTCTGATAAGTGAATTAGAATCAGTCTGCCTTGATAATTCTCATCAACATATGCAAAACTATGCCAGGATACACCAGCTAATTTGACCTCAGAACATATCTTTATTGCTTGCTGGATTCTTGACCATTGCTGGACACTAATAGAGGAAAAATGTTTTAATTCTTTGGTTGTTGTTTCTCCAGTAAACCTAGTTCCCAAAACATCATCTTTAGTCGATCGCGGAATGCGACGATCGATTAACCAGGCGATTAGTTTGGCATTTTGGGTCAAAGGTTGGGGAAAATTGACTATTACTTGAAGTGCTTCACCCGTAGCAACTTCCCTGAGTCCTTCTGTGGTAGCTTTCCAAAGTGGTGAATTATCGCTATTTTGGGATATTTTTACTGGCAATGGAATATCCCGTTCTTGAAATTCAGGGAAATCTTTTAATATACTGACTTTGAGATTCAGTGGCGAAGTTACTTGTTTTGGCAGTTTAAAAGTGACTTTTTCCGTTCCATCTGCTAACCTAAAATCGAGCGATCGCACTACCACATCACCAATCACTTCCGCCGCACCCACAGTCATTTTTTGGATAATTTCAGGTCGTCCTTTAACTCGGATATCTGCGGTGACAGTTTCACCCGGTTGGTATTCCAACTTGTCGAAAGAAACGTCCAACCAAATATCTTGAGACATCCAAGGCATCACGCGGATATTTTCTTCAACCTGTTGGGCGATACCTTCAATTGTCGCTGATGCTTTCAGCTTAAATGTCATCGGGTCATCAACATCTTTGAACTGCACCTTGATGACAACTGTGCCGTTAGTACCAGTAACTAAATTAGGCTGTTCCAAATATTCCCAACATTCCTCATCTCCTTGGATGGAAAACTGAATCGGAATTGACTGAATTGGTGTTCCAACTAGGTCGGCGATTTTAAGTTCGATCGTGACCGGGATGTCTGGTTTGGGAGGATTAAAAGGCGATCTAGTATTGAGGGAAATTGCAAAATGTTCCGCGACAACACTATAACTTCCCTGACAAGTACCTGTGCGAGATTGGGGGTCTTCAATTTCTAATTCCCATTCATAGTTCCCCGTTTCGCCAGATTCCAAGTTAAGCTGATAAGCACCAGCAGGTAGTTGCAGATTATCAAGTACAATCTCTTTAGCAAGAACTTTGTCCCTGTTTTGCAGAACTCGGTGCAATAGGAACTGTCCGCGTTTGACTTGTTCTACTGGTTCCCCAAAGAAATAACGAACTTTTGCAGATTGCGAAATCTGGGAACCCAACAAAAACCAACCGGGTAAGTTATGTTGAATTTCGATTTCCGGTTTCTCGAAGCGAATAACCTCAACAGAAGTTGAGTCTATTAGGTTTTCTTCCTGTTTCAGGACAAGTTTCCATTCTCCGGTAGGGTCGTGTTCTGATATTTCTAGGCGAAATAGCGATAGCAAACATCCCGCTTTTACTTCAATTGCTCTTCTTTCCAAACCACTGGGGTCAACAAGCGTTAAAGTCATCGGTTTTTGCGATAGTTGAATTGTGCCATTCTCTGATAAATCGCGATGCACTACGAATCCCTGAATATCAGAACCGGGTCTTACTTTGGCAGTTGGCAACCAAATTAATCCTTTGGTTTCTGCTTCCGGTTTTTTCAGGTGAATCAAACATTGCTCTAAAATGCCGTTCTCTTCTGTCCAAAATCTGAGGAAAGCAGGTAACTGTTCTGGCACATACAGTAATTCGCGGGTATCGTTGACTACCCAGCGATCGTTTAATTTGAAGGAATCTTCTATATTAATGGTGCCTTTTTGCTCTACCCAAACGCGATAGTAAGAACCTCTACCTTGCGGTAGATTTTCTAATCCCCAAACTTCAAATTTCATATATTTAACCTGGTTTTTTATTATTAAACCCAGCATAGCAGCTGGCGTTTCGATCGGTTAACCCCACCCCCGACCCCTCCCCGCAACGGAGAGGGGAGTAATACTCAGCCCTTCCCTCGTAGGGAAGAGGCGTTGGGGGGTTAGGTCTGCCCGATCTATCCATCCCACAATTCCGCCAGCGCTGCAAGTCTTTCGCGGTACTCGATGCGACTCACCCAGTCTTTTGGCCATGCCGCCATCCCCAGATAAGCACCTGCAAAAGCGCCCGTCAGAGAGGCGATCGAATCTGAATCCCCTGAAGTAACTGCCGCACGACGCAGCGCCGCCACTGGTTCTTCAGGAAATAACAGAAAACACAACAAACCAGTCGCAAAAGCTTCCTCTGCGACCCACCCCTCACCCGTCGCTTCGCAGGGGTTGCGATCGCGCTTCGGTTCCGCCAATGCCGCATCGAGACGATCGAGTACCGACAGACATTCATCCCAACCACGGCTAATGAATTCCTCTGGTGTGTCGGTGTCAGGACGTTTCCAGAGTGGGCCTAGCCAGTCGGTGTGGTAGACTGTGCGCTGAGATAAAGCGTAGGCGCGGAGTCGCTGCGGGAGTTCTTCTGGAGTGCCATCAGCGGCTAAATCGGCGATCGCATAAGCAGTCAAATCTGAAGCTGCAAGGGCGGTAGGATGACCGTGGGTCAATGCTGCTTGGAATTGTGCGATCGGTCCCCGAATATCTCTCTCCAGTGGCAGCAGACCCACAGGCGCGACACGCATATTCGCACCGCAACCCTTCGAGTCAGCTACAGTCGCCTGATACCAGGGGCGACCGGCTGCCAAGTTAGCACAGGCACTCAAGCAGGTTCTACCGGGGGCGCGGTTGTTGTCAGGGCTAAGCCACCAAGCCACGAAAGCACGACGCAGTGTTGGTTCCAGGCTAGCGGCGCTGTATTTTCTACCCGCTTCAACCAGCGCTTCGCCGACAGATAAAGCCATCTGCGTATCATCGGTAACAGGGGCGGGATCGCCTGTTGGTTCCTGCGGCCCGTCGGGTGGGAAGCGGCGGAGAATTTCTTCAACGCTCAAAAACTCGGTTTTAGCACCAAGGGCATCGCCCAAACCCAGGCCAAATAAGCATCCAGAGGCACAACGCTTTGACTCCACAATCCCCCCCTTAAATTTTAGATTTTAGATTGAAGAATTGCTATTGGTCATTAGTCATTAGTGTAAAGT
>CASBRD010000192.1 GCA_949128025.1 Oscillatoriales cyanobacterium PMM_0008 | reverse complement strand
GAGTGGGGGAATGGGATTTTGCAGATCTTCCCCCTGTTTCCTGTTTCCTGTTCCCTGTTCCCTGTTTCCTGTTCCCTAGTTAAAAACTATGGCTAAGGCAGATCGAAATCAGGTATTGCGGCAGCTGCCTCTAGTTGTGGGTGGATTGGCAGGCGTTTTGCTGCTCTTCAACCGCTTGCTGACGCCCGCACTGACGCAATCTCAAGCTCGTTCGGATGCACTGGGGGTGATCTTGAGTGCGGTGCTGATCTTGACGGGGTTGTTATGGCAGCAAGTGCAGGCCCGATCGCCCGATGCTGTCGAGCTGATTGGCGAAGAGGGTTTTGAACTTGCGCCTTCTTTGCCAGATGCGGTGAGAACTGAATTGGCTTGGGCGTCGCATCTGTTACTTACCAATACGGCGACGCGATCGATCGTCGTTTGGTATCAAGGCAAAGTTCTACTGCGGCGCGGAATTTTAGGTACTAACCCAGAAGTAAAGCCAGGAGAGATTTTACAGCGAGTGCTGTCAAAGCAAAAGCCAGTTTATCTGGTGAATTTGACGCTGTATCCAGGGCGGATTGAGTTTGACTTTATACCAGAAAATACTCAAGGTGTCATCTGCCAACCGATCGGGAAAGACGGCGTTTTAATTTTAGGAGCTAATGCCCCCCGCAGTTATACCAAGCAAGATGAAACCTGGATTGCTGGAATTGCTGACAAACTAGAAGTATCCCTCAGCTACTATTTAAATGATGTGGCACCAGCTGAGATCTGAAAGCCTATGGTAATTTTGTACTGGCTGCTGGTTGTTTTGATGGTCGTTGGCGTCATCGGCGCGATCGTTCCCGGTATTCCCGGTTCCAGCTTGATTTTGATTGCCGTTGTAATTTGGGGCGCAATTGACGGTTTTAGTACCGTATATTGGGCTCTAGGAATCGCAATTTTGGTGTTTCTCCTCAGCATAGGCATAGATTATTTAGCCGCCTACTGGGGAGCCAAACGTTCTGGTGCAAGTAATTGGAGCCAGATTGGTGCGATCGTGGGCTTAGTAGTGGCAACTTTAGGTCTGCTACCTGCACTGCCATTTGGCGGGCCACTGCTGGGTATCTTGCTGGGCCCGCTACTGGGAGCTGCGATCGGAGAGTTTCTTTATCGGCGCGAATTGGAGATAAGTCTTCGACTTAAGCAAGCGTTTCAAGCTGGTGTGGGGATTATTGTAGGTTCGATCGTGGGGCGTTTGATTCAGGGAGTTTTAGCGATCGCAGCTCTTGGCGTCTTCCTTTGGCAAACTTTGCCCCATGTTGTTGGCGGCTACTAGATTTGAACTATGTCTTCAAGTTCTCAAGGACAGGAGCAACAGCCTTCTGTCTCAGACATGAAAGGGAGTGCGGATTCCCAACTCCCTTTAACCCCTGAGCAGGTCAGATCTGGGACAACGGTGATGATGACTCATGCAGAGCGGCAAGCCTTTTGGAAAACCTCTCGCATCGGTCAGTTACTTGGCTTTTCTCACTGGCCCACCGAGCCATAAGATAAGTGAGGTGGTAGTCGGTTTGGGGTGACTACCACCTCGTTTCTTTTTGCTGCTTACTCGGCACTTTGTTTAAGCTTAATCTGACCTCGACTTGCCCAGACAAAGGCCAGAATAGCTAGTAAATAACAGGCAAAACCCGTCCAAAATGAAGTGGATATACTGGAGTTTAGCGCGATCGCAACTGCCAGTACAGAAGCGCAAACCGAAGTTGCCCCATTAATTCCCCATAGCCAAGGCGTTAACTCAGCAGATTTCTGAGAAGCTAACTGCATTCCCATCGGAAACGCCATTCCCATAAAGAAACCCAGCGGCAAAAGGATGCCTGTCGCTACCAGGATGCGTACCACCGTTGTCGCATCATCGAATAAGTCAATAGCATAAGGCGTAAATTTTCCAAACACATACAAGGTAAATAGCAGCAGCAACAACCGTAAAGTTGCTGAACTCGCCATCCCCTGATTGGTTACCTTTTCCGTTGAATAACTCCCCAAACCACTCGATAATAATAACGAAAACAGCACCACAGATAACCCATAAGTTGGATGTCCCAGGAAAACAATCAACCGCTGCATTTGCGAAATTTCCACCAGCATAAAGCCCAAACCTATGCCAGCGAAAAAGAGAGAAAGAGGCAAAGCACCCTTTAAAGTTGCCCTCTTGGTAGTTAGAAGCAGCGGCACAATAATGCAGAGGAATGTCAGCACTATCACAACTATCAGTAAAGCACCCAATATCACCACAGCTTTCAGGTTAGAACTCCAAGCCTCTTGATACCAAAGTTTTGTATTAAACGCATCTCGCAGCCGCAGCAGATTAAAGAAAAACGGACTATCATCAGTCGGGGCAGCAATATTCAGAGGAAACTTATCCACAAATTCATCGAGATTTTTTCCATCGGCAATAGTTTTAAAATTATTGTCGATCGCAAATCGCGGACTAAGAGCAATTTCAAATTGCATCTGGTTAGCAACTTTTTGCAGAGTATCCAAATCTCGCTCGGAAAAAGGCTCTTTACTCACCAGCATCGTTCCCACACCAATCGGCTCATTCTTGCTTTCCCCAAACATTCGTCTCGCAATGACAATATGATTTCGGGTATTTGTAATCCCCGATTTGATCAGCGAATTAGTCGCCAGAGAAGTTAGCCGATACATCTCATTAGGGCTTTTTCCAACATACCAACGGGATACTGTTAAAATTCCTTTGTCGGTAAGATGTTCCAGGAAAACTTTCCAACCTTCAATAGTATAAAGTGAGTTTTCTGAGAGAACAAATGCACCAGAAGCAGTTGCTGCCCAAGTATCAATTAAGGAAATCTGAATAATATCGAATTTATCTTTAGATCTGGCAATATAGCTGCGTGCTTCATCAGCAACAAAACTCACTTTAGGATTTTTGTCTAGATGTCCGGTAAAATCACCAAACCTTTTAGTTACAGCATTGATGATATCGTGATTAATTTCAACTCCCAAAACCGACTTTTGACCAAACAATAATGCCGAAAGTATATCTCTACCGCCTCCGCTGCCAATAGCTAAAACTTTTGCGTCTTTCCGAATGTAATGAGCTAAATTGGTGATATCGTACTTAAGATATTCAATTTTATTAAAATCCCCATCAAATTTTGTAAGAACTGTAGCAGCGCTAGCATCTATTTTTAATGCCAATTCTTCGATTTTATCGTTTAAAGGCACAACCGGGCTAAACCCCCAACCAAAAGGATGTGTTGGATCTTTATCCGGGCTAACTGTAATCCGAGAAAAAGAATTCCACTTTTCATAAATTGGCGCTGATTCAAACTTTCCTTTTACCCACATCAACCGCAATAAAGGAGACTGATTATTTACTAAAATTGTATTGACGACTGCGAAAGAACCGAGTAATAGGGTAGATATCAGAGCAATTTGCATTAGCCTTTTAGAGGCTACTTCTGATGCAAATAAAATAGCGCCAATACTAGCAATAAAAGCTACTATAATTACCGCTGTCGGTCCATCGGTAATGCTGATAATGTATATCAGCAGAATACAGCCAAGGGATGCGCCAGCTAGATCGTAAGCGTAAAGTCTACTTACTTGATGAGGAAATTTAGTTAAAGCCAAACATATACAAATTCCGCTGAATAAAAACGGAACTGATATCACTAGATATGTCGAAGCAATAGAAGCTATACCCCCAATTGAAAGACTGGGTACAAATGGAATACTAAGGTGGATTAAAAAGCAAACAACAATGGAGATAGCAAACAACAAAGAACTAATAGCTAAATGAGACTTTGCTCGTTCTGCGGTGAAGTATTTGGGAAATAAATACACTAATACTGCCCCTACAGTCATTCCGAACATAGCTACCGAGGTAGCCATAAAGGCGAAGTGATACCACATTGTCACACTGAAAATCCGCGTGAGGAGGATTTCAAACATCAAAGTCGCGAGTGCGACTGTGAATAAACCCGCGTAAGTTTGTCTATTTACCGTAATTTCTGCGTTCATACTCCTCACACACTTGTTTTTGAATCGGAACAACTTATGACTGATGGTTTTTCACAGCCCGGTCTGGGAATTCACTCAGTAATTGATATAAGTATAGAATGCGATCGCTCCTCCGTACAAGATATTACCATCCGTTGCGACAAAGTGCGATCGCTTAGGAGTGAGCGTAGAGGCTAAAATCCCGATCTATTTCTTTGCGTTGATTCGCATTAAACCGCTTCTTCACAATCGATCTGAGTCTTGAAATATTCTTTCATGGACTGATGAGAAATTTGACCGCTCGTTTGGGCTGCCAATTTCCAGGGTTCTTCTTCATGGGTCATATTGCGTAACTTCCAGGCGGAAAACTGGCCAAACACAGAGTAAACCTCATCAAGCAGACTCTTTGTTCGTTCATCATAAATGGAAAAATCAACGTCTTTTGGATATGGAATCGCACCGACTCCATACTTTTTGTAGTAGTAATATAACTCAGGGACAACTGGGCCATGTGTCCAAGCCTCTATCGGTTCAGGAAACAGAGGCTCATCATAAAGAGCAAGATGAAATCCCTGAGCATAATAAAGCAGTTTCTGGAGCTTGAGATTAGAAATCAGATCGCCAGCGTCTTCATCTACCTGAGCCAGAAAGTATTTGGCTACATCATAACATCTGAGCATACCTTTTTTTTTGTCATTATCACCTTTCAATTATAGCATCTCACGCTTCACCGTTACTTTTGGGTTCTCCTCAGATTTTACAGTCCGCATCCAGCTAAGAAACATAAACCTGCCGATAGTAAGTCTGATATTCCTCGGACAATAATGGTTCCCACCAATCCCGATTCTTCAAATACCATTCGACTGTACGACGCAATCCCTCTTCAACGGTAACTGAAGGACTCCAATCTAACTGAGTTTTCAACTTAGTAGAATTAATTGCATACCGTCTATCGTGTCCCTGTCTATCCTTCACAAACGCAATCAAATTACTGCAAGGACGCACGGGCAAATCGGGAGCTAATTCATCCATCAACTCGCACAAAGTCTGAACTAAATCGATATTTTTAACTTCGTTATTGCCGCCAACGTTATAAGTTTCACCCGGTTTGCCGCGATGAATCACCACATCTAAAGCACGGCAATGATCGATTACATAAAGCCAATCGCGCACATTTTGCCCATCTCCATAAACAGGCAAGTGTTTGCCGATTAAGGCATTGATACACATCAGAGGAATCAGCTTTTCGGGAAACTGGTAAGGGCCGTAATTGTTAGAGCAATTGGTGATAATTGTCGGTAAGCCATAAGTGTGGTGGTAAGCTCGAACTAAATGGTCGCTGCCAGCTTTGGATGCGGAATAAGGGCTATTGGGAGCATAAGGCGTCGTTTCTGTAAAGGCGGGGTCGTTAGGGCCAAGGCTACCGTAAACTTCATCGGTGGAAACGTGGAGAAAAATCTCCCCTCTGTCTCCCCCGTTGACGGGGGGGATGAAAGGGGGGGTTTTCCAATGTTGTCGGAAAGCTTCTAGCAGGGTGAAAGTTCCCACGACATTGGTTTGAACGAAGGCACCCGGCCCCAAAATCGATCGATCGACATGAGATTCAGCCGCAAAGTGGGCTACAGTATCGATATTTTCTGCTTGTAACAATTTGTCTAGCAGAGTGCGATCGCATATATCGCCCTCAACAAACCGAAAATTCTCCCTACCTTCCAAAGCTGCCAAAGTGCCCCGATTTCCCGCATAAGTCAGCGCATCCAGCACCACCACCCGATCGTCTGGGTAAGTGTCGCACCAGTAAAGCACAAAATTCGAGCCAATAAACCCCGCACCACCCGTCACCAGCAAGCGACGGTGTACTCGAACAGCTTTTTCGTTCCAACTATCTATCATTTTCTGAAATTTATGCCTACTCCGGTTTAAACTTTTGTCAGCCGTATTATAAGGCAATCTATCAGTTGGTGTGAGGAGACTTATGGTCAGTCAGGTAATTGAGCAAAATGTCCTATCCTTGGCGCAACAGGGCGACCCCGATGCGGTAGCCGTCCTAATCAACAAGGTTGTATCCAAAAAAGGCGTCACAGCGACAGCAAAAAGCAAAGGCACGTGCCTGCATATCGTCCTAGAGTCCGATCGAGTGCCAAATCAAGCCTCCTGCGTCCGCTTCGTACACGACGGAATGATCCGCCTCAACCCCAAATATATTGACTCTGTGCGCGTTTATGGGCGACGCAGCGACCAAAAATGGCCTACCTGGACAGAGTTGGTTGAATTAAGGCAATCCGCCTACGCCTCCACTTCTAGTGCAACTCTACCTCGTCTAGTCACTCCCGGCCCTGGGCCAAAACGTAAACCCGTCAGGCTAAAAACAAAGTATCGAAAAAAAATTCCTTTACTCTTGTTAGGCAGCATCTGTTGGATTTTAGTTGCAGCAGTCGGTTTTGCCGTCAGAGCTAAAATGGATTCCCAAGTCGCCGCCTCCTCCCCGCAGCCAACGTCTGTACAGCGACAAACTCCTAAAACAACCCAGAGAATAGGTGCCGTCCCACTCCCACCCCCCAAGACTTCGCCAAAACCTAAAGCCGTTCCCAAAACCACCCAAAAAACAGGTATTGCTGCGCCGCCTAAAAAGTCTCCCATTCCCTCACCCGCAGCCAATAAACCAACCCCCAAAGCTTCTGAGCAACCTAAACCCGTTCAGAATTTAGCACCCGTTTCCACGTCAGAACCTCCCTCAGAAAATGCTGCAACATTTATCACCATTAAAGCTGTTGGCGATATCGTTCCTGGCACCAACTTTCCCAACAATCGGCTGCCCAGCAATAATAAAGAGCTTTTTAAGAATGTAAAACCCTACCTTCAAGGAGCCGATATTTTATTTGGCAATTTTGAAAGTACGCTCACCAACTATCCCAGAACCTCCAAGGATACCAGCCGTCCAATGGTTCATGCTTTTCGCACGCCACCAAATTATGCAAACCTTTTGAAAGAAACTGGGTTTGATGTTTTAAGTGTAGCTAACAATCATTCTCTAGATTTCTCGGTCGTCGGCTTTGCCGACACTATGAAAAATATAAAAAGTGCAGGCATGACACCAGTTGGCAAGAAAAATGAAGTTGCCTATGTGAATGTCAAAAACATTCGGGTTGCTTTTATCGGTTTCAGCCACTTGGAGCTGCACAACACCGTGAACGATATCGCGTCGGCGAAAGCACTGGTGCTAGAAGCCAAGAAAAATGCCGATATGGTGGTGGTATCGTTTCATGGCGGTGCGGAAGGAACGGGAGCCCTGCACGTCAAAAACCAACAAGAAAACTTCTACGGGGAGAACCGTGGAAATTTGGTTCTCTTTTCCCGCACGATGATTGATAATGGGGCAGATTTGGTTCTGGGACACGGCCCTCACGTTACCAGAGCGATGGAATTATATAAAGGCAAATTAATCGCTTATTCCCTGGGTAATTTTGTCGGATACAAGTCTTTATCTACCTGGGGAGTGCTGGGGCAATCTCTGATTTTAGAGGTTAAACTTAACCAACAGGGCGATTTTGTTTCTGGAAAAATTATCCCCGTTCAGTTGAATCGACAAGGAATTCCTTATATCGATCAACAGTTTCGCAGTGTACAGTTGATTCGCAATCTCACCAAAGGCGATTTTCCCAACACTCCCCTGAAAATCAACAACAAAGGGGAAATTAATAAGGAGTAGAGCGCCAGTCTATTAATCGTTCCTTGACACACTTTAACTACTCTTCTATAAGCGATCGCAATGCTGCCTTCATTTCATCTGGTGTCGTCGTCGCCGTACCAAACTGGCGCACTACAATGCTAGCCGCCAAATTGCCCAAAACCGCAGCTTCCCAAAACGAAGCACCCGCATTCAAAGCTAATGTCAGCGCTGCCGCTACCGTGTCGCCAGCACCTGTAACATCAAACACCTTTGTTCGATTAAAGGCGGGGATGTGTGACTCGCTGCCAGAACGGCTAAATAGGCTCATACCCTCTTCGCCACGGGTAATCAGAATTTGCTGAGCATCAGTCATGGCTAGAAGGTCGCGCCCAGCTTGAGTGAGGGTTTGGGGAGTTGCGATCGCATAACCCACCGCCTGTTCCGCTTCCGGTAAATTCGGTGTAAATACGGTTGCACCTCGATATCTTTCGAGACTATTTTGTGCATCAACAATCGTCCGCGAGTGAGATAGCGCCGCCTCGATCGCAGGCTGGGTAAAAACCCCATCTCCATAATCCGAACAGACCACCGCATCCACAGTATCAAGCACAGAGCGGATATACTCGGCCAGTTGCATCTGCAAATCAACATTTGGCAACTCATCGGATTTGCGATCGATCCGCACAATCTGCTGCGTCACCGACTGGCGAGCGTGGCCGGAAATCCGAGTTTTAGTCACCGTCGGGCGGTCTGGATCGATTAACATTCCAGCAGTATCAATCCCAGCAGCCTCAAAGATGCGGCGCAAAGCTTGTCCTTGCTCATCATCTCCCACCAGTCCGGCAACCTTGACCTTTGCGCCCAATTTTGCCAGGTTATAGACCGCATTAGCGCCACCTCCCGGCACCTGTCGAGTCTGTTCGTGACGAATAATCAATACCGGGGCTTCGCGAGAAATCCGCTCCACCTGACCCGTGAGAAACTCGTCGAGGGTCAAGTCACCCACTACCAGTACGTGCGATCGATCGAAGCAATCTAATAGTTCGATCGATCGCTCAGATGAGCAGCGCAGTCGCTCCAAAAAGGAAGAATCTGGAGTCATATCATGTCTGGTAGCATGGTTACCTAAAAAATTTCCCTTCTTATTCTTATCTGTGTTTATCGGCGTTCATCTGTCTACCCTACGGGAAGGCTTCGCCTACATCTGTGGTAAAAATTTAACCAACGATGACAACAGACTATTTGACGATAAATCATCAATAACTTTAACTGTTAGATGATGCTCCCGGAGTAGAAGGTGAATTGTTTTGCTCGATCTCGATCCGATACAGATAAACCTCATACTTGCGAGTTGATGGAAAGGCACTCCGCTTTTGAATATTTTCTATTGCAGCCAGATCTAGTCTAGGGTAGCCAGTACTGCGTATCACTTCGGGGTTACCCTCCTTTTTGCCATTCGGGTTTACTAACACGGCGACATTTGCTTGGGTAATATCCGGCAGCTTCTCGTCTATGGGAGATTTAACAAAGATAATGTCTGCCATTGTGGTTATCTTGAGATTGGCTGAAAACTTTTTGTTTTTGTCCTCCAACCAGGTTCTCAACTTTCCAGCGGCGTATTGATCGGTCGTGACATTTAAGTCGTAACCGTAGCTATACTTGATCGACAAATCCCTAGATTCTTGACTTTGCTGCGGCGTGGGAGACTGCTTGGGATAGAAATTAGGTAGATGGGTTTGTAGGTTTGAGGGGTTCAGAGGCTCACCAGCTGCCTTCGGCGATGTCTCGGTAGGAGAGGGTGTTACGGATGGCGAAATTGTACCGGGCGGTAATATCGGTAGAGTGTCATTAGGTCGCAGTCTGCTTTCAGTACCTTTGGCAATATTCTGGCGTTCTGAAGGAGTACTACGTTCTGAAGGAGTACTACGTTCTGAAGGAGTACTACGTTCTGAAGGAGTACTACGTTCTGAAGG
>CASBRD010000191.1 GCA_949128025.1 Oscillatoriales cyanobacterium PMM_0008 | reverse complement strand
CCGCTTCCCCGCTTCCCCACTCCCCAGTTTCTAGCCTGCCATATTGGTAGGTGAACTCGGCAGATTCTTCGTTTCCGCATCTTCTACAACTTCTTCCACCAGTTCGGTATCGGGTGGATTTGCTCGTTTCAGTGAGGGCATTTCATCTTCTTTAGCAGACGATGATACTGGCGCTCCCGTCACCTTAAATATTACTTCTACCTGTGGAGGGATGTTTTTTGAGGCAGTAAATGATGATTTAAATGCCTCCACTTCCGGGTATGTTTTAAGCATTTCAGTTGTCGAAGTTGCTTCTGCGATCGCAGAAGCTTCCGAATCGGCATCAAGCGCTTCGATTGTGGGAGTTGCTGACGCGATCGCAGAAGCTTCCGAGTCGGCATCAAGTGCTTCGATTGTGGGAATTGGTCGTGCGATCGCAGAAGCTTCCGAATCGGCATCAAGTGCTTCGATTGTGGGAATTGGTCGTGCGATCGGTTGTCCAGTTGCCGCTACAGGAGGAGGAGTAACAGACTTTGGTGTCGGTGGAGTCGGCTTAGCTTTAGGCTTTTTTGCCGCATCCAACCTTGCCTGAACTTGGGTTTTAGCATTGGCGAACAAGCCGCCCAGCTTTTGTGGCAGATCGGAAATCCCCGCAGGAAGCGATACTTTTGACAGCTTTGACTGTACGTTGTCTTTGAGAGACTCTGCTTGAACTCGAATCGTTTCTGCCGCCTCTTCCTTACTCGGTAAATCTGTCTGTAGTGCCGCTGGGGTGAATTCCCGCCGCAACGTCAGGGTTTGCCAACCAAACCAACCCAACAAGGCGACGCCAGCTATTTGCCCCACCAGGACACCGCCGGTAATGCGTCCAGCACAGACCCATAACATCAGGGCGTAAAATAATCCGATCCCACTCCAATAAAAATCACTTTTGCGGTGGACTTCTGGTACGAAGAAAGCGGCAAGGTAAACGCCAAGGCTACCAAGTCCGACAGCCAGTGCCAAGATGTATGCAAGCATATCGCTGCTCTACTCATCAAAGGAAAATTGTATCAAATTGTCTTGTATCTTTGAAAAAATCTCTACGATTTAATCAGTTTTAGCAATAATTAAGAGGTTAGCATCTTGTCAGAGTGAATTTGTAAACTTTTTCTGCTTTGGGGAAACTGCGCTAAAAACAGGAGTTTGGTGATGGGATTCAAGATTTTCAGTCCGGCGACCATACTTGTGGCGATCGCTTCTTTTGGCTTCTCATGCCCAGTATACGCTCAAACGGCCATAGAAAGCGATCGCTCTTAGTGCGGTGTCCCCTGACGCATCAAAGTCGGCAGATGCGATCGCCGCCTTGCGGGCTAGGGGAGAGTGGGAGAGTGGGAGAGTGGGAGAGTGGGAAAGACAACCGTCAAGACTCACACAGATTCCTCTATCCGTGTCGTGTCGGGTCAGAAGGGGAAAGGAGAAGATTTTAGATTTCCGATCGCCAAATTGAAATAAAATCTAAAATCTAAAATCTAAAATCTAAAATGGGCTACCCTGAAAGTTAACTAACCCTACAACAAGTAAGCAACAAGTTTTATGGCACTACAAAGCTTTGGTGTGATTGGTTTGGCTGTCATGGGTGAAAACTTGGCGCTGAATGTAGAGCGCAATGGTTTTCCAATTGCTGTATACAATCGCACAAAAGAAAAAACAGATGCCTTCATGGCAACACGCGCCCAAGGGAAAAATGTCGTAGCCGCCTATAGCATAGAGGACTTTGTAAAATCCTTGGAACGCCCCCGCAAAATCCTAATTATGGTGCAAGCGGGTAAACCAGTGGATGCAGTGATTGGTCAGCTGAGTCCCCTGTTAGAAGAAGGCGATATTATTATCGACGGCGGTAACTCCTTGTTTGATGATACTGCCCGCCGCACCCGCGAATTAGAGCCAGCTGGGTTTAGGTTTATCGGGATGGGCGTCAGCGGTGGTGAAGAAGGGGCACTAAATGGCCCCAGTCTCATGCCGGGAGGCACTGTAAGCTCTTACGAGTATTTAGAGCCAATTTTCACCAAAATTGCGGCTCAGGTGGATGATGGCCCCTGCGTGACCTACATCGGTCCTGGTGGAGCCGGTCACTATGTCAAGATGGTGCATAACGGCATTGAGTATGGCGATATGCAGCTGATTGCCGAAGCATACGACTTACTCAAGAATGCGGCGGGACTAGATGATAAGCAACTGCACGAAGTTTTTGCCGAATGGAATACTACCGACGAACTCAATTCGTTTTTGATTGAGATTACAGCCGATATCTTTAACTACATAGATCCAGAAACAAATCAACCCCTGGTTGAGATGATTATGGATGCGGCGGGGCAAAAGGGAACAGGTCGCTGGACGGTACAAAGTGCTTTAGAATTGGGTGTCTCTATTCCGACGATGACGGCAGCGGTGAATGCCCGGATTATTTCTTCTTATAAGAAGGAACGGGTCGCTGCTTCCGAAATTCTAACTGGCCCTTCTGGCAAGTATGACGGAGATACCAAAACCTTTGTTAACCAAATTCGCGATGCTCTCTACTGTTCAAAAATCTGCTCTTACGCGCAAGGAATGGCTTTATTGAGTTCGGCGTCGAAGGCTTATTCATATAACCTTAACCTGAGTGAGATTTCCCGGATTTGGAAGGGTGGTTGTATTATTCGGGCTGGGTTCTTGAATAAGATTAAAGATGCCTTTAAGGAGAATCCAGAGTTGCCGAATATGCTGTTAGCGCCTGAGTTTAAGCAGACAATTTTGGATCGGCAATCAGCATGGCGGGAAGTGTTAGCGCAAGCGGCAAAACTGGGTATTCCAGTTCCGGCGTTTAGTGCGTCGTTAGATTATTTTGATAGTTACCGACGATCGCGCTTACCGCAAAATCTCACCCAAGCACAACGCGACTACTTTGGTGCCCATACCTATGAGCGTGTTGACAAAGCAGGTTCCTTCCACACTGAATGGACTAAGGCTGCTGAGGATTCTGTACAAACTTCTACACCTAGTCCTCTTCAAGCCCAACATCCAGCGACCGCAGTTCGCACTACAGGTGGTGCTGAATAAAGTTGTAGGGTGGGCAATGCCCACCCTAGTTTTGTGTTATAGAGGGATGCTATCCGCTAAACACTGGACATAACTGGACAATCAGTACATCCGGTGGAGAGATAGCCAGTCTAAGCCTTTAGTGGGCTACGTTACTTAGGTCATGGCACCTGCAAGTGCTTTCCAGCTTACAGCCCTGCCGTTCAATTTTAAACATTCCTATAAAGCTAAGAAAGTGAACTGAACCGAACAAGCCTAAGCAACATTGACGAGTCAAAAATTACCTGAGAAATCAGAGTTTCAAATATGTCTAACTTTGTTTTTGCGACAAGGCTGTAGGTTGGGTTGAACAGAGTGAAACCCAACTTTAGCTTTAAGTTCGGGTTGGGTTTCGTTCCAAGGGCCCAACCTACAGATATAGCTAGCCCCTAGCCCCTAGCTATACGTTTATTTACGCAATCCAAAATCTAAAATCGGGCGGTAATTTCCTATCAACCATCACCTCTAGGATACTTTAAAGTCAGAGACTTCCTGACGCAAGCTTTGTGCTACCTCGTTCAATTGCCTAATGGCACCGTTAACCTCGCGCAAAGACTGAACAGTTTGGGAAGAAGTTTCACTCAATTGCACCATCGCTTCACTGATTTGTTGTGCCCCTTCGGACTGAGCCTCCATGCTGCCACTCACCTTTTCAAATTGGGGGGTAAGGGTTTGTACTTGCTCGATAATCGACTCTAATTTGGTGCTGATATTTCCCACATCTTCCACCCCTCGTTCTACTTCTTTGGTGAAACCATCCATTTCCATCACCCCAGCGGATACTGAGGTTTGCATTTCTTTGACCATATTCTCGATGTCTAAAGTAGCGACAGCGGTTTGGTCGGCTAGGCGGCGAATTTCTCTGGCAACAACCGCAAACCCAGTACCGTACTCTCCGGCTTTTTCTGCTTCAATCGCAGCGTTAAGGGAGAGTAGATTGGTTTGATCGGCAACTTTGGTGATGGTGGTGATGATGCTGTTGATGTTGTGGGATTTTTCGCTAATTTGTGCCAGTTTTGATGAGATATTCCCTGTGGAATTGGCCAGAATTCGCATGGTTTTTTCCATGTGGATCAAGTCTTTCTGACTCTCTCCGGCGGCTTGCGCTGTAGCTTGGGAGGTGTACTGGACTTCATCCATTGTCTTCACCAGTTGGCTGGAGGTGGCAGCAATCTCTTTCGCTGTGACTGCTACTTCATTGGTGGAGGCTACCTGTTCATTTATGGTTGCTTCCAGTTGTTTGCCAGATGCCGCAATTTGGGTGGTCGAGGTGGTAACTTGAATGCCAGATTTTTGCACTTCAGAGATTAAGGAAGTTAATTTTTCGATGATCGTGGCGATCAGATACCCCACCGTTATAGCGATCGCCAGAGAGATGATTGGAATGATTAAAGTGGCTTTGTTTATGAGATCGAGATTATTTGTTGTAGTTTCAATATTTTTTTTAAAGTTACCTACCTCTTCTTGTCGAAATTCTTGATTTAAACTGTCAAGTCCTCGAACAATTGGTTTAGATTGTCGAAGCGATAGATTTACCGCTTCCTCTTGCTTATTCGCATCCCTCAAGCGGACGGTTTGCCTTGCTACATCTCTAAATTGATTGGCTAGGTCAACCATTTTTTTGTATCTTTCTTTCTGTTGGGTAGTGGTATTTTCAATTAAATTATTTGCGCGTTCAGCAGATGCCAGATAATTTTTTTCTTCGATGTTAAAATTATCCAAAGAATTTTCACTATTCCCCACCAGTAGATAGCCCCTGATCTGCCGCCCCATCAGCGCAATTCTCAGAATCATGTCATCGGTTTCTAAAAGGAGGTTTTGCGAAGCAGATACTTTCTTAAAAATTTCTTGAGTTTGAGCATTATTGAAATAAACTAGGGTGCTGAATACAAGGAAAAATACGATCGGAATTGAATATCCAATCAGTATGCGGCTTTTTAATTTATTGTTAGCGCTCATTTAAACTTCCTACAGAATGTGTCAAATCATACAAAGTTCATATTATAATGCTGAATTTGGTATGATGGTAAATATCTTATACAATTTTTACACTCGATCGAGCGATTTGGTGTTGGCCAGATCCGGTTTTACCCGATCGCACTTAAACTATGGATTTGAACTATGCCTCACAAATGTAGATTGAGCGATCGCTCATACTAAGTAAGGAAACAACAGATTGATTTTATGGTACATCCTCTGCAAACGCCCCACAGTGGCTACCATTGGGACAAAAGCGATCGCCGTTTCTTTGAAGGTTGGTACTACCGCGTCACCTTACCACAGGATCGCCAAACTTTCGCCTTCATGTATTCGATCGAAGATCCTCTAGGCGGCAAACCCCACAGCGGCGGTGCAGCACAAATCCTTGGCCCCGATGACGAGTATATTTGTCGCACTTTCCCAGATGTCAACAAATTCTGGGCGTGGCGGGATGCGCTGGGATTGGGTCATTGGGGCAAAACTGACTCAGAAACCCGGTTTCTCAAAGAAACCGGGTTTCTAGAGCCAGGAGAGTTCTCTAGCCATATTCAAGAAGGCTATCAAGCAACAGCTACATGGCATCAAGGAAAAATTTGCGATCGCGGTTCCGGTAATTATTGTCGTTGGCAATATGAAATTAAACCAATCTACGGCTGGGGAAACCAAAACGCCCCCCAACAATCAACCGCAGGCTTCTTCTCCTTCTTACCCATATTTGAACCCGGATGGCAGATATTAATGGCTCACGGACTAGCCACCGGCTGGATTGAGTGGAATGGCAAACTCTACGAATTTACCGACGCACCAGCATACGGCGAAAAAAACTGGGGCGGAGCCTTTCCCGAAAAGTGGTTCTGGGTTAACTGCAACTGCTTCGATGGCCAACCCGACCTCGCCCTAACAGCAGGCGGAGGAAGGCGAGGCGTGCTGTGGTGGATGGAATCTGTAGCGATGATTGGACTCCACTATCAAGGCAAATTCTATGAATTCGTGCCTTGGAACTCAAAAGTAAGCTGGGATATACAGCCTTGGGGTAGATGGCAGATGCAAGCCGAAAATGAGCAGTATGAGATTGAATTGACAGGTACAACAGACTTACCCGGAACTCCTCTGCGGGCCCCCACCGAAAAAGGCTTGCAATTCGTCTGCCGCGACACAATGCTGGGTCAGTTGACTCTCGAACTGCGAGAACGCCAGGGCGACAAATCTAAAATTATCCTGAAAGCAACCAGTTCTCTGTGTGGATTGGAAACAGGCGGCAGCCCTTGGAATGAATCTTGGCTGTCTAATTGAGATTTATCTGCTATCATGGCTTTGTACCAGGGGCTGTGGCTCAGATGGATAGAGCGAGCGCCTCCTAAGCGCTAGGTCATGGGTTCAAGTCCCATCAGTCCCGTACTAATCCAATAGCAGTTGAAAAGAATCTTTCAAAAGATTCCTAAAGTGGTAATCTGGGAGCGATACCTACGGCTAGGAAGACAATCCTATGCTTACTATTTATCGTCAACGCTATTTAGCTGTCTGCATGGTTTTAAAAATTTCTCGCAGTCAACAACGATACAAACTGAAAAAAACTTCGCGATCTAAATGGCACTTTAAGCGCAGATTTTTTCTATCAGCGCTGGTGTTTCCTGTTGTACTTTGGGTTGGCTACAAACAAATTAGAAGTCTTGAGCAACCCCAGGCAGTTTTGATGTTAGGTGGTTCAACACCGGCATTGGAGCGAGAAAGGTTCACAGCAAAGTTTGCGAGTAAGTATCCAAATTTACATATTTGGATTTCTTCTGGTGGTCCTGGTGGCTACAATATTTACGTCAAAAAAGTTTTCGCCAAAGCGGGTGTTGACTCAGACCGCCTATACTTGGACGAACAGGCTGTAGATACGGTGACGAATTTCACGACTTTGGTTGATGAGTTAAAAGCTCGTGGCATCCATAGCGTTTATTTGATTACTTCGGACTACCATATGCGCCGCGCTCAGATTGTTGGCGAGATTGTTTTGGGAAGCCGGGGAATTGTTTTTAAGCCTGTGCCAGTTCCTTCTGGTCGAGCGCCCGAACCGATTGAAAAAGCTTTGCGCGATGGAGCTAGAGCAATTCTTTGGGTCACTACTGGAAATACAGGATCGAGTTTCAGTCGGCTTTTTTCCAGTCACTAATTCTGTCGTAATAATTCAGGGGCTTTCGGAATTATTATGCTAGTGTTTATGGTGAACATTTTTGTATGGACACGGCATCATAAATATGTCGATAACTGTTTATACCAAATCCGGGTTTGTTACCCCATGAGAATTTTTGGCCTAAACATTGTAGAGACGTTTCATGAAACGTCTCTACAGCCTATAGACATAAAGGGGTAATCGTTGCGGATTTGGTATTAGATCAAGTTACATCTGAACTTATCGCTTTCATGTCTTCAATTTCAAACAAGCTAACAACTACTCCAGCAATAGGAGTAGCTAGAAAAATTCCCAGCAGACCTGCTAATCTATAGCCGACTAATAAGGCAAAAAAGACTACAACCGGATTAATATTGAGCGAGTTTTGCATAATCCGAGGAGCCAGCAAGTTATCTTTTATCTGCTGAATCACAATGGAAGCGATGAAAACATTAAATGCTAACCACCCACTTTTAGGTAACAAAATCAAACAAATTAAAGCGAGACCTAATGTAGAGCCAATTCCCGGAATTATTTGAAAAACTCCGCCTATGACTGCCAAAATCAATGCAAAAGGCACTTTTAAAATTAAGAATACAATAAAAGTGGCGGCGCTAAAAAATAAACTTAAAAGCAACTGACCTCGAAAAAAGCCTAAAAAATTGCGCTCAACTATAACTGTAAATCGACTTTGTAGGTGTTTGGGGACAAGTTTAAGGGCGAATCCCCAAAGTTTTTCACCATTTAGTAGCATGAAAAAAGCGACAACTTCAATCAGGATGAAATTAACGAAATTGGTTAGCAATATTGTCGAACTAACGAAGCTAGCACCAATAAAGGCTAGGGCTTGGTTACGTAGAGGTTCTTCGACCGCACGAATATCAACCTGAAGATGTCGGGAGCGAAGATAATTTTCTAGTCTGTCTAATAAAGGTGTTAAGGAGTTTAAAAAATTAGGTGTGCCCTCAAAAAGTTGTTGTCCTTGAGATACAATGGCGAATCCTACGGTAACAGTGAAACCCCCAACCATCAAAAGGCTGAGCAAGAAGATTAAGCTAACGGCTAGACCCCGTGGCAAAAAACGATGCAGCCATTGCACTGGATAGCTGAGCAAAAAAGCGAAAACTGCTGCTAAGCTGAAGATGACGATGACATTTTGAAAGTAATCCAAAAGCAGTATTAGTGCCCAGCCAGAGGCAAACAGTAGCAAAAAGCGAATTAATGCTAAGTTATTGACTCGCTCCCAGAAATTTTGTGTAGGTGGTTCACTCATATTGTCTCCAGGTAGATGCCCAAGATGTTTATAGCGTCTACTCGCTGAAATCGAGTCAGGAATTTGTGGCTTCATTGTCTACCTTCACTAAGGCTAGAAAAATTTAATGTTAAGTAGCGATCGCGTAGCTGGAAGTACAACCTATTGTCTGAACCAATTGGACGGGTAAATTCCGGGGTAAGCGAGAATAGTTTTGCTACTGCCGGTTGATGAAGTTTACTTATCTGCAAACCATTGTGGGTTCTTGCACCAGTACGTAAGGCTGCACTATTAGAGCGTTAAATCGCTTGGCTTGGTTAGCTTGCCAAGAAGCCATTTGAGTGGGGGACGGTTTGGAGATCAGTTGTTCACCAATCCAATGCTGGATAGATGAGACATCATCATTAGCGATCGCAACCCCCACATCTATTAAGTCTAGTCCTGGATTGACCACAATCAAGCGATCGCGCTGAGCGTGGGGCATCAGCCATTGCCACTCCGCCTCATCCAGCGCCGCCGCTAATTCCGCTTTTAGATCCTGCATTCCTCGAAAATTTTGCTTAATTTATGGCTTATTCTAGCTTGCCATTCCAGTATGAAAACTCTCTCTGGCTAGATAGTTCAACGCCCCAAGTCGTGCATTGCATTAATCGCCGCCGCACATTTTTGCGTCACAGCTTCTAATTCATCCCGCTTTCCAGAACTGGGAGGCTCTATTATTTCCCCAATCCGCACCGTTACCAACACCAATCGCGGTATCGGAGAACCTTTTTGCACGATCTCCTCAGTACCCCATAAACTCACTGGTAGCAGGGGAGCTTTCGCCTTAGCCGCAATCATCGCAGCTCCCAGTTTCGGTTCCGTAATGCGTCCATCTGGGGTGCGCGTACCTTGCAAGAAAACACCTGTGGCCCAACCCTGTTCCAGATAATTAAGGGCCGATCGAATCGCACTTCTGTCTGCTGACTCGCGATTGACTGGATAAGCGCCGTACAAGAGAATACCTTGCTTGAGAACGGGAATTTTAAATAACTCTTCCTTAGCCATAAAGGCGACGGGACGACCCACGCAAGAAGACAGAATTGGCGGGTCAAAGTAACTGGCGTGGTTGCTCGCTACCACCAGTGGCCCTTCTTGTGGTACTCGATCGGCCCCATAAATGCGACCCCGAAAGTAAACGTGGAGCATGGGGCTAACCACCGACCACTTAAAGGCGCGGTAGAAGAACAAGTTAATCAAAGGTTCTCGGCTTCTTGCCACAGCAGACTATTCCGTAAACGCACAAGTAAAGCAAAATATTAGCGTAGCAGCTTAATTCCCCGCAAACGTAGCTTGCTGTCCTTGAGGCGAAGTCGCATATCCCGTGAAAGCTTGAACTGCTGGAGTAGGTGGATTTTTATAGACGTAAAACAGAGTTCGTTGATAGGGATAATTGGCGGTTCCTGGCGTTACGCCATTGATCGCAACAACCCGCACCGTTTGCTGGTTTGCTACTTGAGCGTAAGTGGCATAACCAATTCCATTATTTCCTAAAGCGCGGAGCAAGCCTGTCGTCTCATCTCTTGGTAGGGTAGTAATGTTGGGAGTCGTGCCAAAATTAGCACCCTTTAGCACCAGTTCCTGAAATGACTTATTTGTGCCGCTGATTGCTGGGCGATTAATTACCTGGATGGGTGCTGCTGCGCCCCCTACGGCAGACCAATTGTTGATTTTACCTTGAAAGATGTCCGCTACTTGGGCATTGGTTAAACCGCCGCTGAAAGGGTTTGTATTTCCTACTACTACTGCGATTTGATCGGTTGCGATCGGCACGGTTACTAAATTCTGACTTTGTTCTTGTGCTGTCAAAGGTCGCGATATTGCTGCCAAATCTACGCTACCAGCTAGAAGATCCTGAATTCCCTTATCGGAACCGCCAGCATTTGTAGTAACGGTACTACCTGGAAATTGTGCCTGAAAGCCGCGTTTGAGGTTTTCGTTAATTGTCACCATACTGGTAGCACCATCAATCCTGACCGTTGTGCCTGCTGGCACTGATGTAGGTGCTGTGCCTACGGAAGGTGCTGTGCCTACGGAAGGTTGCGCTGCTGTGCCTGGTACTGGCGCTGTGCCTACGGGAGTTTGCGCTGCTGGTTTCTTCATAAAAAAGAACCAGTAGCCACCACCTGCGAGCAGCAAAAATAACAATATAAAAACAATTGGGGGAGGGCCGCTTTTCTGAGCCATAAGATTTTTAGTTTCCTGGAAGTTGCTTTTTGTTGGAACCTTCTAACATTTCGAGACGACGAGAAATTTCGTCGTCTATAGTCATTCTTTCCATGTCAGCTTGAAGTTTTTCGGCTGGGTTTTCAGATAGTTCAGCCAAGGCGTTTTGCTTCAAATTTCGTCGCTCTACTGCACCTTTAGCCGCTTCAAACTGAGATTTAGCGGAACCGATATCAAATTCGTTGTTGACTTTGGCGATCGTACCAAGCGCCTCGTTCACTTCTGACATATCTTTCATATTCTGCATATCGGTTTTGTAGCTTTCTAGCTTCATCCGTTCCCGATTCAGCTTGTCTTTGGAAGCTTTCACTGCCGTCTCAGCTTGTCTAACCATTTCCTCGATTTGCGGCAAAACTTGCTCGGTTTGAATTACCCTCGTCATCGCCATCCGCGCTGCTTCTTCATTACCGCTCTTTGATGCAATCCGCGCTTGTTGCTCGAAGGTTTGCAATTCTTTTACTTTTGACTCGTATTTTTGCTTGGCAGTTTTATAAGCACCATCTTGAGCCGCAACTGCTGTAGCCAGCTTATGCACCGATTGCTGCATTGCTTGTAGGGATTCTTCGGCTACTGCTACAGCCACCTTACCGCCTTGTTCCACCGGCATTCCCCACAGCCAGTTCCAAGTGCCGACGATGGTGCGTCCGGCTTTTTCTCCCATTACCCAGTAAAGTACTTTTTTCATATTGCAGCTTTGCCTCCTTGAGAACGTGGTTTAAGTTTTAGCCTTTAACACTCTTTGGGAACTTTTACTATCTCTTAGCTATTAATATTGATTCTAGTCTAGTAGCTAAGGTTATTTTTTGAAATAATACCGGCGGTAGGTTAAGGTTATGTTAACTAACTGTTAGGGACGTTAAACGCCACATTTGTCCAATCTCGACGCGATCGCACCGGCATGACGCAACCATCCCACTCCTGCAACCCAAATCCGGGATGGTAAGTGTCCCACAGGCGCATTCCGATTAAATTTCAGTCCTTGATAATAATTATCGGAGTTATAGGTGGGCCAGTTGACCCGGTTGCAAAAAGTCACGTAATCTCGCCTAACGCTTTCGTAAAGCTGTTTTTGCACGCTGAAGCCAAAGCGATTCTGGCTATATTTTACCCAGAGTTGGTCAATTATCTGTAAATCCTCGCAGGGGAAGCGATCGATATCATTAACTTCGAGATATGTACTAGGTAGTTTACCTAAAGCTTGACACATCAGATTCCATGTTTCGCGATCGGCTTCTTTCCATTTCTGCGTTTCCAGCAGAAGCTGCAAGTTATTGTAATCTACCCCCACTTGGGAAATCAGGATAGTACGTGCTGATGAAGAGGTATGAGTAGGAGATTGAATTTGATTGATTAGGGGTAAAAATTCCGTTTTCGCTTCATTAAAAGTTGTCGATTTAATCGATTGCAATACTTCATCGATAGTTGTTTCGATTTTTTGTGCTGGCATTTGTTTAGCTGTTGCCGATTTAATTGCTTGCAATACTTCATCGGCAGATTGGAATCGATCACTAATCTTACTTTGCAGCAACTTATCCAAAATATTACCCAGATCTGAGTCTACCGTCGTTCCTTCTGGTAAATAATGATGCCAGTGCCAAAAATCATTATTGAAATCATACATATCCAAGGGAGAGACGCCAGTTAGCAGGCGAATGCAGGTAACACCTAAACTGTAAAGATCGCTAGCTGGAAAGGCTTTGCCTTTAGCTTGTTCGGGAGATACATACTTTTGGCTACCGACAACAGTTCCGGTATGACCCAGGCTTGATTCTGTAAATAATTTCGCCACGCCAAAATCGATCAAAACTAACGATCCCTTTCTTATTTCCTCTTGGTTAGGATGCGATCGCCGGATGATATTTTCCGGCTTGATGTCTCGGTGGATCACCTTACGTTCATGGATAAATTGCAGTACTGGCAACAAATTTTCCAGCAATTTCCAAATCTGAGATTCATTATAAACACCTTGTTCTAAATCTTTTTCTAAAGTTTTTCCATCAATAAATTCTTGTACCAAATACAACTGTAGTTCCTGTTCAAACTGCGCCAACAAATAAGGGATTTGGGGATGTTTTCCCAACTCATCCAAGTGAACTGCTTCTTGGCGAAATAACCGCGTTGCTTTGTTTAAGTATTCATCATCGTCCGAGCGAAAGTATAATTGCTTGATTACACAGCGCGGTTTAGAGGGGATATCTTCATCGAGCGCTAAAAAAGTTTTACCAAATCCACCCCTACCCAAGATTTTAATGGCACGATAACGTTCTCTGAGCAACAGCTTGGAGCCGCAACACGCGCAAAGTTTGGCTTCGTCTTGGTTTTGGGGATTTTCACATCCCGGCTTCACACAGTAGCTCATAAACAGTTTTTATGGGTCAAAAGCTGACAACTCGGCAAGGCTACTAATATTTTTTAAGCTTAAATTAGGACAAGCGCGTTTAATCAAGCCTGTCAGAACTTTACCGGGGCCTATTTCTACTACTTCTGAAATACCTTCTATTGGCAATTGTGCCATAATTTCGCGCCAACGGACGGAACCAGTAATTTGCTGGGAAAGACGCTGTTTTAATACTCCTGCTTCTACTGCTGGTAATGGTTCAACATTTGATAGTACTGGCACTTTAGCATCTGCAAAGGTTACAGACTCCAGCACTTTCTCAAACTCAGCTGCTGCTGTTGCCATTAAGGGGGAGTGGAAAGCGCCAGATACATTTAACTTAACCGCACGCTTTGTTTTTACTTGGGATAGCACGGTTTCTACTGCTTCAGGTGTGCCGGAAATCACAACTTGGGTAGAACTGTTATCGTTGGCTAAGACTACATCGGCTGTTTGTTGGATTTTTTCTTCTAATTGTTTGCGATCGAATCCAATCAATGCGGCCATCATACCACCGGCGGCGCTATCCATCAATTGCGATCGCTCTTTCACCAAGCGCAAACCAGCTTCAAAGTCGAAAACGCCTGCAACGTAAAGAGCAACATATTCTCCCAAACTATGACCCGCAACTAAATCAGGTTGCTGTCCCTTCTCCCGCATCAAATCAGCCAGAATACTTTCTACCACATACAAACAAGGCTGGGTGTAAAGAGTGTGAGACAATTTATCTTCCTTGCTTTGGCAAATTTCCACAACCGACCAGCCTAAAATCTGCTCTGCTTGTTCAAATTTAGCTTTAGCATTTGGGATTGCTAATAAATCGACTCCCATACCAATTGCTTGCGAACCTTGTCCCGGAAACACCCACGCCGTTTTAGTCATTTGTCATTTGTCCTTTGTCCTTTGTCATTCGTCATTTGTCCATAACAAATAACGGGATTATCAATTTAATACAAAATCGTTCTTTTGGCAACTGCTTGTTCATTGTTCATCGGAATGAACCATTACGAGTAAAAAATGTCAATCTTTTACCATGCAAAGTATAGATATTTTAATAATTATGCTAACTCAAGTTGCTAGTTACTTGTACTCTGGGTATGTTGTTGCGCTTTAGCGCTCTTATACCAACTTGGATAAGAGCGCTAAAGCGCAACAACGTACCTAATACCAGCCTCAATTATATAACTAGCAACTTGCGTTATGCTATCTATTTTTGAAATAGCATAATTTTACGCTAATTAATTGCCATTTAATCGAATACAGGAGGCCATAATTCAGAAACGTTCAATTCCCAACCGGGAAATAATTCTGGAATAGTCAGAGTATCTTCATTATTGAATACTGTTGGTTCGCTACCCGATCTATAGACGGTAACTGTCAGCTTATCTGGGTCAATCAGTATTGCTATCCTCGCGCCTAGTTCCAGAAACATTTGAATCTTTTCGGTAATTTTTTTAACTCTATCTGTCCGGGATTTAATTTCTACAACCAAGTCAGGAACTAGCTCACCAAAAGCACGAGGACTTTGCCGCAATCTTTCGGCACAAACGAAAGATATATCTGGAGCGCGTAAGTCTTGATTTGACAGGATAAAACCACCGCTGGAATCAAATACTCGCCCTAATTTTCTTGGTTCAATCCAGGCGAACAAAAAGGAAATCAACCGAGCGGTAATCTCGCTAGAAACGATATCTGATGGCCCCATGATAACAATGCTTCCCTCTTGCAACTCTATTTGATAGTCTTCATATTCTGGTGAAAGTTGCGCTTGGAATTTTTCCAAATCCCGGACAGTTAAAGACATCGCAATTCTCCTTGGATATCCGAACATAAGGCTATCCTATCCCGAATAACTTACCTACCCCACTGGAAGATAGCTGCACCCCAAGTTAAACCAGCGCCAAAACCGGCGGCGGCGATCGTATCACCGGGTTTAATTTTGCCTTGACGAACGACTTCATCTAGAGCGATGGGAATAGAAGCGGCAGAGGTATTGCCATAATTAGCGAGATTGCTAATGACTTTCTCGGCAGGAATATGCAGGCGATCGGCTACAGCATCCAGAATGCGTTGATTAGCTTGATGTAACAGGAGCCAGTCTACTTGGTCAACGGTGATATTTGCCCTAAATAAAGCTTTTTGAATGACTTCCGGCACCTTTTTAACGGCAAAGCGATAGACTTCTTGGCCGTTCATAGTGATGGGTTGATAACCGCCTTGGCCGATCGTAACTCCCTCAATCAGTTCTTTGGGCGCTCCCTGATAGTTTAAATTGAGGCAGTTATTTTGGATGCCATCGCTCCTGATTTCAAATCCGAGGAAGCGATCGCATTTTGAAGCCTGCATCACTATTGCCCCAGCGCCATCACCAAATAGTATGCAGGTACGACGATCGGACCAATCTACCCAGCGAGACAGAATATCGGCACCGATCAGCAAAACATTGCGGTAGACGCCAGTGCGGATGAACTGCGCCGCCGTCACCATACCAAAAACGAAACCAGAGCAAGCAGCAGTGAGGTCAAATGCCACTGCTTGCTTTGCTCCCAGTTGGGCCTGAATTTGACTGGCGCTGCCAAAAAGGTCATCTGCGGTAGAAGTGGCGAGAATAATCAGATCCAAATCAAGAGCAGAAATTCCCGCCATTGCGATCGCTTCTTTAGCGGCGGCGGTAGCAAGGGAACTCAGAGAGTCCGATGCTGCCGCCAGATGCCGCTGACGAATTCCAGTTCGTGTAGCGATCCACTCATCCGATGTTTCCACCAGTTGAGCCAGACCCTGATTATCCAGGTAAGCCGTCGGTGTCGCCGCACCGCTGCCCGTAATAGCAATACCTAAACCTGATTCTTGCAACATTACTCGACCTCAGCCGCCGGTGCAGCGGTTTTATGATAACTGGACTGAATCCGTTCCAGTACCTTGTTATCGATCGCTTCTTTAGCCAAGCGAATCGCATTAAAAATCGAAGGAGCTTGAGAACTGCCGTGGCTGATAATGCAAACTCCAGCAACGCCCAAAAGCAAACCACCTCCGTGTTCTGCGTGGTCTATACGCTGCTTAATCCGCTTCAGGTTTGGTTTGAGCAAAGCCGTGCCCAACTGTCCGTGCAATCCTTGCGGTAACTCCTCTTTGAGGATTTGCAACACGATCTCGCCCACAGCTTCGGCAAATTTCAACAAGACATTGCCCACAAAGCCGTCGCAAACGACGACATCAAAGCGACCTGAGAGGACATCCCGGCCTTCTGCATTGCCGATGAAAGAAATTTTCCCATTATCTTGGAGCATCTGATGGGTGCGGATTGCCAAGTCGTTACCTTTGGAAGGTTCCTCGCCGATATTGAGTAATCCCACTTTCGGCTCCGGCACTCCCAGCACGTACTGGCTGTAAATCGCCCCCATGACAGCAAACTGCTCCAAAAACTTGGGCCGACAGTCCACATTTGCGCCAACATCCAGCAGCAGCACCCACTTGCCAGCGAGCATCGTCGGAAAAACCGCGCCAATTGCTGGGCGATCGATCCCCCGCAGTCTCCCCAAGCGCAGCAGCCCCGCTGCCATTGCAGCCCCGGAGTGACCGGCTGAAACCACTGCATCTGCCCGTTTTTGCTTCACCAAATCCATAGCGACGTTGATAGAAGCTTTGGGCTTACGTTTTAAACCACTTAAGGGCTCCTCGTGCATTTCAATTGTGCCTTCAGCAGGCACAATTTCTAGAGGAAAAGAATTTGTGTGTTGCCCCAGAATAGCTTCGATTTGAGGCTTATCCCCCACCAGCAACACTTCCACGCCCAATTCTTCCCTTGCCCTGAGTGCCCCAGCGATGATTTCGGCGGGAGCGTGATCCCCACCCATCGCGTCAATTGCAATCCGTGCGCGAGTCGATCCCATTGATCAATGTGATAGAAACCTCAAAAATTCTACCAGATGCCTCCCATCCAATAATCACGCGACTCAGGTATTTCCACAATTGGCAGAGGGGCAGAGGGAGAGTGGGAGAGTGGGGG
>CASBRD010000190.1 GCA_949128025.1 Oscillatoriales cyanobacterium PMM_0008 | reverse complement strand
TTAATAGTGAATGTTGGGTTACGACGCGGTCAAAGACGTATCTGTGAGCATTATTAAGTTAATTACCGCGTCTAACCCAACCTACCATTGTTTACATCTCAAATGGAAACACTATATCACAAATGTAGTCCATCTCAACCAGTGATTAGCTGACAACAATAATCGCCCACAGACTTGCTCCCAAAACCACAGCAGCCAGATGTTGGGGTAGCAGGAAACGCAGGGGTTGACGAGCAATCTTTTGCGTCAAAAGTATCGTCAAAAGCAACGAGAAAATCAGCGTTGTTCCTTGCAAAAAAGCAATTACAGATGGATGAGCTACCAACACAGGCAAATCCTCACCACTGAGGCCAAAAGTGGCGAAACTCAACGGTATAATTCGTCCGGCTTCGCCCAAACCCATCTGTAAGTAGTGAGCTAAGTTTCCTCCCAAAACCAGCGGCAAATAACCATAAGCCAACTCTACAAACGGGCGAGGCTTAAAATAGTTCGGAATTTTGATTAAGAATTTTTGAAGACTCAACCAGTGAAACAAGCGCATCAATCCATATGCTGCAAATGGGACAGCAGCCGGAACGATTAAAACTGCCAGAGAAAATCCAAAATGCGGCCATAACTGAGCCAAATCTAAATTCAATCCCAACAAATATTGCAACTCCGGCAAGCGGTGAATAAAAATACCCCCCAAAAGTAACAACAACAGCGCCACTTCATAGGCATGAGGCACATGAGTTGTCCAAAGTTCAATGCCGGGAGGACGCAAATTTAACTCAACCGATCGATGGGGACAAGCCTTGAGACAAGTCATGCAAAGTACGCAATCTTTGTTATCTTCCAAGTGGGCTGGGTGAGTATACAAAGGACAGCCATCAGTCTCCATACCCTCACCTTTTTGAGGCCCACCTTTGTAACATTGATAAGTGGTGCATTCTGCCGAACAAGTTCCCTGTTGCGCCCTTAATTCGATCATCGATAACTTTGCAAACATCCCATTCATTCCCCCAATTGGACACAGATAACGACACCAAAATCTGCGCTCGAAAATAGTCGAAAAAATCATGGCTCCGGCTGTAATTAACAGCAGCAAACAGGCGGATAGGTAGGCGGTATTTTCTAAATCCCAAAGTTCTTCCCACAGAAAAATTAAGACAAATAAGCCAAACAAAAACCATCCTCCCCATTTTTCAGCGGACTGTCGCGGCCAGCGTTTTAGCTGACGCGGCCAAAGCCATAGGGAAAGTTTCTGGGTGACTTCCCCATAAATCATGAAGGGACAAACAGCGCACCACAGGCGTCCTACAAAGGGAAAACCGATCAGAATTAACGGCCACCACCAAGCCCAAAACAAATTTAAAGCAACATTTTCATTGCGATGTTGAGGGCCTAGAAATAATAGGGCGACAACAACAGCAAAAAATCCCAATGTGAATCCATAATTTATCCTATCCGGCCACCATTCACTGCGTAAAAATCGTCGCAGCCAAGGATAGGCATTTAAAAGATTGACGCGAAATTGCTTTTTCTTGGTTTGTAGTGACCAAAATACTTCTTCGGTTAGCTCTTTATTACCAGCAGACTGAACAAGCGCTCGTTCCACCAAACCTTCCAATTCTCGGAAATTGCCAGGAAAATCATACGCTTGTAACCACCGCAAAGATTCTGCGGTTATGTGAGGTTTGACAATACCTTTGGCTCGACAAAACAACCGAATGTAGTATTCCATCTGGTCGCTAATATCGGTTTTTCGCACTCGCAGCGGGGGGACTTTAATTAAATGAGCAACTAGGCGATCGATCTTGGGCAGCGTTTTTTCAGATATCATCAAAATACGTGCCCGACATTGCAATTTTGGATTTTGGATTTTGGATTTTGGATTGTGTTGTTCTCCACCGACTGGTGTGTAGTTTCCGGTTTCCAGCAATTGAGCTATTTTGGGCATCAATTCTGAGGGAAGTTCTTGGATGTTGTTAAGCAGTAAAGTTCCTTCGCCTAACCATTCGATTAAACCAGGTCTGCCGCCAACACGACCAAACAATTCTGCACCGTTTGCTTGCAATTTACTGCAATCTATTTTAATCATCGGTTCTCGCCGCTGAGGAGAAGCGAAATGAATTAGAGCAGCGATGTTGTCTTTTTCGAGTCCTGGTTCCCCAAAAATTACCACTGAACCGCGATCTTCAGTTGCTTGTTTAATTTGCTGCCGCAAACGCACTGCATAGCGACTTTTGCCAACAATACCCCGTTTTGCTTTTGTTACTAGATAAGGTCGCAAGATGGCTTGACGTTCTTGCTCATAAGCTAGCTGAGAAGATATCTGAGCTAGTTCCATTGCCAGTTGTTGCGAAAAAGCCGGGGTGATTTCGGGATGATCGGCTACTAATTGCCGAAATTTGGCGGCTGGAATAAACCACAAATTACTTTCGCCGATCGCTCTTACAGTCCTCTGCGCCAATTGCCCAAACAGTAGCTCCTGTAAGTGTACGATCGCACCCGGTAGTAAACTAACAGCCCACACAGAACCAGTTTGGTTGGTGCGATCGCCCTCCAGCCGCCCTTGTTTTAGAATATAAAGACCTTCGGGTGGCGTGTCCTCCATTACGACGCGGGTGTGCGCCGCTACGACTTTTTCTTCTAAAACTTGTGCGATCGCCTCCAATACCCTCTCTGACAGCACACTTAAGGCTGTTCGTTCTTGTAGCCATATCACCGCGTCGGTCGCTGTCATAGTTGGCTCTCTTATAAAACTCACTTTATATTTTAAAGATATATAATCAAAAATATTAATTTTTAGATATTATTCCCAACACACCAGGAACTAATATGTCTGAGCTTATTAATCTGTGGGTGCCTTTAGCACTTTTGGGTTTAATTGTCCTAGCGGCAATTTTCTTTAGTCGTAGCAGTTGAAATCAATCATCAAACCAATGAAAAATTCCCTTCTGGCTACAGCATTTCTTGTCTTCCTACTCACCCTTCTCCCCGCCTGCTTCGGTAAAGAAAAGACCGCTTCTGCACCATCCCCAGTTGAAACAGCTGCTAACCCCCCAAATTCTTTCAAACTTGGCTTACCGATTAACTGTACGCTAGGCCAAGACTGTTTTATTATGCACTATGTCGATCGCGACCCCAGCCCAACAGAAGTCGATTTTGGCTGCGGTCGGCAAACCTACGACGGTCATAACGGCGTAGATTTTGCCATTCCAGATGAGCGCGTTATGGCAGCTGGCGTTGCCGTGAAAGCAGCAGCAGCGGGCAAAGTCCTGCGAGTGCGCGACGGAGTTAGCGATCGCAGAGTAGCCGATCAAACAGACAAAGCCAACGTTCAAGGCATTGAATGCGGTAACGGAATTGTAATTGACCACGGTAACGGCTGGCAGACTCAGTATTGCCATCTCCGCAACGGCAGTGTTGTTGTCAAACCAGATACCTCCGTTGCCGCCGGTACAGTATTGGGCATGGTGGGAGAGTCTGGCTTAGCTTCCTTTCCTCACGTTCACTTGACTGTCCGTTACCAAGATAAAGTGGTAGACCCGTTTGTTGGTGCTAATGCTGGGCCAGGTTGTAACGTTTCGCGCCAAGCCTTATGGCAACAGCCGATAAGTTATGTTCCCACAGGTACGATCCGCGCTGGCTTTGCCACTCAGCCACCGGATATGGCAGCTATTTGGTCAGGGCGCTTTTCGGAAACGGAACTACCTAAAAATAGTCCGGCGCTGATCTTCTGGGTGCAAGCTTACGGTGTACTTAAGGGCGATCGACAAGAATTTCAACTTATAGCGCCCGATGGTAAACCGTTTGCTGTACGCAAGCAAGAGCTACAATCGTCCAGTCGAGCTTGGCTGAGTTATGTTGGCAAAAGGGCATCTGCTAATCAACCGTTAACTGCGGGCGTCTGGCGGGGTGAATATCGCCTGATCCGAAATGGTAAGGTACTGATTGACGTGAAGCGAGAAGTGCAACTGCGGTGAAAGGGGCTCCAAAAGTCAAAAGTCAAAAGTCAAAAGTCAAAAGTAAAGAAGTTTCACTTCAGGTTTGTAGGTTGGGTTGAGGCACGAAACTAGGGCAAATGCGTTGGGTTTCTCAACCCAACCTACAAAGAAATGGTTTAAAAGCAGGGGTTTGACTTCAGGTTTGCGATCGGGACACAGAGTAGAAGGATTCTTGGATAAAATGACTATCGCTACTTTTCTCAATCACTGGCGGCGGATTTTTGCCAGTTGCCTATTGACGGTTTTCGCCGCGCTTGGTTGTCTGTTGCTAATGGGGACGCCACCAGCTCTTGCGGGTATAAAGGACGACAACTTTGATGGCAATATTTTTGTCCTCTATGCCGGGAATGGTTCCTTGGTGCCGTCAAAGGTGACTCTGGCACAGTCCTTGAAGCGAGATAAGCCAACACTGCTGGTATTCTATGTAGACGACAGCAGGGATTGCAAGCAATACGCGACAGTGGTTTCCAGCCTGCAAGCGGTTTACGGACGGGCGGCAGATTTTATTCCCGTCGATGTGGATTCTATCCCCGCCAAATCTACCTACGAGCCAACGGAACCGGGCTATTACTACAAAGGTTTTGTGCCTCAAGTTGTCCTGTTTGACCAGTCGGGTAAGGAAGTTCTCAACGATAAGGGACAAGTGCCGTTTGAGCAGGTAGATGATGCTTTCCGCAAGGTGTTTAACCGACAGCCGCGTGAGGGATCTGGGACGTTGAAGCAGCGAGTGGTGAATGAGTTCAATACGGAACTAGCTAAGTGAGTGCAGGGGCAGACACACTGGTCTGCCCTATTTTTTAGGTGTGCGATCGCTAACAAACAACAAAATACACAATTATCCTAGAAGGTAATGTTCGCGTAACTGTCCCAGATGGTGTTTCTCATGACAAAAGTCCACACCACCGAGGAACTGATCGAAATTTTGGCTGACGAACGTCGAGCCTGTCTGACGGGTCAGCGCCTTAACCTGACTGTTCAGGCTTCTGGCAATCCTTTGATTGACAAGTTTATTAAAAGCGAGGGCGTGCAAAAGTTCACGGCTTATCAAGACTTTAAAGCTACTATTCACAGCTATCAGAGAGAACACCAAGTTTCTGGCATTGTCTGGCGGCAAATCGCTCTCAAAGGCAAGACTCTGCGAATCCCAGAAGTGGACGCCCAGTTGATTGCTTTACCCGGCGATATAGAGACGCTGAAAGCTGCGAAAGCTGACCTACTGGCATTCTGGGATGAAGTGAAGACAGGTATGGATTTATACTTGAGTGTCAATAATGGCAAAGACTTTCGCGCGATCGGACCTACTGATGTGGGCAGGATTTCTTATAAAACAGAATGGGCTGGTTTGTGCAAGTTTGAGAAGTCCGATTTCTTGGAAATGATTTTGCAGCTGGGATGGGGAAAGCCAGAAGAAGCTGTTTACAAACGAGGATGGCCTACTTCCGGTAGCGAGTATATCCATGCGGTGAATCCCGGCAATCGTCCTATTTGTTAGTCCACATAAGATGGAATGCGATCTTCGGTAGAGATTTCCCAGCTTTGTTGAACCGTTTCTACATTAACTTTCATCTGCTTGTGGTTCTTCACCCCCCTTCCGAATTTTATCCAACTCACTTGGGTCTTTCCATTTACTGCCTTCGTTCAATCTGTAGACATGAGTACGCCCGTTGGGATTCTTTTCCTTCCGCAGGATTCCAGCCTCAGAAAGAATTTTCAGAGCTTGTAAAACCTTTCGCTGGCTGATACCGCAAACTTCTCCCATTTTTTCCTGCTTGGCATAACAACCTTTATCCTTCGATTCCCTGCGTACTACATGAGCTAGTACTCGAAACTCATAAACATTCAAACCATAATCGTCTAGTTCTCCACGGACGGTAATCCCTTTTCTGTCGTCTGGAGGGGGGTTCCATTTACTGGCAGACTTTGGTTTTTTTCGGTGACGTGCGCTCTGTGTCATGTTCGTAATTTACTGATTTATTGATCTGACTTGCTGCTTTTGTAAATTTTTGTATCTTTTTTTTGGCCTGCGCCCCATGTCTTCTTAGAGTTGCCTTAAACTGAGTTGCCTTTTTTGTGACTGCTTTTAAAGGGATAGACTTTTATTGTATTTACTTTAGCCGCACCAGACAACATAGCTTACTACGCACCAGACAACATAGCTTACTACGCACTGGAAGCATAGCTTACTACGCACTGGAAGCATAGCTTACTACGCACTGGAAGCATAGCTTACTACGCACTGGAAAACATAGTTCTAAGAATAAAAGCAATGCTGTGTAAGGGTTACAGTTAGGAGAATACTTAGAAAGTTAATAAGGTTGTATAGGAGTAGTAACATGAAAGTACGTAAAGTAATAGAGCAACTGGAAGCCGATGGTTGGTATCTCGCTAGAACTAAAGGTAGTCACAGGCAGTTCAAACACTCCGTTAAACCGGGTTTGGTTACGGTTCCGGGGAAACCGTCTGACGATCTAGCCCCCGGTACTCTGGGCAGTATTTGGAGGCAGGCACAACTGTAAAGGAGGATAGTGATGCGGTACGCAGTGGTCATTGAAAAGGCTGAGGGTAATTACTCTGCATATGTGCCTGATTTGCCGGGTTGTGTGGCTACAGGTGCGACCCAGGAAGAGACAGAACGGATGATTCGGGAAGCGATCGAGTTTCATCTGGAGGGACTACGGGAAGACGGTGTGTCAATTCCCAAACCGACAACCATCTGTCAAAATGTCGAGGTGTTAGTTGAGAGCGCGTAACTGGGCTGTGTGGGATCGCAGATATCCTAGATAGATTAGCTTGATGAGATGTCTCCCTTAACCGCTGTATAAAAACGACGCATTTGTGACCGCAAGTATTTCCATTGGTCGATCGCGTGGAGTGCGATCGCACCCAGAAAAGTGTAAGCTAGCCAAAAATGCAAGCTTTTACTAAATTCAGCTACTTCTTTGTTCTCTGGAAATATGTCTGGCAAAGTTATACCAGTGCCGAATATAACCACATCATACCCATAGGAATTAGAACAAAAATAGCCGCTCAGAGGCACAACCACCATAAACAAATATAGACTTGTGTGAAAAGCGAAAGTTTTTAGCCATTCCCCCCTCAACTTGGGCAGACGCCGCCTATACTTGTGTTGGATGACGAGCAGCAGGACAACAATTCTAGCTAGCAGTACGCTCATCACCACTACCCCAAGGGTTTTGTGGAACTCGTATAAAGACTCCCCATAGGATACTTTTTTGGGCAAGTCAGTCATGTAAGCGCCAGTCGCAAATAGCAGTAAGAAAAAAGCAGCCATTAACCAATGCAAAAACCACAAGTTCTGGGCGACTGACTTCTTTTTCGCTTTTTTCTCTTCAATTTGAGCAACAGTCATTTTGATTGCCTCTTATAACCGCTCGTAAAAACTGAAGATTGGGAATATGGCACCGGAAATGCCTCATACAGCAACCATTTTAGCTATGGTTCATTATTCATCAAATTACCAATGAACAATGAACCATGAACAATGAACTAATCAGCAACTTTGTTGCATCTGACAAAGTAAGACCCCAAACCACTGATTTGGGTCAGTCCAAACCTGAAGCGGCACTAAACCATGTGTCCGCAGTTCTTGCTGCATGAGGTTGAGGTCGAATTTGCGGGATATTTCCGTCAAAATTGTTTCGTTTTCCTCAAACTCAACAGTTAAGTCGAGAGCGCGTAATTGCACAGTTTGCGATCGCATACTCCGCAAGTGCATCTCAATTTGGCACTGAGATTTGTTGTAAAAAGCCCAGTGTTCAAACTGCGTCGTGTCAAAATCGCCATCAAAACGCCAGTTGAGATGCTCCAGCATATTCAAATTAAAAGCAGCTGTAACACCCTGGCGATCGTTATAGGCGGCATCCAACAGATAGGGCGACTTTTGTAAATCTATTCCCAGCAAGAAATACTCGCCCAGATTGAGAGCGTCGGTGATTTGCCAGAAAAAGCGATCGCACTCCTGACGATCGAGATTACCCAGCGTACTGCCCAAAAAACAAATCATCCGCGCCGGTAAGCGAGACGGGGCCAAACCTTTCAGCGCCAGTTCGTAAGTGCTAACCAAAGCGCGAACCGCAAGCGATGGATAATCTGCCAGCAATTCTCTAGCACTGCTTTCCAGAATGCCAGCGCTCACATCAATCGGAACATAGCACAGGGGATACTCTAGTTCGTTGTAAGCATCCAGCAGAATCCGGGTTTTAGTTGAGCTACCGCTACCCAATTCCACAACTTCACACGCACCAGTTAGCCGAGCAATTTCACCAGCACACCCTTGCAAAATAGCTGTTTCCGTCCGCGTCAGATAATATTCCGGTAACTCGCAGATTTGCTCAAACAACTCCGAACCGCGATCGTCGTAGAAATAGCGCGGCGGTAGGGACTTAGGAGTTTGACTTAACCCCTTAACCACATCCCTACCGTCAACCTGTCGATCTTGTGAAAGCGCTTTAGGATTGAGTAGATGCTGTATTTGCAAGCGGTTTGCGATCGTGTATTGAGAAGCAGCCTTGCCGCTTACAGTCTGAAAAATGGACATTCAACCTCCGTTTGTTTGGCAGCAATTGCGATCGGAACAGTCCGCTAGAGCTACACCAACTAAGAATGGCTTGCTCAAATGGACTCAGCTAGTGAAACACAAAGCAGTACAGGATAAAATCACGCCTAAGCAAGAAGTTTCCAACTAATGTTTGTTTGTTCCGCATTTTCCCACTAAAAGGGTGCTTATCCCATCCGGAGGCTCAGATAAAATTTATGAGGCAGAGCCCCAGCCGATCGCATCTCTCAAAACGCAAACTAAAAGCGATTTTGAACAAGCCATTATTCTCTATTACCAGGAGAAATTCGCTGAAGGGCTAAAAACTCTCAAAACTGGCACAGCGAAATCCTGCCAAAATTTGACGCACACCAGGATGATACCAGTTGCGAAAACTACAGCGCAAAGCCCAAGGACGAGTTGCCCAACTGCCGCCTTTTAGCACCCGATGCTGCCCATCAAAATAAACTTGGGAATAACCGCGATAGGGATAATATTCAAACCCTTCGTAACCGTCGAACCAAGAAGCCGTCCACTCCCAAACATTGCCTAAAACATCCTGCAAACCGTAAGCACTTTTACCAGCTGGGTAAGCATCTACCGCAGTGGTTCGATTTTGGATTTTGCGCGAAGTGGGCGTCTTGGCGGTTCCCGTCACGATGCCCACCTTCGCAAGAGAGGATTTTGGATTTTGGATTGGGGAATCTGTTTGTTGCTTTTGTTGTATGCAGTCATGATAATTTTGGATTTTGGAATCTGTTTGTTGCTTCTGTACATAATTGTGATTACATAAATCCGCGTTTGGTTCTTCCTCACCCCAAGGATATCTGTAAAACACCCCATCTGCTGCATCCCAACTAGCTGCTTTTTCCCACTCTGCTTCTGTTGGCAATCTTTTACCCACGAATCGAGTATATGCGTCTGCTTCGTACCAGCTAACGCCGCAAACTGGATGATTATCCCACGCTGAATCTTCTAACCAATAAAGCGGCTGGATAATTGGGTTTGCTTGCAGCCACTCCCACCCAGCAAGCGACCACCATTCGGGGTTGTGGTAGCCTCCTGCTTGCATGAATTTGCGGTAATCTCCGCAAGTTACTGGGTAGCGATCGATCCAATACGTATCCAAATAAACCCGATGTGCTGGGCGTTCGTTATCTAAAGCATCGATCGAGTCATTTCCTATCACAAACTCACCCGCCGGGATTTCAATTATTTCTTGTTCTTTGTCATTTGTGTTTTCTTCTCCTCCCTTTTTAAGGGGGGGCAGGGGGGGATCGCCCTTGACTAATGACGATTGACTAATGACTAATGACCTACTTTGCAATTGCAATAGAAAGCAAATAATTTCGCTGTGTTGGCTTTCATGCTGAATCATAAACCGCCAGAGACGTTCTTGCTCATCTAAAGGCGCTACTTTCAGGTAATCGAAAACCTGTTTTCTCACAGTATCTAAGTAGCCAATAACTTCTGCTAGCGTCGGTAAATGAACCCGTTTTCCCTTGGGTAAGCCATCAGATGCAAATAAGCTGTGATATTGTTTAAACTGAGATGATTTGCCAGCACAACGCTCCAGCAGCCAGAGCGACTCGGTGTAAGCAATGTGACCTAAATGCCAACCAACAGGGCTAAATTCAGGATGAGGTTGATGGCAAAAGCTATTGTAATCAACACCTTCAAATAGCGCTAAAGTACCAGCACGGCAAAGCTGCATCCACTCTTTAATCTGCTGTCGCCGTTCGTCTGTTGTACTGGGCTGAGTTGTTTGGAAACTAAGAGATTTGGATATCAAGGTCTTCTCCCACACTAATGATGCTATTTTCAGAAAAGCCGATCCAATTGCCAGCGAATAAAGGTTCGGAAGCAATAATTACCGCATCTGGAAAAGTTGGGTCATCTCGCAACCAGTAAAGCGAGGGCGCAGATTTCCCTGTGGCAAAGCGAGAGGCAACCAACCGTCGTCCGTCTGTAACGATAATGTTGGCAGAAACATTGACTTGATGGAATTGAGCCAACTCAGACAAAGTTATTAACGAACTTTGCAATGCCTTTTCTAAAGCAATATCTGGGTTAGCTGCTAACTCGTTAATTAACAGAGCGAAGATGTGTTCTGAATCTGTAGAACCATCAATACTCTGGTAAACTTTATCGCTTAGTCTGTTACGTATCGGTCTATATAATGTCTGCCGAAAATTTTGGATGAAGCCATTGTGAGTGAATAACAAACGCCCACTACGAAAAGGCTGACAGTTACTCAAATCCACCGCCTGACCGGAAGTAGCGCTGCGGACATTGGCGAGTATACAGCCTGACTCGATATAGCGGCTGAGATTGGGCAGGTTAATATCGCTCCAGATGGGCAGCGTATTTTTGTAGGTAAAAGGGTCGGTGTCTCGCTGTGGGTGATACCAACCAATACCAAAGCCATCGGCATTGAGCAACCCAGAGGTCATCTCCCGTGGTTGGTAACTCTGCTCAATCAGGGAATGCTCTGGTTTGGACAGAATATAATCTAGTAGGATGGGTGGGCCGAGATAGCCAAGTAATCGGCACATACTGAGACGTCTGCTCCTAATTTAGAAAGATATTATTTTAGCGCATATAATAGAATTGACACTCTGTTATTTTTATGGTATTGAAAATGAAAATAACTCTGAATAAGATATGTCGCAGCGTCGCTACAGCTACAGTGCTGACGTTTCCGATAGTTTTGTTAGCTAGTGTACAGGCGCGTGCGATCGACATTCCTCAGCGCGTCACAAATGGTTTATTTCGGTCAAGTTCGGAAGACTTCTTCAGGGAGGGAAGGCGGCAGTTTGAGAGAGAAGTTCAAATTCTGCAAGACAGACGCCTTTCTTCTGAAGAACCTATTCTTAAGAGGGATGACGTGCGGATACAAGAGCAATTATCGCCTCTTGAAATGCGTAACAATTCGCCTGGAGGTGTCGATAAAAATGGATCGAATAAATCTCGAAATTATAACCAATAAATTACGATCGAGAATTTATTGGTTTCTAGCACCTGGATTCATCGGTGGGAGCAATCCAAAATCCAAAATCTAAAATCTAAAATCTAAAATCTAATGACTCTTGATCAGCAGCTACTTCCAGTAATTTCCGAACAGCCATACCCGCTTTTGTTCGCTACAATTAGCGGGGCGCATTTGTATGGATTTCCCTCACCAGACTCGGACTTTGACTTGCGCGGTTCCCACATTCTGCCAGTGTCAGAAGTAGTTGGATTAGAACCGGGGCGAGAAACTATCGAAGTTTCGGAAATTCGCGATCGACTGGAAATTGACCTGGTAAGTCACGATATCAAAAAGTTCTTTTCGCTGCTGCTTAAAAAGAATGGTTATGTTTTAGAGCAGTTGTATTCGCCTTTGGTTGTTTTCACTACTCCAGAACATGAGGAATTAAAAGTTATTGCTAAAGGTTGCATTACCCGCTACCACGTTCACCACTATTTCGGATTTGCCCAAACGCAATGGCGATTGTTTGAAAAAGACAGAAGAGTTAAACCGCTGCTTTATATCTACCGAGTGCTATTAACTGGTATTTATCTGATGCAAACAGGGATTTTAGAAGCTAACTTAGTGCATTTGAATGAAGTTTTCAAATTGCCTTACATTCCCGATTTGATTGCACGGAAGCTAGAGGGAGTAGAAAAATCTGTTTTGGAAGATGCTGATATAGCATTTCATCATGAAGAATTTGAGCGTTTGCGAGGTGAGTTGGAAGCTGCTTTTGAGAGTAGTACTTTACCGGAAGCGCCTTCTGCTAAGGCGGAGTTGAATGAGTTGCTGGTACGGTTGAGGATGGGGTCTTTTGGTTAGTGCGATCGCTTGTCATAAGGTTAGATAATCGCGCTAATATATAGCGCGATTATAACCTCATTTCCGCGTAGCTTCCAGTATGCGGGAGAAGTAAAAACGGGTACGAGTCATAGCTGACCGCTGAACTGAAAAGCCGCAAGTCTCAAGAATTTCGACAATATCAGCTTCGCGATGCAGATAAGCGCGAGTCGCTTTGCTCGGACCGGGAAAGAAACTACCAATTTTCTTGAGCAAACAAAGAGCAAAGGTGTGAGGTGCAAAGCTGAGAATTAGACGAGACTGTGCCAAAGAAGTAAGATGAGCAATCATTTCAGCTGCCTTATCTTGGGGATAATGAATCAGGACATCCAAACAAATAACCGTGTGATAGCTGCCTTTGACTGCCTCTAAATCTTGCACCGCAAAGGTAAGATTACTTAAATCACTCAAAACAGCTTCGGCTCTTTCCTTGGCTTCGCCCACCATCTTCTCAGAGATATCGCTAGCATAAATTTTAGCTCCCGCCTGTGCTAAGGGAATGCTGAGACTGCCAACACCACAACCGGCATCGCAGATTGATAGCTTTGATAGATTGCCATCAAATGTCAGCCAACTGAGTACGGTATCTACTGTTTGCTTATGTCCCTCGCGGATATCCAGCTGGACTTTATTCACCTCACCATCGCCATAGATACGCCGCCAGCGATCGAAGCCAGTAGAATTAAAGTAGTCCTGAACAATGGTTTTATCGTCGGTTGCGTTCATTAATTTTCCTGCTGTTAAGTTGTTTCCAACGCTTAAACTTACCATTAGACGTTACTTTTGAGGTAACTTTCACTCAGTATCCAACGGTTGAGCTATGACGGGCGACAGATTGACAATTCGACCAATGACCCTTGCTGAGTTAGAACTCGCCCTCGATTGGGCAGCAGCAGAGGGGTGGAATCCCGGCATTAATGATGCAGCAGCATTCTATGCTGCCGATCCTGGCGGTTTTTTGATTGGTGAAATCGACGGCGAACCCATCAGCACTATTTCGGCGGTACGCTACGACGAGACTTTTGGCTTTATCGGTTTTTATATTGTCAAACCCGATCGGCGCGGTCAAGGTTTTGGCTTGCAAACTTGGAATGAGGCTTTGAGGTTGCTAGGCGATCGCAATTTTGCCCTCGATGGTGTCCTAGCGCAAGTCGAAAACTACCGCAAATTTGGTTTTGTGCCAGCCTATCGCCATATTCGCTATCAAGGTACGGGGATAGCTGCTACAGATCCTGACAACATTGTCACGCTAAAAGATATCCCATTTGCAGATATTTTTCATTACGATCACCAACATTTTCCCGCACCTCGTCCAGCTTTCCTACAAGAATGGGTTACTTCCCCAGCGCGTGCAGGCTATGCCTATATTAATGATGGCAATTTGTGCGGCTATGGCGTAATTAGAGAATGTCGCACTGGATTGAAAATCGGGCCTCTGTTTGCTGAGGATGCCCAAATTGCTGAAAGTTTATTTCAATGCCTCAGTAAGCTGGGTGACGGTAAGCCTATATTTTTAGATACCCCCGATGCTAATCCCCAGGCTATTTCCCTGGCTGAAAGTTACGGGATGAAGCCAGTATTTGAATGCGTTCGGATGTATACTCGCGGCATACCCAATATCAATATCTCCCACATATTTGGGACAACAACTTTAGAGTTAGGTTAGGTAAATAATCTTTCCCACGTCAGTATCGGTTCGTAACTCGGTTCTGGTTGAGTCATTTGCCAGCGCAATAAGTGGTCAGCAGGTTTACCGATGATTCCTTTTATACCAATTGCTTTTCGGGGTGCAACAGTGGCAAGTGCGATCGCTTCTTCCCGATCGCAAATTCCCCACTTCACCAAATTCTGCACCCCTACCAATAACGATAAAGTTGTCCCAGAAAGCGTTCCATCTGGCAATCTCGCCGTGCCGTTTTTTACTTCAATCTCGCGAGTATCCCACGGGTAAACACCATCCGGCAGTCCCAAAGGTGCCAAAGCATCGCTAACTAAGAAAATACCTCTTTCGTAACCGCTAGCTTGCAGTAATATTTGCAACATTGTGGGAGATACGTGCTGACCATCAGCAATCAAACCGCATTTAACATCTCGATCGACTATAGCAGCACCCAATAATCCAGGTTCGCGATGATGTAAACTGGGCATAGCATTGAAAGCATGAGTCACCATTGATGCACCCAACTTAAATGCCTTTTGCGCTTGATCGGCAGTAGCTTGGGAGTGTCCTAAACTGATGATAATGCCCAAAGAACGCAAATAAGAAATTACCTCTCCAGTTAAATCTAATTCTGGTGCTAAAGTGATAACTTTCACGATATCTGCGTAAGCACCCAAAACCCTCTTCACATTATCAATAGTCAGCGGCAATAAATACTCAGATGGGTGCGCCCCGCGCTTTTCAGGATTCAAAAAAGGCCCTTCTAAGTGTACTCCCAATATTTGAGCCGTGGGTGGATTATCTGGCTGAGTTACTATAAAATCAGCTAACACTGCGAGACTTCGTTGAATGTTCTCTACCGAAGTTGTGACAAGAGTAGGCAAAAAACCATCAACGCCCCGATCCCACATAAATTTACAGATTTCCGGGAGTTTGCCGCAATTATCTGGATTTAAGTCTGGAAATGCTAAGCCCAACGCCCCATTAATCTGCAAATCGACTCCACCCAACGAAACCCAATCCCCATCTACATCTACAACTTCTTTATCTGCTGAAGGTTTGCCAGCAACATACATTGGCATAATTTTATGAATGATGCCACCAGAATCAATTGATATTTGCTGCAAAGCTCTGTATCCGGGTACTCTAGCGTTGATAATATCCATCTAGGTAGCGATTGGTGGTTTTCTTGCCTATGTCATGATTTATGATATTTAATTTATCACGATCTGGGTGCGTCTGTTAGAAACCCGGTTTCTGAGTGTTCAGTTTATTTACTAACGCAAGTTGCTAGTTATATAATTGAGGCTGTATTAGGTACGTTGTTGCGATGCCGCGCTCTTATACCAACTTGGATAAGAGCGCGGCATCGCAACAACATACCCAGAGTGCAAGTAACTAGCAACTTGAGTTACTATTAAATTTTATTCAAGCATATAATAAAATCGCAAAAAGTGGTATGGTTATATGTATTTATAAAAATATGACAACTGACAAATGACTCAACCATTAGTAGGCATTATCATGGGCAGCGATTCCGACTTGCCCACCATGCAGGGTGCGATCGCAATTTGCGAAGAATTCAGCATCGCCTGCGAAGTTGCGATCGTCTCTGCCCACCGTACCCCCGATCGCATGGTAGAATACGCCAAAAACGCCCACCACAGGGGCATAAAAGTGATAATCGCCGGTGCTGGAGGTGCAGCCCATCTGCCCGGAATGGTTGCCTCCCTGACGCCCTTGCCCGTGATCGGCGTACCAGTAGCCAGTCGCCACTTGCAGGGCTTGGATTCTCTATATTCGATCGTACAAATGCCAGCTGGAATTCCCGTCGCCACAGTTGCGATCGGTAACGCCAAAAACGCGGGGCTTTTAGCAATACAAATCCTGGCGACCCATCAGCCAGAATTACTAGAAAGAGTTCAGCAATATCGTCAAATGTTAGCCGAATCAGTACTACAAAAACAAGCCCAACTAGATGAACTCGGCTACAAGCAGTACCTGGAGAAAATGCCTTAAACGCGATCCAAAAATTTACGGGGCTTTCCGAATTACCATGCAAATCTTCTTTGCCTCATACCTATTGAGTCTATGGTTTGCCAATATTATCGCACAAATGGCGATCGCTCTCCTCCACCTCAACATTCGTCCGCAGATAATCCCGCACCCAATTGCAAGCATATTCTAGTTCATTCAGCGTCCGAATTTGTTTTAAATTCCACATAATCACAGTACCATCATCTCCCCCGGAAACCAAGAAGTTTCCATCAGCAGTAAAAGCCAGACTGATCGCAATTCCTTGATGTCCGGGTAATGTATTCAGCAACTTTCCCTCTAAACTCCATAATTTCACCAGATTATCAACGCCACCTGTAGCAATAGTTTGACCGTCAGGACTAAAAGCGACTCGCGCTAAACCCTGACTTTGTGCCTTAATTGTTTTCAGTAATGTTCCATCTAATTTCCAGAGTTTAATAGTGTCATCCCAACTAGCAGAAACGATCGTATTTCCTTGAGGACTAAAAGCGACTCCCCAAACCCCATCCTCGTGACCTCTCAGCGTTTTCACAGCCGTACCATCAGGTTTCCAAAGTTTCACTGTACTATCTTGGCTCGCAGAGGCTAGGAGTTGACCGTCAGGACTAAAAGCTAATTTCCAGATTCTCTGATGGGAAACAGTGATGCTGTGCAATAATTTGCCATCGAAATTCCAGATTTTGATAGTGTTATCATCTCCAGCCGAAGCGATAGTTTTCCCATCGGGAGCGATCGCAATAGCAGTAATGATAGCTCCATGTCCTTTCAAAGTTCGCAACAGTCCGATCGCAGATTTATTCCGGTTCCCCAAATACCAAAGTTGAACAGTACCGTTATTACTTCCAGTCACTATAATTTTACTGTCTGGACTGAAGCCAACAGTCCGAAAACCATATTTATTTTCTTTAAAGTTTTGCCAAAGTGTGCCATCTGCCAACCATAATTTGAGGGTATTATCAGCGCTAACGGTCGCAATCAACTTCCCATCTGGGCTAGTAGCAACTTCCCAAATCGTATCTTGATGACCGTAGAGCGGTTTTAACAAATATTTATTGCGATGCCAAAGTTTAACTGTGGTATCTTCACTGGCAGAAGCAGCGATCGAAGCATTAGAATTCATTGCAACACCTCGAATAACTGCACGATGCTGCTTTAAGTTTCTAATAAATGTTCCGTCTGTTTTCCAAATCTTTACCTGATTATCTTTACCACTTGTAGCAATATATTTACCCTGACAATCAACGCCTAAAATGGCATCATTGCTTTGAAGCGTTCTGACTAAAGTACCATCTAGTTGCCACAGTTTTGCAGTGCGATCTCTACTAGCTGAAACCAGTAAATTTGCTTGCGAACAAAACGCTACACTCCAAACGGAATTCTGATGTCCTTCTAGGGTTTTCAGCAACTTGCCGTCACTATTCCACAGTTTAACTGTATTATCACCTCCTGTAGAAGCAAGTATCTGGCTGTCTGGACTAAAAGCTACATTTAAAGCCCCTTTTTTATGTCCTGTCAATGTTTTCCAGAGTGTACCGTCAAGCCGCCATAATTTCACAGTTTTATCGCCACTGGCTGAAGCAATCAGCTTACCATCAGGGCTAAAAGCAACTCCCCAGACAGAGGTTTTATGTGCCTGAATAGTTTTTACTAAAGTCCCATCAATACGCCAAAGCTTGACACTCCCATCTAAACTTCCCGCCACAATCAAGCGACTGTCAGGACTGAAAGCAATGCGAAACACTGTTGCAGTATGTTTTAATGTTTTCAGCAACGTACCATCTCGTTTCCAGAGTTTAACGGTCCGATCGCTACTCCCAGTCGCAATCAATCGATCGTCAGGACTAATATCAACAGTAGATACGCCGCTTTTATGACCGATCAAACGGTTAAATTCGTTGTTACCATAAACTGTTTGTCTCAAGGCTATTTCTACATCTTCAGTCGTTTTGCTATCTACACTACCCAAACTTTCTAATTCGCGTTTGGCTTTAATTGCTGCGATCATCGCGTCTAATTGACGATTTGAAGCAAATAATCCTTCGGAAGATGATGCTAACGCCTTGATTTGGCTAATCCTGGCTTCTCTGTATTGTCTAAAAGCGAATAATCCCAAACCTGAAGATACCAGAAAGGCGATACTGATTGCTCCTAACAATAATCTTTGTAATTTGGCTGTTTGTTGTTCTTGTAATAATCTTTGTTTTTGCTCTGCCAATTGTGCTTCAATAGCTTTAGCTCGTTCAGCTTCTAAAGTTATTTGTACTTCTTTTCTGTCAGCTTCAACAGAAGCCGCTAAAAACTGATAATCTAAATCGCTTAAACTTTTTCCTTGCGCCCAGATTTGAGCATCTTTTAAAGCTTGACCTCTCAAAAGTCGCGATTCATCGGTTTGTTGAGAAACTATCCAGGCATCAAAGGTTTGAGAATAGGGGCGCAATTGACCTAATTCTGAGGCGACCCACATTAGATTAAATACGCTGGCATAAATTTGATTTTTGACTTGTAAATAGCCTTGATGCTTGACAACTAATCCTGATAATATTAATTCTGTATGTTCTTGACTGTCATTAACAATAACTTCTCGCCCTTGTAAAATTTGCTGATAAATTCCCAGGAGTCTGCCTTTCCGTTGTTGATTATTATTAAGGCGATCGCGTATCGTCCTCAAATGTTCTGGTTCATCTTGGGATTCCCATTTATGGATGATTTTTGCTTGTACCAAAGACTCGACCCAAAACCCTTCCATCCCCGTCGGAATAGTCAACCTGTTGTTTAAGTTTTCCTGACTCGTTTTTTGCACTAAATCGCAGATTTTTTGGGTTAAAAATGGTTGCCCGCCTGTCCACTTTAAGATTTCTTTTAATATGGCTGGAGCGTTATCTGTATAAGTTGCTAATCCTTTCACCAAGGTTTGAGATTCCTCAAATTGTAACCCGTGCAGTTCGATCGCTTTGCCAATATTAAATGGGGTACGATTTTTATCGGCAATTAAATCTGAGGGCGTGGCGACTCCAAATATTGCAAAGGTGAGGCGGTTATATTCCGGATCGATCGCTCTTTGATTATAACAAAACCGAATGAAGGCGAAAAAATCATCTACCGGAAATTTTAAGCTCAAAATACTATCTATTTCATCAACAAATATAAAAATCCGTTGCTGCGAAAATTGCACTTTTAGCAGGTCGTCAATAAAATGACTTAATCGTTGAACTAGAGAAACTTCTTCTTGTTCCCTCCACCAAGTTTTTAAGTTAAATTTTTCCAATAATTTGAAGCCTCGCCATAAGTCAGCGACTAGACCTTTATACCATTGAGCCGGAGTAATATTTTCACTCCCAATTTGAGTCATGTCGAGAGTGGTGCAGCTAAATCCTTCCTATAGAGCCAGATGTACCAAGTAGGGATGTCCTCCCACCATTTTTGTTAATTTCTGGATTTGATTCTCACTCAACTTTAGTCCGTGCCGCTGCGCTAAATCTTGAACTTCCTCGGATATAAATTCCGGTAATTTAATCGTTAATCCTACATTAAATGGCGATTGATTAATGCTTAATGAAACATAGACTTCCGTCGAGTGAACTAAAACTAACCGAAGTGACTGCCAAAGGTTTTCTCGTCTGGCTTCTTCGTGCCAAAATCGCAAGAGGGGAAAAAAATCTTGTGCAATATCAGGGTATTCAAATAGCCGATTCACTTCATTAAATACTAATACCAATGGAGTGCGAATTTGCTCTAACAAATATCCCTCAAAATAGATGGTGCAGCTCACCTTGCTACCCATATCTTCGTCCCAGTAATCATTCAGTTTGGGAGCCAGTTTTAACTGTCGCGCTACGTTAAGACACAGCCAACGCAAGAATTTGTCTATACTCTCAAAAATTGCGCTGTCAGCCTGCTGAAAATCTATTGTGACTGTGTGGTAGCCGAAAGTAGCAGCCTGGTTAATCAGGCGCAGCATCAGGGAACTTTTTCCCATTTTTCTAGGCGCTCGAATGCGGATTAAACTGCCTGGTTTGCCCAGTTCTGCATAGGCGAGAGTTTCACTGGGAGGACGCTCAATATAAAACCTAGAATTAAGGGATATGGGGCTGCCGGGAAGGTCTATGTCTTCAACAGCCGGGATGTCGTTTTGTGGATGGAGACTACCTATCATAAGCCGCGCCTGGGAAATTTACCTTTAATGTATTCTAATCTACTACCTTAAGATAGATTGTATTCCGCAATTCCCCGCTAACCACGACACTGATAGGCACGGATGCACGGATATAGCAACCGCTTTCGTCGGTTAAGCCATAAATCTGGGGTAGGGGCGAAGCATTCGGGCATATAATTTATTGGTTAAAACCGAACATTTACTACCCGAATGCTAATGCCTCCGGCACGCACTCGCGTTCGCCCCTACTGTCAAGAGTCCCCTTGGCGGTTGCTATATAAGAATCCCTCTTCCCTCTTCCCTAGCCCTAGCCCCCAATCCCTTCTTGACTTTTGAATGAGTGACTTTTGAATGAGTGACTTTTCTAGCCCCTAGATCCCAGATTTGGGGATCGAGAAGGATAAATGTATTATACAATACAGAATTAACATCATAAGAAAATACAAAATCTTATGATTTACAGGGGCAGCAAATTGATATTCATTCCAGATTGGAGATAGAGAATTGAAACCCTAATTGAGTACTCTGTTACATCTGTGCCGTATACTCCCTTCCATTGGCTTAATTAACAGCAAGTTTGGCTAAACGGTTGGATGTGTTTCCCTCATCAAGGACAGTACAACGAATCATGTCTAAACTAACATTCAAAAAGAAGAGTTCGAGAACTAGAACTAAGCAATTGTTTTCCATCTGGCAATTCAACCTGACCCGGAACTCCAAAATTCTCAAGCAGTTAGAAATAGCGATCGAGCGGCTGTCTCCGAGTTGGCAAGCCTGCATACCGCTGGCAGCTTTGATTGTGCTGGGGTGGGGTTACGTAGCAGTCGCGCAAGATGCTCCTGCCGCTACAGGCCCGACAACAGCTGAGTTGAAGGTAGCTCTAGATACTTTATGGGTTGCGATCGCAGCTTTCCTGGTATTCTTCATGAACGCTGGCTTCTGTATGTTAGAAACTGGCTTCTGCCGCGAGAAAAACGCCGTTAATGTATTAGCCAAAAACCTAGTTGTATTTGCCCTTTCTACCGTTGCTTTCTGGGCAATTGGTTTTGGCCTGATGTTCAGCGATGGCAATGGTTTGCTCGGTACCAGCGGCGGATTTTTCCTCAGCGGAGCAGATAACAGTCCGGCGACAGGAGTTGCTTATCAAGGTATCTTTAGCTCGCTCAACTGGACTGGAGTCCCCCTTTCTGCTAAGTTTTTGTTCCAGCTGGTATTCGCAGGCACAGCAGCAACGATCGTTTCTGGAGCCGTTGCCGAAAGAATTAAGTTTATTGACTTCTTAATCTTCAGCGTCTTACTCGTAGGTATTGCCTATCCGATCACCGGAAACTGGATTTGGGGCGGTGGCTGGCTAGCAAAGATGGGTTTTTACGATTTTGCAGGTTCCACCGTAGTTCACTCGGTTGGTGGCTGGGCGGCTCTCATGGGAGCGGCATTTCTGGGGCCACGTCTCGGCAAATATCAGGATGGGCAAAGCTTTGCCATGCCGGGTCACAACATGAGTATTGCCACCTTGGGTTGCTTGATACTCTGGTTAGGCTGGTTTGGCTTCAACCCAGGCTCAACTATGGCCGCCGATCCTAATGCTATTACTCACATTGCTCTAACAACCAATATGGCTGGTGCTGTCGGTGGAATTACCGCCACTGTTACAGCTTGGCTTTACCTGGGTAAGCCAGACCTTTCCATGATTATCAACGGCATTTTGGCTGGATTGGTTGCCATTACAGCATCTTGTGCTTACGTCAGCGTTGGCGGCGCTTTCATCATTGGCTTAGTAGCTGGAGTAATAGTAGTTTTCTCCGTTACGTTCTTCGACAGGATTAAAATTGATGACCCAGTAGGTGCTACCTCAGTTCACCTCGTTTGCGGTGTGTGGGGAACCCTAGCTGTTGGTTTGTTTAGCGTTGGGCCTAATGTTTACTCCTGGTACACGACTGGGCCTGCTAAAGGGTTGTTACTGGGTGGCGGCTTGACACAGGTTATCCCTCAAGTTGTTGGCATTATTTCAGTGGGAGGTATAACCGTTCTCCTCAGTACGATCTTCTGGTTGGCGCTGAAGGCTACCCTTGGTATCCGAGTATCTCCAGAAGAAGAAATTGTAGGTTTGGATATCAGCGAACACGGGATGGAAGGCTACAGTGGATTTCTGAAGGAGGCCCGCACTGGCAATATGCCTACTGGCAGCGATCGCGGTATCTCTAAGGGGCCAGGTAATCTAACCAGTGGTTTGTAGCTTTAGCTACTCCCTTCCCGCCAGCAGCTTATCTATTTGACGAACCGCGATAGTCCCGTTAGAGTCATAATTTGCGATCGCGAATTATGACTCTAACGAAGAAGATACAAGAAGATAAGTAATTTTGTAGCGGGATGGGACTGGGGCATATATTTTTATTGATAGCTGCTCTAACTTCTGGTTTTGGCCTTTTAGCATGGCCTATGCTCCAAAACCCTTATAATGTAAGCTTTATTGAGAATTTTATCGTGATTTCTAACTTAGCCAATAGTTTCTTGCATATAGCATAGGAACACCAAAAAAGCTGTACTTTTTGATACAGAAAACGAGTACTTAAAATTCGTTCAATTGAATTCATTTATGTCAAGTCTTCGGTGTTGAGGGGAACAAACAAGTGTTGAAAAAGTTTCTAATTGCTTGCATAATTTCAGCGTGTCTGCTAATGGGGCTAATGGTGGGAAATACATTTGCCCAAGACGTATCGCCTTCGCCAAGCCCTTCACCTACGCTATCAACTCCAGAAACAGTATCACCTTCTCCAATTCTTTCGCCAGAAGTATCACCTTCTCCAATTCTTTCGCCGGAAGTATCACCTTCTCCAATTCTTTCGCCGGAAGCATCACCTTCTCCAATTCTTTCGCCGGAAGCATCACCTTCTCCAATTCTTTCGCCGGATACTACTCGACCGCTAAGTCCTACAGGAGAAATATCTCCATCCCCAACAGCATCGCCAGCAGAAGTATCGCCTATACCTGTGCCTCCACCGGCTGTGTCTGGTCAAGAAGCTTCTGGAGCTACTGCTGAGCCTACGATCGATACAGGAGATACAGCCTGGTTGTTGATCTCGTCAGCACTCGTAATGTTGATGACGCCAGCACTGGCCTTTTTCTACGGGGGATTGGTGCGATCGCGCAACGTCCTCAACACCATGATGATGAGCCTGATCCTGATGGCGGTTGTCGGCGTTACCTGGACGCTGTGGGGCTACAGTCTCGCCTTTGCACCAAATTCTATCAATCCTGGAGCAGATCCGCCTTTTACTGCCAATCCCTTCATTGGTAGCTTAAACTGGGCGTTTCTCAACGGCGTTGAGTTCGACAAACCAAGTTCGATCGGCTATGCGCCAACCATTCCTCATCAACTTTTCATGCTTTACAATATGATGTTTGCGATCATCACACCTGCGTTCATATCGGGTGCGATCGTGGAGCGGATTAGTTTCAAAGCATACTTCTGGTTTGTACTGATTTGGTCTACCGTGATCTACTCCCCCTTAGCTCACTGGGTTTGGGGCAAAGGCGGCTGGCTCCTAGACCTGGGAGCATTAGACTTTGCCGGTGGTACAGTCGTACACATCAGCTCAGGCGTTTCTGCTGTAGTCGCAGCCTATGTCCTTGGCCCTCGGAAAACCTACCCCACACAACCCGCAGCACCCCATAACGTCCCCTATGTCTTACTGGGAATAGGCTTGCTCTGGTTTGGTTGGCTTGGCTTTAACGGTGGTAGTGCCGGAGGAGCGGGAGCCGTGGCAGCCGTTGCTTCTGTAGCCACAGTAGTAGCAAGCGCAGCCGCCGGTTTTACCTGGATAATTGTGGAATGGGTACTCAGAGGCAAGCCAACTGCGATCGGCATTGCCACCGGCTTCCTAGCAGGACTCGTAGGCATTACCCCAGCGGCGGGATACGTATCTCCTATTGCAGCTATTCTGATCGGTTCGATCACCTCTCTTTGCTGTTTCGTTGCTGTTAGCTTGCGGGCTAAATGGCAATTTGACGATTCGTTGGATACTTATCCCGTCCACGGCGTCGGTGGTACCGTAGGCGCTCTTCTGACAGGTGTTTTTGCCAATAAAGCTGTTAACTCCGGAGGAGCCGATGGCTTGCTTGCAGGCCACCCAGAGTTGTTGTGGAAGCAATTCGTGGGTGTTGCGGCAACCTACGTTTTTGCATCTGTTGGCACGTTGCTCATCCTCAAAGCTTTGGGCGCGGTGATGGCTTTGCGCGTAAAGCCGATCGCCGAAGAGCAAGGACTCGATATCAACGAACACGGCGAAGAAGCTTACGGCGAAGAGTTTGCCTCTGGCCTCAGTTTTACTAGGGAGTAGTCAGTTATCATGATTGTTCGTTGTTCGTTGTTTATAAGCTATTACGCATCTAAATCGAATGCAAGGACGGGCAGGATGCCCATCCCACAAGAAACGCAGAAAAACTAACTGTGAAATTAGATGCGTAGCAGCTTACCCAATCAAAAATAAACAATGAACTAAGTAGGTAGGGATGAAAAAACGAAGGTGGATTTGTAGGGGCGGGTTTAGCCAAAGTGCTTGATCTAAAAAAGTTTAACTCCAGTCAAAACCCGCCCTACCCATCTGCGTTTATCAATACCGTCCTACTTATCAGCAATGACCGATCGCGATCGACAATCTAAAAATTCTGCCAGTAACTTTGCCGTATGTGATAGTGGTACTTTACGATTAGATTCAAAATGAGTTAAATCCGATCGAGTGCCCCATCGCTGGAAAACCTGGCCTACCTGGGCGTTTTTATCCCTGGCTGCTAATGGGTTACTAACACTGCTACTTGTCTGGCTGCTGCGGGATTATTGGTTACCCATCGATTCGCAGCTGAATGCTTCCACGACACGAGAGAGCCTGATGCGCGAAATACCCGCATCGGCTTCTCCTTTGGGGCCACGCCACCAGCTGAGTTATCAAAAGTGGGTAGCCATTCTAGAGCAGGAAGCAAAGGTAGTAGCCGAAAACCCGCCCCAGCATTTAAATGTCTTGGCTGGGGATTCTTTGAGTTTATGGTTTCCGCCAGATTTATTACCCTCAGACACTAGCTGGCTGAATCAGGGGATTTCTGGGGAAGTTACGGCTGGATTACTGCGAAGATTGGATTTGTTTGACCGCAGCCAGCCTGACACCATTTTTGTGATGATTGGCATCAATGACTTGATTCGCCGGGTCACAGACGAGGATCTTTTATGGAACTATCGGCTGATTGTACGCCGTCTGCGGCGGGTTCATCCCCAATCTCAGATTGTCCTACAGTCGATTTTGCCCCACGGCGGCGAACAGTCAACCTGGGAAGGACGCGATCGCTTGCTTGCTATCCCCAACGATCGCATTCGATCGCTTAACCTACAGCTGGAGACGATCGCTCAAGAAGAACGAGTAAAATACTTTCATTTGTACCCCCTCTTTACCGACGACCAAGGCAATCTTCGTCCCGAACTGACTACAGACGGACTCCACCTCAACCGCCAAGGCTATTTAGTTTGGCGTTCCGCATTGCTAATGTATCGCCAGATCGAACTTAACCCAGTTGCTCTTGAGCGGGGGAGTGGGGGAGCGGGGGAG